>NZ_JALKBZ010000060.1 GCF_023227765.1 Fuchsiella alkaliacetigena
CCACAGAAGTAAAGTCCTCCAGCGCCGATGGTATTGCAGGGGGGACCCTGTGAGAGAGTAGGTCACTGCCGGATTTATAATATTTATGTGTTCCCCGATAGCTCAGTTGGTAGAGCAGATGGCTGTTAACCATCGTGTCGCAGGTTCGAGTCCTGCTCGGGGAGCCATTTTATTTTTGTATTTGTTTTTTATTTAAATCTCTTCATAGGTTGACCAACTTAAGATATCATAGATTATTCAATAACCCAATATTGATTCTATAATTTGAAGAACTCCTAATAAATAACCTAAATTAATTATAAATTGATTTTCAAATATTCCTAAAAAGCTAATCCAAATTAGAGTTAAGCCAAGCAGCATTCGAATGCTGCGATCTAAAAGTCCTAAATTTCTTTTAAATGAAATTTTTGAATTAATCCTCCTTAATAAACAAATTGTTTTTCCTTATTATTTTATAATCTAAAATTATAATACATATATTTTGATAATTTACTTTAAAACTATTTAAGTTCTGCAGGAAAAAATGATTAATAATAGAATCATAATAATAAGGATAAAAATAATATATTTTTGAAAGGGGTGTAAAGAATTATGGATCTGTTGAGCTTGATAAAAACTAGAAGAAGTATTCGTAGATATTCTGATAAAGCTGTTTCAAATGACTTAATTGAGAAAATAGTTAATGTAGCTCGTTTTGCTCCTTCAGCTCATAATGAACAACCCTGGAAATTTATTGTTACTAGAGATAAAGAAAAGTTAAAAGAGATAAGTGAGGAAAGCAAATATGCTAGGTTTTTGTCTTCAGCTCCAGTAGCTATTATAGTATGTGCCGATTATGAAAACTCTGAGCAGCGAAGGGCTGATAATGATTATTCAGTTAAGTATTTCTGCATTCAAGATACAGCAGCTGCTATTCAGAATATGTTATTGGCTGCTCATGGTTTAGGTTTAGGTAGCTGTTGGATTGGTGAGTATGACGAAAAGCAGTTATGTGAGTTATTTAATATTTCAGATCCTTATTTTCCAGTAGCGATTATTTCTTTAGGTTTTACTGATAGTCAACCTTCAACTCCTAAAAGAAAGCCTTTGGATGAAGTTCTATGTTATGAAAAGTTAAATAATTAAATAATTATTTAGCTTGATAGTGATTTAAAATAAAATTATCTAAAGTAAAAATCATACCATATATTGTTTTGATCTACCTTTTTTAAGGTAGATCTTTTATTTTTAGTATTTGAATTATACTATACTAAGGAAAGTGATGTAAAAAAGCGTATTTTAGAATTTGATTTATTTAATTAGAATAAATTAGCTTTAATCGTAAAAAATAAACCTTAAATATACTTGCAAAAATATAAGAAATATGTATAATAGTTATTAAGGTCAAGAATAGTCAAAGTTAAATGAAGTGAGGGATTATAATGAGTAGTCTAACAGATAAAATAGAATATTATCTTAAGAGGCTACTGATGCAGAGTAGTTCAAGTAACGAAATTAAAATTCAAAGAAATAAAATAGCTGAAGAGTTTAACTGTGTTCCTTCGCAGATTAATTATGTATTAAAGACTAGGTTTAATTTAGAAAGTGGTTATGTAGTGGATAGTCAGCGAGGCGGCGGAGGATATGTTAAAATTACTAAATTAGAGTTTGATTCTAAAGAAAAGATTATTGAAAAGGTATTTAAACAGTTGGATAATCAAATATCACAACAGAAGGCTAATAATCTTTTACAAAGGCTTTTTGAAGAAGAGATGATTACTAAAAGGGAAAAAGAAATGTTAGCACATATACTGCATCGGAGAAGTTTAGATTTGGATTTGCCAGAAAGAGATTTTTTGAGAGCGAGATTATTAAAGGCGGCTCTAAAGGCATTAGCTAAAAATAATTAGAGGCTTAAGGGGGATTACTATGTTATGTCAAAGCTGTCAAGAGGAAGAGGCTACTATGCACTTAACAAAGATTATTAATAATCAAAAAAAAGAAATCTATTTATGCAAAAAATGTGCTCAAGAGAAAGGGGAGTTAGCCTTTAGTGCTCCTTCTTTTTCTTTTAATAATCTGCTAGCTGGATTATTGAATAATGAATTCACCTCCAAAAGCACGGGTTCTTCTTTGGGATTAGGTTATCAAGAGCAAAAGGAATGTGAAAACTGTGGTTTGAATTATAAAGAGTTTAGTAATAGTGGTCGCTTAGGCTGCAATGAATGTTATTTGGAGTTTGGCAACTGGACTGAAAGGCTGTTAAAGAAGATTCACGGTAGCAATCGCCATAATGGTAAGGTGCCCCAAAGAACTGGGGGATTGATTAAGGTAAAGAAAGAGATTCAAGACTTACGTAAACAGATGCAAGCTGCTGTAGAAAAGGAGAAGTTTGAGGAAGCAGCTAAGCTAAGAGATAAAATTAAAGAGCTAGAAGCTGAGTTAGAATAAAGGGGTGAGATTATGTCTTTAACGAGTAAGATTAATAATACTTTAAATAAATGGATGAGAGGGGCAGGGCCCGACTCTGATGTGGTAATCAGTAGTCGCATCAGATTAGCTAGAAATATTATGGGAATTCCTTTTCCAAAAAGCGCTGATAGTGAAGATTCTAAGCATGTAGTGGAGAAAGTTAAAGATGTATTAAGTGATGGTGATAATGAATATGGGTTAAAACTATTGGAGTTGGAGACTATCCCAGCTTTAGAGAGAGAAGTGATGGTGGAGAAGCACTTAATTAGTCCTGAACATGCTCAGGCAGGAGAGAATAAAGCTGTATCTTTAACCGATGATGAAAGTATTAGTATTATGATTAACGAAGAGGATCATATTAGAATACAGACCTTGCTGTCAGGTTTACAGTTAAATGAAGCTTGGGAAATCAATAATAAAGTAGATGATTATTTGGAGTCTCAATTAAACTTTGCTTTTGATGAAAGATATGGTTATTTGACTGCTTGTCCTACAAATGCTGGTACTGGAATGAGAGCTTCAGTGATGTTGCATTTGCCTGCTTTGAACTTAACCAAACGAATCAATGATGTTTTGGGAGCTATTTCTCAACTTGGTTTAGCTGTTAGAGGCTTATATGGTGAAGGATCTGAAGCTTTAGGTAATCTTTATCAAGTATCTAATCAAGTGACTTTAGGTGCTACTGAAGAGGAGATTATTGACAATCTACAGGGCGTTATTAATCAAATTATTGAACAGGAAAGAAGTGCTAGAGAAGCTTTACTGAAAGAAAATGAGTTGAAGTTAGAAGATAGAATTTATCGTGCTTATGGTATTTTAAGCTATGCTCGTCAAATATCTACTAAAGAAGCTATGAAGTTGATATCTGATGTGAGGTTAGGAATTGATTTAGAGATTATTGAGAATGTTTCTGCTAATATCCTAAATCAGTTAGTAATTTTGATTAGTCCAGCTGCTTTACAGAAATTAGCAGAAAAAGAGTTAACATCTACTCAAAGAGATCAAAAGCGAGCTGAATTAATTAGAAGTAGAATTAGTGAAAATTAGAAGGGGTGGATAAAATGATATTTGGTCGTTTTACTGAAAAGGCTAGAAAGGTATTAGTTCTGGCCCAGGATGAGGCTAAAAATTTGGGACATAATTATGTAGGCACTGAACATCTGTTATTAGGCTTATTAGATGAAGGGGAGGGTATTGCTGCTAAAACCTTGCAGGATTATCAACTTGATTTAGATGAATTAAGGAATAAAATTAAGGGCTTAATTGGTGAAAGTGAAACTTCAGTTCAAGCTCAGAAATTGAACTTCACTCCTCGCGCTAAAAAGGTATTGAATTTGTCTATGGAAGAAGCTAGAAGATTGGGTCACAATTATGTGGGAACTGAACATTTATTATTAGGTTTAGCCAAGGAAGGAGAAGGGGTAGCGGCTCGAGTGTTAAAGGATTCTGGAATAGAAATAAATGAATTAAGGAAGAAGATTATTGATAAATTAGGGGGAGGAAAAAAGATGGGCCAGTCTAGCATGCAGACTAGCGATACTCCTAATTTAGATGAGTTTAGCCGTGATTTAACTAAACTGGCTACTGAAGAAAAGTTAGATCCAGTAATTGGGCGTGAAAAAGAGATTGAACGGGTGATACAGGTTTTAAGTAGGAGGAAAAAGAATAATCCTTGTTTGATTGGCGAGCCGGGAGTAGGTAAAACTGCTATTGCTGAAGGATTAGCTCAACTAATTGTGGAAGATGATGTTCCGGAGATTTTAGCTGATAAGCGAGTGTTGGCTTTAGACTTAAGCTCTTTATTAGCAGGCTCTAAGTATAGAGGGGAGTTTGAAAAAAGATTAAAAGCAGTAGTAAAAGAGATCAATGAGTCAGGTAATGTAATTCTCTTTATTGACGAAATGCATAGTTTAGTAGGAGCTGGGGGAGCTGAAGGGGCTATTGATGCAGCTAATATATTAAAACCTGCTTTGGCTAGAGGTGAATTACAGTGCATTGGGGCTACTACTCTTGATGAATATCGAAAGCATATTGAAAAGGATGCTGCTTTAGAAAGACGATTCCAAAAGATTTTAGTTGAGGAGCCTTCTGTTGAGGAAACTAGAGCAGTTTTAGAAGGATTGAGAGATGTTTATGAGGCTCATCATAGAGTTAAAATTACTGATGAGGCTATTGAGTCAGCGGTTAACTTATCTAGGCGTTATATTACCGATAGATTTTTGCCAGATAAAGCAATAGATTTAATGGATGAAGCTGGAGCTAGGGTTAGACTAGAGGAGAATACTATTCCTCCGGAGCTTAAAGATTTGAATAAGGAGCTAGAGAGGGTTAATCAAGAAAAGGAGGCTGCTGTAGAAGCTCAGGAGTTTGAAAAGGCAGCTAAACTGAGAGATCAACAGGAAAAACTGGAGGCTAAACTGGAAGATTTAGAAAGAGAGTGGAAAAATGAAAGAGGTAGAGATGAGGCAGTAATTAAAGAAGAGGATATAGCAGCTATTGTTTCTAACTGGACTGGAGTTCCTGTTACTAAGTTGACTGAAGATGAAGCAGATAAACTATTGCGTTTAGAGGAAAAACTCCATGAAAGAGTAGTAGGCCAGGATGAAGCTATTGAATCTGTTTCTCAAGCAGTACGCAGAGCTAGAGCTGGTTTAAAAGACCCTAAGCGTCCTATTGGTTCTTTTATTTTCTTAGGGCCAACAGGAGTTGGTAAAACCGAACTAGCTCGAACTTTAGCTGAGGCTATGTTTGATGATGAAGAAGCTATGGTTAGAATTGATATGTCGGAGTATATGGAAAAGCATGCTGTTTCTAGATTAGTTGGAGCACCTCCGGGGTATATAGGTCACGATGAAGGTGGTCAGTTGACTGAAAAAGTAAGAAGAAGACCTTATTCTGTTGTTTTACTGGATGAAATTGAAAAGGCACATCCGGAAGTATTTAATGTTCTTTTGCAGGTTTTAGAGGATGGACAGCTAACCGATGCTCAGGGTAGAACTGTAGACTTTAAAAATACAATAATTATTATGACTTCTAATGTTGGAGCTAACTTAATAGAGAATCAAGCTGGAGTAGGTTTTAAAGCTGATGAAGATAGTGAAGACTCTTATCAAAGGATGAAAGATAAGGTTACTTCGGAGCTAAAGAAGAGATTCAGACCGGAGTTTTTAAATAGACTAGAGGAAATGATAGTCTTTCATGCTCTTGATTTGGAGCATATAAAGGAGATAGTTGACTTGATGTTAGTCGATGTTGGAGATAGATTAGCAGAGAAGAACTTAGAGATTGAAGTAACTGAAGCAGCTAAAGAACTATTAGGTGAAAAAGGCTTTGATAAAGAGTTTGGAGCTAGACCCCTACAAAGGACTATTAGGAGATTAGTAGAAAATCCTTTAGCTGAAAAGATCTTGAGTGGAGATTTTGAAAGTGGAGAACGAATCGAAGTTGATGTAGAAGATGAAGAATTAGTTTTTAATAAGCTTTGCTAAAAGTAAGTTAGAGCAGACTGAGCAGGTGTAACTGTTTGGTCTGCTTTTCAACTTGTTAATTAGAGCTAAAAATGTTATAATATAAGTTAAGTTTTAAATCAGATAGGTAATTTAAAGAATAGTTTTAGGTGATAGCTAATGGCTAAAAAGAAGAGTAGATATGTCTGTCAAGAATGTGGTTATGAATCTTTGAAGTGGAATGGCAAATGTAGTGGTTGTGGAATGTGGAATACTTTAGTAGAAGAAGCTTATAATGATGATAAAAATGAAGAGGTAGACCTTAGTAGTTTTCAGCCGCAGGGTCAAGTTAGTAGAGTGGATAAGATTCAAGCTACTGAAGTAACTAGATTTGCAACCAAAATTAAGGAGCTAGATAGAGTATTAGGAGGAGGGATTGTTCCTGGATCGTTAATTTTGATTGGCGGAGCACCAGGAATAGGTAAGTCAACTTTATTATTGCAGATTTCAGATCGGATTGCTTCTGAATATGGTAGAGTGTTATATATATCGGCTGAGGAATCTGAGTATCAGGTAAAGTTAAGGGCTGATAGGCTAAAAGTTACTGATTCGGAACTATATATCTTAGCGGAAACGAATTATTTTTTAATTGAAAAGGAGATTAAAGATATTGAACCGGACTTGGTAGTTGTAGATTCTATTCAGACTATCTACGATCCAGATTATGACTCTGCTCCGGGAAGTGTTAGTCAGGTTAGAGAGTGTGCTGCTAAGTTGATGCGTCTGGCTAAAACGGAAAATATCCCTGTATTTTTAGTAGGGCATATAACTAAGAAGGGCTCCATTGCCGGGCCCAAAGTTTTGGAGCATATGGTGGATACTGTACTTTATTTTGATGATGAACAACACCATCTCTATAGGGTTTTGAGAGCAGCTAAGAACCGTTTTGGCTCCACTAATGAGATAGGCATTTTTGAAATGAAACAACAGGGGTTAGTAGAAGTGCTTAATCCTTCTCAACGCTTTGTTTCCGAGCGACCTAGTGAAGTTTCAGGTTCAGTAATTGTAGCTAGTATAGAAGGTAGTAGGCCTATCTTAGTTGAAGTGCAGGCTTTAGTTAGCTCTGCTAACTTTGGGACTCCTAGTCGAATGACTTCCGGAGTAGACCATAAACGTGTTTCTTTGATTTTGGCTGTTTTAGAGAAAAAAGTAGGCTTGCAGGTACAAGATCAAGATGTTTATATAAATATTGCTGGCGGGATGAAGGTAGATGAACCGGGGATTGATCTAGGAATTGCTATAGCGGTTATTTCTAGCTTGCGTGATTTTTCTTTAGCAGATGACTTATTAGTGATTGGTGAGTTAGGTCTTTCGGGAGAGGTTAGAGCTGTAGCTCAAATAGAACGTAGAATTAAAGAGGCTAAAAAGTTAGGCTTTAATAAATTTTTAATTCCTAATAGCAACTATGACTCTTTAGAGATTGGCTCAGAAATAAATAAGGATATTTTGGGGATTAGTCAGATTACAGAAGTATTAGACTTAGTTTTTGGGGGGTGAGTATAGGAGTGTCTGCTCAGCATGAAGATTTCAAAGATGTACTTAAGCTTTTAGCTCCGGGCACAGTTTTTAGAGAGGGTTTAGAGAATATTTTGAGAGCTAAAACTGGAGCTTTAATTGTTGTTGGAGATAGTGAAGAAATTTTAGGAATAGTAGATGGGGGCTTCAATATTAACAGTGAATTAACTTCAACTCGCTTATATGAATTGGCTAAGATGGATGGAGCTATTGTTTTAAGCAGTGACTGTGAAAGAATTTTATGTGCTAATGCTCAACTAGTTCCTAATCCCGATATATCTTCTATGGAAACTGGGACTAGACATCGAACTGCGGAGAGGGTAGCCAAACAGACGGGAGAATTAGTAATTTCGATTTCTCAACGTAGGGACTTAATATCCTTATATAAAGGAGAAAAGAAGTATGTTCTAGAGGATATTAGAGTTATTTTGGCTAAAGCTAATCAAGCTATTCAGACCTTAGAAAAATACAGAAGTGTTTTAGATCAGGCGTTAAATAAGTTAAGCGCTTTGGAGTTTCAAGACTTAGTTACCATTTCTGATGTAGCTACAGTGTTGCAGAGAATAGAAATGGTTTTGCGGATTGGGGAAGAGATAGAGCGTTATATTGATGAATTAGGAACTGAAGGTAGACTGATAAATATGCAGTTAGAAGAACTATTAGCTAATATAAAAGATGAAGGGGTACTATTAACTAAAGACTATGTTGCTCCTTCGAAAGTACTTATGGAGGATGATTCTATAGAGAGCGAAGAAAGTGATTCTGCTGGTGAAGAGTTAATTAATGATCCAGAGGAAATGTTGGATGACATGTCTGATTTAAGTTCGGATGATTTAGTCAGTTTGACTACAATCAGTAAGAGATTAGGTTATGGTGGTAATATGAGTGTTTTAGATCTTTCAGTTTCTCCTAGAGGATATAGATTATTGCGCAAAATTCCGAGATTACCTATGCCGGTAATTGAGAATTTAGTATTGGAGTTTGATAATTTCCAAGAAGTTCTTAATGCCTCTATAGATGAATTAGATGATGTTGATGGGGTAGGTGAAGTTAGAGCTCAAGCTATCAAGGAAGGCTTAAAGCGCTTGCGAGACCAAGCACTATTAGAACAGCGGATGCATCTCTAATTGACATCTCCTTAGTGGTATGATACAATATGAAGGGTTATTATGTAGTGAATGGAGGGAATTTAATGTTTGAAACTGGAGATAAAATTGTTTATCCTAATCACGGTGCAGGCACTATCGTAGGAATAGAAGAAAAGGAAGTTTTAGGCGAAACTAAGCAGTACTATATCATGCAGCTTCCTATTGGTGAAATGCGAGTAATGATTCCTAAGGATAATATAGAAGATATTGGAATCAGAGAGGTTATAGACCAAGGTAGAGTTGATGATGTCTTTACAGTGTTACGCGGAGAGAAGAGTGAAATGTCTCAAAATTGGAATCGACGCTTTAGAGCTAATACTGAAAAAATAAAAACTGGTGATATATTCGAGGTAGCTGAGGTAGTGAGAAACTTAACTCTTCGAGATATAGAAAAAGGTCTTTCGACTGGGGAAAAGAAGATGCTGAGTAATTCAAGGCAGATTTTAATTAGCGAACTAGTGCTAGCCGAGGATGAGAGCGAAGAGGAAATCGAAGAACGGATTGATGAAATCTTTGTTAATAAAGGTGAGGATGAGGAAGAATAACGTCAGGTTAGCCTGACGTTTTATCTTTATGTATTGTTATTTTTTGAAAGGAGGTGTGGGAGAAGGATGTTAAAACTAATTTGGAGAGGTATTTTTACTATTATTGGAGCTGTGATTGGTTATCAAGTTACCGATGTATTAGGTTTAGCAGAGGACTTAACCTTTAGCTTAGCAAATATAAGTCAACTTGTGACTAGCAATCAGATTTATGGAATTTTAATAGGTGCTTTAGCTGGTTACTTGGTACTACCTATTGTAATTGAAAAGTTATTTGAGGTTATCTTAAGTTTTGAAACTAAGTTGCAAAGAATTCCTTTTCAGGATATTATAGCTGGACTGTTAGGACTAATAGTGGGTTTAAGTTTAGGAGTGTTATTGGTGTTTGCTTTTCCATTAGCTTCTATTCCTAGATTTGGTCTTTCTTTGCAAGTGATAGTCAACTTAACCTTGGGTTATTTAGGGCTAAATTTAGCTATTAAGAAGCGAGGAGGAATCTTTAAATTATTCGATAATCTAACTAATATGATCGGGCCCGGAGGTATACTAAGTAGTTCTAAGGAAGATGAATTAAGAGCTCCCTGTAAGATTTTAGATACAAGTGTGATTATTGATGGTAGAATTGCTGATATCTGTCAAACTGAATTTATTGATGGAATATTAGTAATTCCAGAGTTTATCTTAGAAGAGTTGCAGCATATAGCTGATTCAGCCGATATTTTAAAAAGGAATAGAGGTCGACGAGGGCTAGATATTTTAAATAAAATTCAAAAGGAGCTGGATATTCCAGTACAAATTTACGAAAAAGACTTTGAAGATATAGATGAGGTTGATCGGAAGCTGGTTAAGTTAGCTAAAGTGCTGGATGGTAAAGTGATCACTAATGATTATAATCTAAATAAAGTAGCTGAACTGCAAGGAGTATCGGTATTAAACATTAATGAGCTAGCTAATGCTGTTAAGCCTGTGGTCTTACCTGGAGAAGAGATGTCGGTTAAGATTATCAAAGATGGAAAAGAGCCTGGGCAAGGTGTGGGTTATCTTGATGATGGGACTATGATTGTAGTCGATGAAGGAAAGAACTATATTGGCGATGAAATAGAGGTGCTAGTAACTAGTGTACTCCAGACTGCTGCTGGAAGGATGATTTTCGCTAAACCTAAGCAAGCCGAACAGGCTTTATAGGAATTATAAAATTAATAATACTAATTATATTTTTGTTTTATTTTGATAACAAACTTGAAATAAAAGTAGGTGATTAATATAGATACTATAATAGCTGTTATCCCTGCTGCTGGTCAGGGTAAGCGGATGGGAAGTGAACTCAATAAACAGTACTTATCTTTGTTGGGAAAGCCTATTCTAGCTTATACTATTGAAGCTTTTCAACAACTGGAGCTGATAAGCGAAGTTATAGTTGTAGTTAAAGAGGAAGAATTAGCTTACTGTCAGCAGCAAGTGATAGATAGATATGATTTGGAATCTAAATGTTCTCTAGTCGTTGGGGGGGCAACTAGACAGGAATCAGTCTATAATGGTTTGCAAGCTGTTGAGCAGGCTGATTATGTTTTAATTCATGATGGAGCTAGACCTTTAGTTAAACAAGAGACTATTAAGAGGAGTTTGCAAGAGCTTAAAAAACATGGGGCAGTAGGAGTAGCTGTCCCAGTTAAAGATACAATTAAGAGAGTCGATGAAGAGAACTTTGTACAAGATACTCCTGAGCGGGATAGATTGTGGGCCATACAGACCCCGCAAGCTTTTGAATATAGCTTAGCTTTGCAGGCTTATCGACAAGCATTTAAAGATGAGTTTTTAGGCACTGATACTGCAATGTTAGTAGAAAGATTGGATAAAAGAGTTAAGTTAATTAAAGGTAGCTATGAGAATTTGAAGGTTACCACTCCTGAGGATTTGAGTATTGCTGAAACTATTATCAATAGGAGGCAGAGATGCGAGTAGGTATTGGTTATGATGTACATAGGTTGGTGGAGGAAGAAGAGCTGGTATTGGGTGGAGTAAGGATTGATTTTTCTTTAGGCTTAAAAGGACATTCCGATGCTGATGTATTAATACATGCGGTAATGGATGCTTTGCTAGGAGCTGCGGGGGCTGGAGATATCGGCAAGCATTTTCCCGATACTGATCCTAAGTATCAGGGAATATCTAGTTTGAAGCTTTTAGAAGAGGTTCAGCTTTTTTTGGAGGCTGAAGATTATGTGGTTAATAATATAGATGCTACTATTATGGCTCAAAAGCCTAAGTTGTCTGCTTTTATTGAGCAGATGGAGGAAAATATTGCTCAAATACTAGGTATTGCTGGTGGGAAGGTTAATATAAAGGCTACCACTACTGAGGGTTTGGGCTTTGTAGGTAAAAAGAAAGGAATTGCTGCTCAGGCTATTGTTAGTATTAAATAAAAACACATATGTAATATCGTTCTATTATTTCAGAGGACAGATGATAAATGATAGAGGATAAATTAAGATAAAAAGATAAAGTTCAAGATCTATTTGACACAGACTAAAATCTGACTAAGTTCTGACTAGACATTAAAGCATAATTTCAAAAAAATGTTTAAAGGTTTTTATTTATGTTAATTTGTGTTTCACCCCAATGGCACTTCTTTAGGGATTATTATCCCCAGAGTAGTGACTAGCTAAAGTTCCAGAGTAATGACTAGTTAAAGTACAAACGTCGCAAGCGTCGTTTCAGGGCGTGTGGTTCTAATAGATTTTAAAGGTTTTAAGATTTTGTCAGATTTTTGTCAGAACTTAGTCAGCGTCAAACAGGTTTTAATCTTTTGAACTTTATCTATCCTCTATCCTCTGTCCTCTATCATTTGAACAAAACAATATAACAATATTAACTAAAGTTTATTATACTGAGAGCTGGAAATAGACTTGCAATAATTGTTAATCTGCTTTATAATATAATGTAAAAATATCAGTTGTAGAGGAAGGGGAAAAGAATGAGCGAAACTAGAGTCAGATTTGCACCAAGTCCTACGGGACAAATACATATAGGAAATATTCGGACTGCTTTGTTTAACTGGTTATATGCTAAAAAAGAAGAGGGTACATTTATTTTAAGGATCGAGGATACTGATCAAAAACGTTCTACTGCTGAGTTTGAAGAGGTTATTAAGCAGGAGATGGAATGGCTTGGTTTAGACTGGGATGAAGGAGTTCAAGCTGGAGGTGAATTAGGGCCCTATCGACAGAGCGAAAGAATAGATATTTATGAAGAGTATGCTGAGAAGCTATTAGCAAAAGACTTAGCTTACTATTGCTACTGCACGCCTGAAGAGTTAGATGAGATGCGTAAGCAGGCTAGAGAAAATGATCAGGCTCCTAAGTATGACGGTCGCTGTCGCGACTTATCTGCTGTCGAAAGAGAGAAGTTAGAGGCTGAAGGTAAGGAAGCAGTGCTAAGATTTAAACTACCTAAGAGCGAAAAAAAGATTGTAGTTGAGGACTTAGTTCACGGTAATGTGGAGTTTAGTAGCGAGGTCTTGGATGATTTTGTAATTGTTAAGTCCGATGGAATACCTACTTATAACTTTGCGGTAGTAGTCGATGATCACTTAATGGAGATTAGCCATGTTATTCGCGGTGAGGATCACCTTTCTAATACTCCTAAACAGATGCTACTCTTTGAGGCTTTAGACTTTGAGGTGCCTAACTTTGCTCATTTGCCGATGATCTTAGGTGCTGATAGATCTAAGTTAAGTAAAAGAAGTGGTGAGGACTATGTATATATCAGTGAATATAGAAAACAGGGCTATTTACCGGAAGCTATGCTTAACTTCTTATCTTTATTAGGTTGGTCACCGGCTGACGAAGAGGAAATTTTGAGTATTGAGGAGATTATAGGACAGTTTGGATTGCAGGAAGTGAATAATAGTCCTGCTGTTTTCGATGTAGAAAAGCTGAACTGGTTAAATGGTAATTATATTAGAGAAGCTAAGCTAGATAGGATTGTTGAGTTGGCGACTCCTTACTTAAGGGAAGCAGGCTATATTGAAGAAGAGTTAACTGAGCAGGAGTATGCTGATTTAGAGCAGATAGTGGATACGGTACGAGGTTCTTTGGACTATGTGGCTCAAATTACTGAACACGTAGATATCTTCTTTAATGAGTTAGAGTATGAAGATGTTGATAAAGCTGAGGAGATATTTAAGCAGGAGGATGTTGATCTAGTACTGGAGACTTTAAAAGATAGTTTAGATACTTTAGAAGATTATAGCTCAGAAGCTGTGTTGGAGGAGTTAAGGGCCGTATTGAAGGAATTACCAGTAGGAGGCAGGCTTTTTTACCATCCAGTAAGGTATGCTTTGAGCGGTCAGGATTCGGGCCCGGAACTGTATAATATCATTTCTATTTTAGGTAAAGAGGAGACTTTAAGACGCTTAGATAAGGCTTTGAGCTTAATTTAAATTGTTATACTTTTTTGATTAAACCTTAGTTTTAGAAATAAACTTGAATTCGGCAAGTAAAATAATCTAGACTTAAAAATTGGTGCATTGTATAATTAAATGCACAAGATGATTTAAATATAAAGATGACACATACCCAAACCTCATATATAATGTT
>NZ_JALKBZ010000061.1 GCF_023227765.1 Fuchsiella alkaliacetigena
ATATAGATAGATCTTCAAGCGTTTTTATAACTTTTATATAGTTTTTGTTAGTATTTTAACAGCTGTTACAACCTCCTTTGATTTAGTTAAATAATAAATTATTACTGTTTTGTGAATTTCTATATCTAACTAACAAATACCTGCAAAACTATTGGAGTTTTTACCATTTTAACTAGTTTAAATACTAAAGTTAAAAACCTCTCTATCATAACAGATAGAGAGGTTAAAAATTGCCTAATTTTCTTTTAACCAGTTAAAAGATACAGCTGCTAATAAGGCCGTACCTTTCCAAAAAGTACTTTCATCTAAATCGAACTTAGGATGGTGATGCGGATGCTTTTTACCTTCTATCTCCTTAGCTGAACCTAAGAAGAAAAAGGTGCCGGGTACTTCCTCTAAAAAGTAAGCCATATCTTCTCCACCCATAGTCGGCTCTTCAATCTTTACCACCTTTTCTGCACCGACAACTTCCTTAGCAATAGTAGCTACATATTCGGTCAACTCTCGATTATTACGCAAAGGTGGATGTCCGTGTTGATAGTCAAACTTAATCTTACCTCGGCGCCCAGTAGCTACATTCTCGGTTAACTCTTCCATTCTCTTGGAAATCTGTTGGCGATCCTCTTCATGAATAAAGCGAGTAGTTCCGGTCAACTCTACCTTTTCGGGAATCACATTATAAGCAGTACCACCGTGAATTTCACCGACAGTAATTACCCCAGGATTAGTGGGCGAAATCTCCCGACTAATTAAGGTCTGCAACTCCTGCACAATAGAAGAGCTGATCACTACTGGATCTACAGTAGTATTAGGCAGGGCTCCATGTCCTCCCTGACCTTGTACTTCAATAGAAAACTTATCCATACTAGCCATAGTTGCTCCGTAAGAAATCCCGATCTCTCCGTTATCTAACTCTTCAAAGATACTGCCAATATGCAAACCAATAATAGCATCTACATTGTCTAAGACTCCAGCCTCAATCATCGGTTTAGCTCCACCTGGTCCTTCTTCCCCAGGCTGAAATAAAATCTTAATATCTCCTACCAACTGATCGCGATGCTGATAAAGTAGTTTAGCTGCTCCTAAGGCCATTGCCATATGCGCATCGTGTCCACAGGCATGCATATTACCCTGATGTTGGGAAGCAAAGGAAAGCTCTGTCTCTTCAGTAATCGGTAAAGCATCCATATCGGCGCGAATAGCAAAGGTCTTGGACTCAGCCTGCTTATTAGTACCTTCAATAATAGCCATTAGTCCACTTTTAGCCAGTCCATTAGTCACCTCTAAGCCGATCTTATCCAACTCTTTCATTAAATAGCTAGCTGTTTTAGGTAGTTCTAACTCTGTTTCGGGAATCTGGTGTAGCTCACGTCGCCAATTAATAATCTCCTCTTCAATCTCCTGGGCTAATTCTTTAAAATTTAGCTTCATTTCTTTGCTTAGCTCCCCCTCATAAATATCTAAATTTACTTCTTATTTCTGTATTTATTAGATATTTCTTTTAATATTCCTGCTTTTTAGCTAAAAAATTAAAAATTATAGTTTAAAAGTCTAGCTTCAAAAGTCACACCCTGATTTCTAGCCGCAATACTACTTTCTAATTCATTTCTTAATTGACGATTATACCTTTCAGCCTGCTGGCGAGCATCAATTATCTCCAATCCTTTCCAAACCATGTAGCTAAAAGTGATGTAGTTACTATAATCGTAAAGCTCTGAATCCTCACTATTAGCATAAACCGTCAAGGCTAAACCGGCTAAACCCATCCCCAGCCAACGCAGAGTATCATCGCTTTCCACATAATGATGACCGGCTCCCGGAAAGATAGCTGCCATGGCTTCGGCTCGCAGTACGCTTTTTTTATTATATTCATACTCCATCCGTAGGTCATCATGGTTCCAAATAGTAGTAGCTAAGGTGATATCTCCAGCAGTTTCTTTTTCTACAGCTTGAAGCTCTGCTAAGTTCATTGAAGTTATAGTCAATGTAAGTATCAATAAAATAAGTAAGTACTTTTTCATTCTTTTGTCCTCCCTTAAATTGCTATAGTTATTATTTATCCATTGACCTGCAATTTTCCTTTTTAAGAGTCAATTTTACTAAAAAAAAGATCACAGGCTTTTAACCTGTGACCAAGTAAAAATAATCAAGTTTCAACTTTTTATTTAAAATTCATACCTTAAGCCAGTCATTAATTCAAAAGCCAAAAAACTATGTTCTTCTTCAATATCTCCATCCATCTCCACACTAGAAGGAGTTAATGAAATATCTCCCAATAAAATTAACCCTTCTTCTAATGGCTTTTCTGCTCCTAAATTAAAGGTTTGGGCCCTTCTTGTTAAGTCAAATTCAGTAACTCCATCATCGGAATCACCAGAAGTTCTTCTAAGTGTATAAGAACTATAAATCTTAACTCCATCATTAAGTTCCTTAGTTAGCTTAGTATATAAACCTAAGTCAGTTAAACTTCCCTCTTCATTTGTATCTTCATTCTCATAACTTCCTCGGCCTAATTTAGCTTCACTTTCTAAGCTTAAATCATCAGCTAACTTATGCTCACTTAAAATATTCACGATTAAGCTTTCCCTAGGTGCTTGCCCAGGTACACTTCCTACTTGCTCATTATTTGGTATCCATTGCCCTATCCCAATTAAAGCACCACTTTCTTCATTACCGTTTGCAAACTCTTCTCTTGTTAAATCTAATAAAACTCCTACAGTAAAAGAGGTATCTTCCTCTTCATAGTCCAGAGCTCCTTTAACTTGAATATCCCTTGATGATGGATCAGCTCCATCATTACCGAATTGATCTGTTATCGACTCTCCAACTGTCCAAAAACTTCCACTTAAAGTCATTAACTCTGACAGTTGGTAGTTAGCTTCTATACCTGGATTATTATCTAATTCATCTTCAAACTCATCTCCAATTTTAAAGTCAGCCTCAAAAGGCTTAAAGCTTAAGTTAAACTCATCACTTAAGTAGTATCTAATATAAGTATCCTGATCATCTACATAACCCCAGCCACCTCCATTAGCTATTACCGTCTGTCCTTCAGCATTTCCAATTCTTCTTCTGCCTTTTAAAGTAATATTGTGTACTCCATCCCAAAATGCCAGCTCTAATGCACTATCATCTAGTTCCTTAGCAAAAGCTAGGCTAAAATCATAAACCCCATCCTCTTCTTCAACAGCTAACTTCCAATCAACACTATTCATTATTTTACCTATAAATTCTACTTCCAACTCTCTATTTCCCCCATCAATATTCAAAAATTCTCTCGTACTTTCCCTTCCATCCCAAGCATCTAACTCTCTCCTATTTATAGAAAAAATAGTGGTATTAAATTCAATCTCGCCGTCAGTAATTTCTACTCTAAGCTCTTCTTCAGCCAAGACCGTACCTCCAACTATCATAATCCCTAGCAAAATAACAACCAGCAGAATTATTAGCCTTTTCATAAGCAGCATCTCCTTTTATTTTTATGTGGTTCTATAGTATTCGACATATTTTTATAGCTATCCTGCTGGTAGAGATATTTTTTTGAAAGATTAGGATTATCTGCGCTTAAAATAAAAAAGACCAGACTTCTAATGAAGTCCAGTCTTTTTAATAAGTTTAAATTTAATTTTTACTACCAAGCATAACCAAAGTTAACACCCAAAAGAGGATTAAGACCTGAATAAGAAACCTCTTCCCCAGACTCTTCAGCCTTAACCTCTCCAAAACCCAAACTAACTCCCACATTTAAATCAGTCACAAAGCCACCACTACTAATCCATTGATATCCTGCTACTATACCAGCATCAAAAGCAGTACCGCTAACTGATTCAACGTGATCCTCTAAATTAAGATAAGAAAATCTAGCTGTAGGGCCGAAGTATACTCCTTCGGGAGCAGTATCATCTACATATATACGATAAGCATCCCTAGCAATAAAAAATTTGAGTTTGGAGAAACTTCCAAGCTAGAGCTTCCCCAAACTCATTTCTCATTTTATTACATCAGTTCTTTATTTTAATTAATACCAATCAACTAGGTTCTCCTCATATTCTCCTTCGATAATAAATTCATTAATTAACCAATCAGAATCAATTTCTTTCAATTCTATCGTTATATCATCTTCATAAGTAATCTCTTCACCATCTACTATATAAGTTTCTGTTAATTGACCTCTTAAAATTGCCGTATCACCAGAAAAGTCTTTTGTATCAATATCAACCTCAATTTCTAAATCTTCATCAGATTCTTCTATATCTTCTAAATACTCAAACCAAAGTTCAAAGAAGAATGTAAATTCTTGATTAAAAATTATTTCATTAAAATTAAAATTATCATCATCATAATCATCCTCATTAGTTGTTAAGTCAAAGTTAACCTCAGTTACCATTTCTTCGTCTGCAAACTCACTCTCATCTAATCCATCTAAGAACTCATACTCATACTCTAATTCCTGCCCATATGTATAATCTTCAAATATCTCTTTTTCCATCTTTTCAGCAGGGTCAACCTTAATAATAAGATCCCAGTCGGTTACTATTTTAGCATCATCCGTTAAAACTTCTTTAACTGAATCTAAATCATAATCCTCCTCTATAGACTGATTAAGTCTCCCTAAGAAAACTTCACCCGAATCCTCAACATTACTTGCAATTTCACTAGTAACTTCCGTTTCAGTCGTTTCATCTGAACTTGAAGAACTATCAGAACAACCTAACATAGTTACTGATACTACCAGTACCAATAGAACAATCATTATTCTCTTCTTCATTTCTAAACTCCCCTTTCTTTAATAATAGTTTTGTTAATCTAAGCCAAACCCAACTAACAAAACTAACCCCCCTTCTCTTAATTTTATTACTACACTAACTTAATTCTATAAAATTAATTTTGAATTTCTATTTCTTTATCTTTTACTAGCTCCATACTTATATTAGCATCAACACCAGAACCTACCTTGCTGGAAGTCTTACCAAAGTAATCGCCTGCTGAAACTTCATCATCATTATCATCTTTATCTATCCAGGCATAGAGATAGTACTTATCATCTAGATCAGGCAAGCTATAAAAACCATCATCAGTTACCTTTACCAGCTCACTTTTGACCTCTATCTGATCACCATTCTCCTTACCAGCAAAAACTACAGCCTCACTAATCTTCAAATCAGCCACCGCAGCGTAAGCATTGATTACTCCATGGCCATATTTGAAGTCCCAACCTCGATCACCTAAGTTTTGAGCTGTCAGCTTTAAATGCTCTTTTACATGATCAGGATTCAGATTAGGATTTTCAGCCAAAATCAAAGCTGCTACTCCAGCCACATGCGGTGCTGCCATAGAAGTACCAGACTCAATTTCATACTGTTCATTTGGTAAAGTAGAAAAAACATTACTTCCTGGAGCTACAAAATCAATCTCTCTACCGTAATTAGAAAAATCACTTAAATCAAACTCATGATCTACTGATCCCACTGCAATAGCATTATCATAACGAGCCGGATAAGTTACTTCGGGATTTTCATCATTCCCGGAAGCAGCAATTACAGTTACCCCATTATTATAAGCATAATTTATAGCATCTTCCTGAGATTTAGAAGGAATAGGGATAGGTACAGAACCTAAACTCATATTGATAATATCTGCTCCATTTTTTGTAGCCCACTCAATACCTTTAGCAATATCAAAGTTACTACCACCACCATCATCACCTAAAACTTTAACTGGCATTATCTGCACATTCCAGTTTACTCCTACTACTCCTTCGTTATTAGCAGCTGCCCCAATAGTACCAGCTACATGAGTCCCATGACCATCAGTATCATAGGGATTATTTCTATCTTCATCATCTTCATCTACCGTAAAATTCTTACCATCAATCACTAGTTCTTCTAAATCAGGATGCTCGGCATCTACTCCAGTATCTAAAACTGCAACAGTTACATCATCGCTACCTGTAGTAATATCCCAAGCATAAGGCAAACTGATAGCTGAATAATGCCACTGTTTATCGTAGTGCTCCTCATTTTCAGGATGTTTTTCATCTGCACTTATGTAAGCAATCCAGTTTGGCTCCGCATATTCAACCTCTGCTTCTGCCTCTAATTCTGCAATAAGCTCTTCCAAATCATAACTATCTTTTTCTATCTTTAAAAGCTTAACTCCTAAGCTTTCAATCTCATTTTTTAATGATAATCCATAATTATTTAATAACTCATCTATCTCTGCTGAATCTTTAAAGCGGACAATCACTTCATCCTCTACATATTCTCCCTCACTCTGATAGTCCGCAGCAGAACTTATTGTAGCTTCCTGAGTTTCAGTTGAGGGGACGTTAAATTCATCTTCATCTATTTCACTATTTAACATAGTAACATGTCCTTTAATTCCATCATCATCGTCTGAACTAAAAGGATTACTACTGCAACCTATTAAAGTTAAGAGCAAAATCAAACTTAAAATAACTATCCCTAAAGTATATTTAGTCTTTTTCATCTCATTCTCACCTCTTAAAATTTAAATACGATTCCTAATTTGCTTTCTAAACCACTAAAATCGAACTCCATAGGCTCCATATTATCGCCATGAATACTATAGTAAGCTTCTCCTTCTTCATTCTCCAGCTTATCAAATACAATATGTTGATAACTCATCCCCAACTTAAGTAAAAATCTATCTCGAAAAAGATAGTCCAGTTCTAAGCCAAACTTTCCTCCTAAATTACTATTCGTATAAGAATCAGCTCTAGAATCTTGTGCATCATCACTTAAATCCATATTCCATTCCCAATCCAAACTACTCCAGTAATTAACTAAGCCAAATTGAAAATTCAAATTTACTCTTTCTACTGGTAATTTATATACGACTAGGCCAGAAGCCCCCGTCAAAGTCAACTCATAACTATCTTGAAAATAGGTTGTACCTGATTGTGTTAGTTCGTATTTAGTAGAAGCTACACTTCTTTTAAGTTCACCGCCTAAAGCTATATTTTCCGTCAGCCAATATCTTCCCTGAATAAAAACCCCTCCGCCAACAGTTACTTCTTCTAGTGATGATTCAGATAATCCATCAAGGGTTGAATAATAATTATCACTCAAATAGTCATCTTGTTCTTTAAGATATTCATTGAACTCATCTAAAGCAAAAGTATTAATAATTAACCCTCCATTTAATTCAAAACGTTCTCTTTCTGCAAAAGCAGCACTTTGATACACAAAAATAATTATCATTACTAATAATAAGCTAATCACTACCCTTTTCTTCATTAGATATCTCCCCTAAATAATCAATTAATAAATTTTTATATTAAACTAAGTATAATTATACTATTATACTTATATACCAGATTAATACAAAAACTCCTTCATATTTTACAAAAAAATGAAATGGTTTCCCAGATAAACCTTAAAACAGGTCAAAACGCAAAGAAAAATCCACATATTCATCAGCATATATATCTTCCCAAGTAATATTCCCATTTTCTTTAAAAGTTTCATCTACTATTTCAAATCCTCCAGCCATCAACATTGAAAAACGGCTTAGCTGGATCCTTAAACCTACAGCGGGCCCGTAGCCCAACCTAGATATCTCATATAAATCACTTTCCCATCCATTTTCCCACTCATGCTGAGTTAGGTTCAACTGTCCAGCTAGATAAGGCAAGAGACGACCTTCACGCAGATAATAACGTAAAACACCTTTAGCTCTATTAGTAGTAACTTCATTCCCTAGCCAACTTTTATATTCCATACCATAAGTATCATTAGTAGCAGCACCACCACTAACTTCTAATTCTAACTGTCCCCGCTGATAAGCAAGATGAGCCGCCCAGATAGCCACTGCTTCATTAAAATTTTGATCCTTAGCAGGTACTCTAAAGCCCAAAGCATCTAGGCCTATACTTAAAGTAAATCCACTTTCGCTTTCTTCTTTAGGCTCTATGCTTAACTCAGCTTGAGCTACTAAATCAGCAGCTTCTACTTTAAGCAAAGTCCTACCCGCTTCCTCTGCTTTATAGACAGCTTCTTCATTACTAGTTTCTATCAGTTGACCTGGGCCCTCAGCCACAGTCCACTCCGCTTCAACCTCCATCGCTTCACCCTGCTGGTCAAAGGCCTTTAGCCTTAACTTAATCTCCTCACTTTCCTCTAACTCGGTAGCCTCAGGTTCCAAAACAAGCCTATCTAGAGTTGAAGGGGCCTCCGCCACTTCTAGCTCAATCTCATCTCTGAGCTCTTCAGTCTCAAAACTCAAAACTCCACTACCTGCCTCAGTAGTTTTTAAAGTAGTTTCTGCTCCATATTGAGGAATTACTTCCCCAAGCTCATCTGTAACCTCCCAAACTCCTTCTATTTCCATCTCCTCGCCACTCTCATCATATCCTCGAGCTTTAACCCGATACTCCTCTTCTGGATAAAGCTCAGTCTCTTCCAGTTCAATTTCTACTTTAGCCAAATCTGACGGAGCAACTCCCAGTAAAAAACGTTCCATTTTTTCAGCTGCCTCACTCAGCATAGAATCGGCTAATTCATCTCTTTCACCTCTTACTCGGCCGGCATTTACAACTACTCCTTCATCAACATCTATAAAACGAAAATCCATTCTAAACTGAGACTCCATACCTAAATCCACCAAACTACCTGCCACTACAAAGTCTGCCCCAACAAAGCCACCAATCTCCTTTGCTTCCTCTTCTTGCTGTACTAATCCGCTCTCCTGTAATCCATACTCCTCTAAAGCATCTTCCAGTCTAGATCTTTCTACTACTGTAATTTCACTAACCTCATTTAACTCAGTAATCATCATATTAGCTAACGCACCGCCAATATTTTGAATATCTGCATCAGAAGAAATTACCTCAAATTCGGGAATAACAATAGTATAATCCTCTTCAGCTCTCAGTTCAGCAGCAGGCCAGAACAAAAAAGAAATAACTAATAAAATTAATATACACTTCTTCATTATTCCACCTCCAACTTCAATTGTTCTCTACCTAAAGATAATACCGCTAATTCAAACTCTGCCAAATCTTCAATTCTTACTGCTAAATCCTCTACTTTAGACTCTATCTCTAAATCTATCTGAGCTATCCCGTTTTCAAAACTACGCAGATTAACCGATTCAACTCCGCGTAGATTTTCCACAGCCTCTAATAACTCCCTCGATTCAGAAAAAGAATCAAGTTCTTTTACCTCTAACTGAACAGTACTCAACTCACCCTCTATTCCTCCTACATAATAGGGTAAATTCCAGACAATCTGTTCACCTAACTCTTGAGCAGCATTTTTAATTGCTCGCCGCCCCGCTTCTTGATGGTTTAGGGCTGAATCATTCTCCTCTAGCTCCCAAACCTCTATCACCCGACCTGTCCAGACCGATACCGCTTGTACTCTAGCTGAAGCTCCTGCTCCATGAAAAGTATAGTCTCCCGCTTCATAAGAACCTCTTTCAGTAGCTTTGATACTACCTGTCAAAACTACATCGGCTCCAAAACTTTGACCTAGATTAACGGCTGCTTCAGTACTACCTTCTTGTGCTTCTTCAGCTTCCGTTGAAGCTCTAATCCTTTTTAATTGATCAGCATCGACTAATTGATAACCGCCTTCAGCTAACTGCTTAGTAATAGAATTAGCAGCAGAAGAATCATTAACAGTCTGGCCCATATTCTCTTCGGCTACCAATACCATCACCACCGGATTCCCGGTCATCTCTAAAAGCTGCTTTAAAGCTTGATGGTCTTTAGTTGTTTCTATATTCTCCTGTACAACCTCGCCTTTTATCTGCACTCGATAAAGATCGTCTTCGCTATCTTCCTCTAAAATCTCATAGCTACGCAGATAACCTTGAGCTTGAGAGGTTACCTGATCGTAAAAAACCTGAAAGTCCCTTACTTCAGTGATAGCTTCCACCTCTACTCCAGCCTCTTCTATAGCTAAGCGATAAGCATCGCGCAAGGCTTCATCGCGGGCCCGAGCCACATCCTCCTCAATAATACTACCATAGCCTTCAACCTCTACCTCCACTGTCGCCCCAAATAAGGGCTGAGCAAGAATCTGACTAGCAATTAAACACAAGATCATCAAAAATACTAACTTAAATTTACTCACTACATAAGCCCCCTCCCTCATAAAAAAGTAAGTCTTATCTAGATTACTCTATCTTTAGCTCAATTTTATTACCCGAAACCCCACTAACCTCTAAAGGCAGCTCCGAGCCTTCAGTAATCTCTCTGGCCATCTGCATCGGTAATAAGCTACCATCTATATCTAGCCTAGCTGTACCATCAACAAAGTCTCTTTGATAAACACCATCCACTAAATGAATATTTTTCAAAAACTCTTCTAGCTCCTGTAGCTCTTCAAAAGCAATCCCGCTCACCGTCACCTGCAAGCTGCGTTCAGTATCGGTAATTGCTTCCGGAATAACCTCCAGTAAGTACTCAGCCATCTCTGCTCCAGCTGCTGCCAGAGATTTCTGAACAGCATTATCTCTGCTAATATCCACTTCTGTCTTTTGAACTCCCTGGGCAGTTATAATCTCTGCAGTATCCAGCTTTACTACTCGAGCCTCCAATCTAGCTCGATAGGAGTAAAAACCACTTCTTTCTTCCACTAACTCACTAAAGCCTTCCCCTAGCACTAACAGATCTTTATTATGTTCAGCTGCCAACTGTTGATAGGCTTCCTCATCCCCATCTAGGGCCCTACGCACGACCTCAGAATCACGCACTTCTTTTATCTGCTCCTGATCTACTAATCTAAAGCCGTTATCCACTAATTTACTAATAATCTCTGTCTCAGCAGCCGGGCCCGATTCCTTATACCAAGGACTATCATCAGGAACCACTACCATTATTCGCGGATCTCCAGCTCGATGAATAGTTAACTCTAAAGCATCTATATCCTCAGCCAAATCCTCTTCTTTAACCAAAGCTTCTAACTCTATCTGAATCTGCCCCTGGGCAGTTGAAATATCCAAAACCTCATACTCCGCTACATAACCCCGTGCTTGTGTATAAATAGAGTCTTCCAGCAGTTCATAGTTGCGAGTTCTAGTCTGAGCATCCACTAAAACCCCCATAGCCTCCTCAACAGCATTGCGAAAGGCATCACTCTTGGCCATTTCTCTAGCCTGAGCTAAATCACCTCCTTCTATCTGAGCCTGCCCAGTTACCTTCACTCGGTCACCTTCTTCAGCCTCCAGTGAAGTAACAGAGAATAACAGTAAGATAATTAACAATAATAAAGCTAATTTTTTGCTAAGCTTCATTTAAGATACACTCCTGACTTTAAAGTAATAAGTATCAACAGCTCATTTAAAAAGCCAAAGGAATTGAAGCTCCAAAGCTAATCCCCAAGCCACTAAAATCCGCCTCTTGATAATCAACATAATTTGTTACCTCTGTATCATCACTATCCTCCCAACTACTAATAGTCGAACTTAGCTGACCTGTTAAAGTTAAATTTAATCGGGCCCCAGTATCGTAGTCCAGATAATACTTCAGTCCACCACCTAAACTACCATAAAATCCAGTCCCCCAAGCTGTTCCTGATTCATCTTCGTTAATCCCATAACCTGAATAAGACTGACTAACTATATTTCCCCCAGCTCCAGCAGTAGCTAACAGATGTAATCTACCTCGACTAAGAGGAAATTCATAACTACCTTCTCCGCCTAACTGCAAACGATTAATACCCTCACTACGAGCAAAAGAAAACACTCCTCCATACTCATAATCAAAGACTTTCTCTCGCATAATCCGCAAACCTAGTCCAGGCATCAAGTCAGACTGTTTATCTTCACCATTACTGAACTCATAACTACTCAGAGAAGCTTCTACATGAGTTGCTGTTCGTCGCGAATAAGGTATCTCTTCAATTAAATCATTTTCTTTAATCTCCTCACTGCTCCATAAGATCTCACTCCGAGATCTATCCCCAGATACTCTTTCAATCTCCACCATACCTATCTTACGAGTAAAATCACCATACTCTTCCGGTCTTAAAATATAATAACGCTGCCCTTCACTAATCCCCATTTCACTACCACCTAAAAGATCTACTTGCTCTTCATCAACTCTAATTACAAAGGAACTAATAGCAAAAACTTCCCGCAGCTGACTCCGCAAGCTACTATCAAAGCAACTACTCAAGGCACTACTTCTAGCTTCACCACGACTATCTCCACTGCCACTACCTGTGCTTTCAAAGGATTGTAGTATAGTTCCCGTTTCAATATCAATTAAGCGAATAGTCACTTTAGCTTCTCCACTGTACTCTCCATCCGACCAGCTAGTAGTCAGTTTATCAATATTTCCTGTAAAAACCTGCTCTACCCCGAGAATACCGCCAGCTTCACTAGCAGTATCTTCATCAACTAAACCCGAAACTTGAAAATGCTGTTCTTCTAAGATACGATCCACTTCACTTCGTGAAATCACATCAAAACGACCCAAATCCATCAGGATATTCGTTAAGCTATTAGCCGCTGCACTGTGATAATCACTACCTCCAGCTCCTTCAAACTCCAAAACAGCCACGCTATCCTGAGCCTGAACTGGACTTGCTAGCAGAAAACAAAGAAGTAAAAATAATAAAAAATAATTCAACATAGATTTCATTTTAAGATTACCTGCTTATAAAAATCTATACAAAACTAACTATAGACCACAATTTCACAGGATTACAATTGTGTAGGATGCAATCG
>NZ_JALKBZ010000062.1 GCF_023227765.1 Fuchsiella alkaliacetigena
CTTTTTGCTTTTAATTATAGCATCTTAAAGGGAAGAAATTAAATCTATTTTAGAGTTCTTTCTTGCGATTGCCCTGTCCCCCTTTCTGGCTTTATTGATGTTCGTAATCAGTTTAACTTTTGATTTTTCCGAGGTTAAAATAGCTTTGCAGAAGTGGAAGTTGTTGTTACTTGCTTTAGGATTGGTCTTTGGTCCAATGGCGATTATCAGCTTAGCTTTAGGTAGATTATTTTTTACTGATTTTGACTTGATTTTAGGTCAGGTTTTAGTGGGGGTTTTACCTACTGATGTTTCTACCCCTTTATTAGTGTATTTAGCTAAGGGAAGTACGGCCCTAGCAGCTATGATGAATACTATCAATACCGCTTTAACTCCTCTGATTTTGCCTTTTTTACTTTTGCTGTTGACAGGAATAGAGTTTGAAATTCCAGCTTCTATTTTGATTTTAGAACTATTTTTAATTATTGTGATACCGATGTTAGCTGGTGTTTCCTTACGGACTAAGTTTACAGAAAAGGTTATCGAGTATGAACCTTTATATTCCTTTATTTCTTCTAATCTATATTTACTTTTGCTTTTTACGGTGGTTACTGATAGTGCTACTTTTATAATGGATTATAAATTATATGCTTTAGGTATTTTGGGAGTTCAATTGCTACTTAACTTGATAGGCTATGGCTTAGCTTTATTATTCAAGCCGGTAATTAATGAAAGGAAGGATCATATTGCTTTACTCTTTACAGCTAGTACTAAAGAGTTTAGTATAGCTGTAGCTGTGGCTTATACTGCTGGTTTAGCAGAGATAGTAGTGATACCAGCGGTCTGTTATGCTATTGTGCAGATGTTGACTTCGCCAGATGTTGACTTCGCCAGTGGTAATTAAAGTTTTGAACTGGCGAAAGCAAGAAAAAGAAGTGTTAAAATAAAAAAATCCCTTCTTAATTAAGGAGGGATTTTTTTATTTGATTAAACTTGAAGCTGTTCTACCAAAGCACTTAACTCTTCAGCCATAGCGGTTAATTCTTCAGTGGAGCTGGAGAGTTCTTCCATTAATGTAGATTGATCTTCGGTATTAGCTAAGATTTCTTGACTACTAGCAGTTAACTCTTGGTTAGCGTTAGCAATCCCCTGGATTCGATCAGTGATAATACCGATCTGCTCTACAATTTCTTGAAGGAAGGAGCTGGCTTCTTCTAAAGTAGTTGCCCCTTGGGAGATCTCTTTGTTATTGTCTTCAATGACTTCTACAGCTTTTTTAGTATCTGCTGTTATTTGTTTGACTACTTTTTCGATTTGAGTAATTGATTCTTGAGTCTGTACGGCTAATTCACGAACTTCTTCAGCTACTACAGCAAATCCTTGTCCTTCTTCACCTGCACGAGCAGCTTCTATAGCAGCGTTTAAGGCTAATAGGTTAGTCTGTTCAGCAATATCGGCTATTACCTCGGTAATATTTTGAATTTCTTGGGAAGAAGTATCTAATTGTTGAATAGTTTGATTAGCTTTTTCGGCCGAAGTGATAATTTCCTGCATCTGTGCTTCGGTTAATTCCATCTTTTCTAAACTATCATTAGCTAAGTCATTTACTGTATCGGTAGCTTCTGCTATTTCTTGCGAACTGTTGCTAAGCTCTTCGGTAGTAGAAGCAAACTCAGAAGTAGCATTCTTAATCTGTTGGATAGAGGCATTACCTTCTTCGCTTTGAGCTGCTAGCTCTTCGCTAGCTGCTGAGGTTTCTCGAGCTGATTGAGTTACTCCTTCTACAATATCTCTTAATTCATCAATCATTGAATTGAAGGCTTTAGCTAAAATGCCTATTTCATCACTTCTATCAGTATTAGTAGCTCTAACAGTTAAGTTGCCTTCGGTAACCTTTTTAGCTATGTTTACTAGTTCATCTACAGGTTTTAAGGAGCGTTGTAGAATATAATAAAGAGGTATTAAGCTTAAAAGACCTATGATTAAAATAGTAATTATCAATCTAAATGTACTGCTAGTGATTAAGGTATTATACTCTGAAATATCTTCAAAAACACCAATAATTGTAAGCACTTCACCGTCATAGTCTCTGATAGGTAAAAAAGCATAAGCCGTATCTTGGTCTTGGGCTACCTCGCTTATTTCTTCGCGGGCTTGATTTAATAGCTGAGAGTCAATATTTAGCTCTAAATCAGTAGTGCTGGCCAGCAGATCGTAATCTGTTTCATTTTCGGGTAAGTAAACTTTTAATTCTACATCTAAGTTTTGGCTTAGTTCAGTAAGTATTTCTTCTGAGAAGTTTATATTACTTTCTAGAGTACCTATTACTTCATTGTCTGCAATTACAGGGCTCCAGCCTCGCATTCCCATTCCGTAGGCACCTTCGATAAATCCTTGGCGGGTTTCTCCGGATTCGGCTACGTCCAGAATAGAGCTTCGGGTAGTAGTATCTCCCCAGTTATCGGGATTGTGGGCCCGCAGAAATGAAGTATCGGCTGGTGAGCGAAAGTGGATTACTGATAAATCAAACTCCTCTTCTAAAGCTGTAAAGGTAGGAATTATAGTCTCCATAGCTAATCCTCTATTTTCAGTCTCAGCTGCTTCAATTATCTGAGGTGTATTAGCTATAGTATAGCTGATAGCTAAGGCTTCATTACTTTTTTGGTTTAAGGCAGCTTCGACATTATTTATATTAGATTTCATATTATCTTCGATAATTGAATCTAATAAGTTATGTTGATGATTCCAAATCGAAAAACCAATTATTAAGGTAATTATTCCAGCAGTTGCTAAAAAGATAGCTAGTAATTTTGTTTTTAAATTAATGTTTTTTAGGTTCATTATTGATTGATACCTCCTAAGTAAGATTTGTTAATTGCTGATTTTTTACTACTAATATAGATATTCTTTATACTTAGATAGTTTTCCTGTACAAAAAAGTTTTTTACACTAATTTTCGTTATTGATTAAGTTTTTTGAAGTAAAGAATCTATATGTAACTCAAATTAATTATAATTTAAAGAGTCAATGACTTTCACAGCAGCTTGGGGATGCTCGTAATAATAACCTTGAGTAAAATCGACATTACATTTTTTTAATGCTTGGACTTGTTCTTTGCGTTCTACACCTTCCCCTAGTACAGCAGCCTTCAATTCTTTAACTTCGGCAGTAGTTTGACAGACTGCTGCTTGAACTTTAGGGTCTTTATCTATTTTGTTAATAACAGTAATACATAACTTTAAAATTTCTGGCCTTAACTTGCGGGCCGTATTCATATCAAAAAAGCCACAACCGGTATCATCAAGAGCAATACTTATACCTAGCTCTTTTAAAGCTTCTATTTTTTGCTGTATTTCTTTAACTGTTTCTAGGGGCATATGTTCTGTGATTTCTAGGATAGTTCTGGGTAATAGTTGTTGATATTTATTTTGTGATAATTGCTGATAAAAGTTATCATCGATTAATAATTCGGGGCTTGCATTAATAGATAATTTATATTTATCAGGCAATTTCAACCCCCATTCTAGACCTTGCAAGGCTGCTGCTAATTCCAGTTCTTTCATTAAACCGAAGTGATTGGCTGCTCCGAAGAGATCAGCTGCTGAAAATAAGGGAGTATTTTCGGGCCCGCGGGTAAGCACTTCATAGCCTATTATTTTTTCTTTCTTTAAATTAATTAATGGTTGAAGATAGGTAGTGATCTTTCTGTTATTAATGATTTCCTCGAACTTAGTTTTGCTTACTAAGTTTTTATATTTCTCAGTAGGCATTGAGTATTCGGCTAACTTGCTAGTTAAGTATTCATTAATTTTGGTTTTTTGAGAGTTTTCAGGATAAGGAAAGATAGCTAGCTTGAAATCAATCTTACTTCCAGTAGCTGCTCCGAACTCTTCTTTTAAAATGGCTTCTATTTTTTCTTGAGCGGCTTTAATTAGGGAGTTTTGTTGTTCCTGAGGATCTACCATTAACTTTGATTCTTCCATAATAAAAGATAGCTGCCAGCGTCCAAAGTACGATTTTACTTCTGAGATTATTTGATGTCTTTCGAGAATTTTTTGAGCGTTTTTTTTGAATTTATAATCAATTTTCTTTTTAATATTGGTAATAACACTTTCGCCAAAAATATTAATAAGCTGCTTTGCTTCGGTTAATTCTAGAATAAACAGATATTTTTTCATCATTTATCCTCCTAAGTTGTTGAGATTTATTAACTTTTGGTTTATAATAGTAAGTGAAGTAGCTTGCTCCAATAAAATAATAATGCTAATCATAAATATAAATTAAAGTTTTGGCTTTGTCAACAGCTGAAAAAATTAAATTGGTGGGGCTAAAATAATTTGAATGGTGGGATTTATTATGATTGAATTAAGGGAATTTGTTAGCGTTAAAAAGTTGTTAATGCCTATTTTTTTGATTATTACTTTAGTCATGGTTAAACTTTTTGATATCTTAGACTATTTTAACTATAAAGATGTTAATAAAATTAATCACTTTAGAGATTGGATTATCAATTGGAGTTATCTAGGACCTTTACTTTTTATTGTAATATATGCTTTAGCAATAGTTTTCTTTTTACCTAATGCCTTTTTTATTATAGCAGCCGGAATTACTTTTGGCGCTATTAAGGGAGGTTTATTAGCTTCGCTAGGTTTTATTTTAGGAGCTGGAATTTCTTTTATTTTATCGCGTTATTTTGCTAGAGATTCTCTTAAATCTTGGTTGAATAAGAAGGACTTAAAAGAAAAAATTGATCAATGGTTTGCTAAGTATAAATGGAGAGTTTTATTATTTACTAGATTAATACCCTTTTTTCCGATTAATTTACAAAACTATGTTTACGGTTCTACAGAAATTAAGTTTTCCACTTATTTAGTTTTATCATGGGCCGGGATGTTGCCTAAAATTATTGTTTGTATATTGATTAGCGATATACTTATAAATCGTTAGTCTAAAGCTTAGTTGAGCTAATAGATTAAAAGAAAGGAAAATCTAATTTAATGAGTCTTTTGGAAGCTAGTCTGCGTTTTATTTGTCTTTTAATTTGAGTACTTCTTGGTAGAGATTATTAGACATTCTATCAAATAGCTGTCTAACTATTATATTTTCTTCTCGGGAAAAGTCTTGAGCTAATATTTCGGTGACTTTATCTAAAATACTTCTTAATTCATCACGGATGCTTTGTCCTTTTTTTGTTATATATAGTCTTTTCACTCGAGCGTCTTCCTTGCAGCTTTTTTTGGTTATGTATCCAGCTTCTATAAGAGCATCTAATCTTTTAGTAACTTCAGCTTTGTCTAATTTACATAGTTCTCCTAATTCATTTTGAGAGATGCCTTCATTGTCATAAAGTTCAACTAGAGGGGCAACTTGGTGACTAGTGATATTTAATTTATCGACCTTTTTATTTAAATAGTAATGTAGATGTTTAGAAGTTATAAAGATATATTTACCTAGTGATTCATAAACCATTTTAATCCTCCTAATTTAATCAAAAATTTTTTTATAATTAATAGTAGCAAAATAATGTAATCCTATTGGTTAATTATAGCAAAAAAACTAGAAAGTTTAAAGCGTTTTTTAAGAATAATAGTTATTAATTTAAACTTTAATTTAGATATTTATTACTTAGCTTTTATTATTCAGCAAAGCTAGTTTAAAATTAGCTAGTATTATTTATAATGTAAGCAAATATAGCAAAATTATTTAATTCTTAATATTAAAAGTTATTTTTGATAGAGAGGAAATTAGCAATGAATATAGACAAACGACTATTTGCTGAGGAATATAAAATGAAGTTGGCTTTTTTTACTTATCTGTTATTGTTATTATTAATGCTTCAGCTAGAAGTAATAGGGCCTGGTATCTTTTTTTTAACAGAGGATTTGCTTAAAGAAGAGGAGCTTGATTTAAAAAAAGAACAAGTAAGTATAAAGGAGAAGCTACTTACTTATGAAATTGATTTAATTACTGAGCAAAGAACTGTTGATAATCCTTTATCTAGATTGGTACTAGTTAATAAAGAGCAAGGATTAGCCCCGGATTTTATTCCTCCAGATTTAATAGTAGTAGATATTCCTTTTCCTTTCGCAGAAAATTCCTCGCGAAAGAAGATGCGTTGGGAAGCAGCCTGGATGTTAGAAAACTTGTTTAAGCAAGCTGAAAAAGAGGGGATAGATTTAGTTGGTGTTTCTGGTTATCGTTCTTATCAGCGACAAGAAGAGATTTTTAAGCAGCAAGTGTTATTACGCGGAGTAGAGGAAGCAAAGCGGGTTAGTGCTAAACCAGGTCATAGCGAACATCAGACCGGATTAGCTATGGATCTTTCGACTGCTGAGTTAAACTACCGTTTGAGTGAGGAGTTTGCTCAAACTGAGGCTGGACGATGGTTAGCTGAGGTAGCCCCTTATTATGGATTTATTATTCGTTATCCTGAAGATAAGGAGCATATTACGGGTTATCGTTATGAACCTTGGCATATTAGATATGTGGGAATTGAGGAAGCACTAGAAATTACCAAAAAAGGAATAACATTGGAAGAATATCTTAGTCCTAAGTTAGTAGAATTTAGTTTATTTAGTGATAGGTCGGATTTTAAACTTAATTATTTAAAGAAAGAACTTAGAGAATGAAATTTGCTGAGGAGGTTTAACTTATGCAGCAGACTATCAATGTTCAGACGAAAACTAGAGAAGCGCTCTATGATATTACTGAAGAGGTTCAGCAGGTGGTAGCTGCTTCGGAAATAAATACTGGCTTAGTTAATATATATGTGCAAGGAGCTACAGCGGCTATAATGGTTCAGGAGAACTGGGATGATAGTGTGCAGCATGATGTAATTGAATTATTAAGAAAACTGGCTCCACGGGGAGTTTGGGAGCACGATAAGCAGGATGGTAATGGTGATGCTCATCTTAAGTCAGGATTAGTGGGCCCGAGTGAGACCATTCCAGTGATAAATAATGAAGCAGCTTTATCTACTTGGCAGAATATTTTTTTATGTGAATTTGATGGTCCGCGCCAACAAAGGCAGATAATAATTACAGTTATGGCTAGGTAGAATAAGAAGTGAGTTAATAAGTTGAAAGGAATTTTAAGCCAGGGTTGAACCTGGTTTTTTTGTTTATAATTTAAGAGAGAGCAGGATTAGCTTGATATTATCTAGTATTATTTAAATAGAAATATGGTTATTTGAGGATGTATTTTGAGATTAATGATAGTATACTTAACTAAGGGGGGAGTTTTATGCAAAAGAAAAAGTTAAACTTAGTTCAAGTGGTAAAAGAAGGCTTTGATATTTACAAGGAAAAGTTTAAAGTTTTGCTTGCTATTTCAGTAATCTATTTTTTAGTAAGGTTAGTTCCTAGTGCTATTAATCACTTTGCTGGTGGAGAAGGTGAGGCTGGGGGGAATGTGATAGTTACCTTAATATCGTCATTATTGATTTGGTTAATAGGATTAGTTTTTATATATATTCAGGCTAAGATTATTATTGCTTTTTATCTCTGCATTTCTGGTTCTTATACTGGTCAACAGATAGGACTTAAAGAGTCTTTTAGTAGTCCAAGAAAATTAGTTTTGAGATTTTTGATTTTAGTAATTCAGTTATTTGCTATTTTGGTATTACCATTTATTACTTTAATAGCTGTTTATCACTTAGTAGAAATAGTCACTTTAAAGTATATAATTATTGCTTTGTTAGCAGCTTTGATTGTCTATTTAGCAGGGATTTATGGATTAGCTCCGATTATAGGAATTTTGGAAGATCAAAATTATAAACAATTTAGTGATAGTAAAAAGTTAGTTAAAGATAATGTTTTAAAAGTAATTGGACTAAGATATTTGGGAATTATTTTTTCGATTCCTTATTATTACTATACGTTTATTTTTGGAGGAAGCGACTACTTGATTTATATTTTAAATCAATTTCTTTTTATTTTCTTAACTCCTCTTATTTATGCTATTATTGTAGCAATGTATTATCAATTAAAAGAGATAGCTGTTAATTGATAATACATTGCTAATTTAACCATTGATTTATATTTATTGTTCCTAAGATGATTAACACAAATATTAATAATATTTGTGTGCCGATAAGAAGAGTGCTTTTTTTAATTTTGCTTTTTCTTTTTTTAGGTTTTAAAACTTTATGATTAGTAAAATTCAAAGTTACATAAATAGTAAAGGTAACTATTAATAAAAAGACACCTGTTAATACTTGAAATATAGAAAATAATTGAGTTAGAAAGTGAGTGGGACTGATGTCCCCATAACCTAGTATAGTAATGGTGCTGACACTATAGTATGTTGCTTCAAATATATTATTAAAGCTTTTGTTAAAGAGTCCTTGTGGAGAAGCGAAGAGGTATTGAGCGTAATTAGTACTTAAAGCATAAAAAATTATTCCATAATTTAGTATTAATTCTAAATAACTTTTTAAAGCGATTATATATCTATCTGAGTATTTTAAGTTTTTCTCGTGTGGTTTATTTTTCATTTTATCTAAGCTATCTAATAATAAGGCTAGGAAAATCTCAATTACTCGAGAAACTGCATAGTATGAAATTAGAAAGAAGGCTATGCGAGCTAAAAAAGGAGCTATATTTATCCAGTAAGACCATAAGAGCAATAAGCCAAAAAATAACCAGTCTAAAAAGAAGTAGATACTATTAATTTTTTTAAATAGTTTTTTTCTTAATTCTTGTTCCTGTTTAGCTTTTTGGCTATTTTTTACTAAGTTTGTTATCAGATAAGTAGGTGAAATAATCGGGACAATATATTGTAAGAATAGATTGCTTAGTTGCATTTGTATCACCAACCTAATTATTTTGAAATTACTTATATATATCTTTTGTTTTATTGAGTTTTTAATACATTTATAGTTCAAAGATTTTCTAGCTAGTTGACAAAAAGCATTTAGACTGATATAATCCAAACTGTTAATATTTAATGAATTCATTAAATATTAACACAGAAGTTAAGTTAGGCTTTTTGAGATAGCAAGCTGGAGAATAAGTATTGCTAACTGGAGGCTTTCATAACTAAACCAGTTATACTTAAAATTTTTTGAATAAGGAGCGGATATTAATGAATATAGCAGTGGCTGGTAAAGGTGGAACTGGCAAAACGACATTTACTTCTTTATTAATTAGAACTTTACTTAAAAATGGAGAAAGACCTATATTTGCAGTAGATGCTGATGCTAATGCTAATTTAAATGAGGCTTTAGGCTTTGAAGTGCATACTACAATATCTAAGTTGTTGCAGGACTTTAAAGATATGGACGGTAGACCTCCCGGAGGAATGGATAAAATGAGTTATATGCAATATCAAATTACTAGTTCTTTAGTAGAGGAAGATGATGTAGATCTATTAGTGATGGGAGGACCATTGGGCCCGGGTTGTTACTGTTATCCTAATGATCTTTTGAAGAAGTTTATGGAGGACTTAAGTTCTAATTATCCTTATGTAATCATGGATAACGAAGCAGGTCTAGAACATTTAAGTAGGAGAACTACTCAGGATATTGATATTTTATTTGTAATTAGTGATAGCAGCGCTAGAGGTATTCGTTCTGCTGGTAGAGTAAAGAATATAGTGGATGAAATAGATTTAGACGTAGATGAAATATATTTGGTAGTAACTAAAGTGGATGAAGAGTTAATAGAGATGCTAGAAGAAGAGATAGAAAAGACTGGCTTAGAACTTATTGGGACAGTACCTCAGGATAGACAGATAATGGAGTATGACTTAAAAGGGATGCCCTTAATAGACTTACCGGATGATTCAGTAGCAGTGCAAGCAATAGAGGAAATTGTGGAGAAGACTGTGTTAGATTAATTGTATAATCAAAATTTGTATTTTCTAAAAATAAGTTTAGCAATTCTATAACTTTAAAACTTAAAATTAATTTTAAAATAGGCCACTCTCTTAAGAAAGCAAACAAAACTTATCTAGGGGGTGGTCTATTTTTCGATAATTTGATAAAATGGTTTTAATAAAGGGGGTCAAAATTGAGTAATAACAAAAAATTATACGAACTTCACGCTGGAGTCTGTAAAGCTATTGCTAATCCCAAACGAATTGAGATTATTTATTTATTGATGGAAGGAGAAAAGAATGTTAGTGAGTTAGCTAAAGAAATGGAGGCTAGTGCAGCTAATGTTTCTCAGCATTTATCAATACTGAAGGAAAAAAAGGTGGTCTGTGCTAGAAAAGAAGGCTTAAATGTATTTTACAGTATTTGTGATCCCAGAATGGTTGAAGCTTTGGAAATTATGAAGGAAGTAATGCTTGAACAGTTATCAGAGTTAATAGATGTTTCTCAAGAAATTTTAGCAGAAGAAAAATAATAGTTTGTTTTAGGATAGACTAATGTTTATAGGTGAGTTTTTCTTTAAGTTGAGTACATTTATAGTTAAGATTCTATTTTAAGCTGGGCCCTATCGTTAAAAAATGTTTTAGCTCCCCATTTGATCATAATATAGACGGTCAAGGTTACACTAGCAAGTATGCCTAACATAATAGCTAGCTGATATTTGATAGCAGTTAAAGGCATTGCTCCGGCTAGAATTTGTCCAGTCATCATCCCTGGTAAAAAGACAATTCCCATGCCCATCATAGAGTTTATAGTAGGTAGTATAGCATTGTAAAAGGCTCTCCCACTTATATCTTTAATAATAAGTTCTGGTTTTCCACCTAGCATTAAAGCATTTTCGATCATTTCTTGGTTATCTTTCATACCATTAATTAAGCCTTCTATTCCTAAAGATATTCCGGTCATCGAATTACCAATTAACATTCCGGAAAGGGGAATAAAGTATTGAGGTTGATACCAAGGTTGAAGATTTATTATTATTACAATAAAATAAATAATAGTAATGCTGGTGCCTAAAAACATAGCAATAGCAACAATCTTTTTGAGGCTAAAAGATATCTTATTATTAACTCGAGCGTAGGCATTTTGAATAGCAAAACCCTGCATTACTAATAAAACTAATAAACTATATACTACACTAGGATTAGCAAAGATATAGGTAAGTATATATCCTATAGCTATCAGCTGAATAGTCATGCGGATATTCGCTAGAACTATCTCCCATTCGTTACCTATTTCTTGCTGTTTGACTATCAGTAATAGAACTAATATAAAAGCATAAGCTGGAATTAAACGGATTATAGGAATTTCAATTAGACCTTCCATCAGGTACTACCTCCTGTGTTCAATTTTTTGGATCTTTCCTTTAGCTAAACTGATAATTACTTCTCCATACTTATTAGCTATACTTTGAGAATGAGTAACCATAATCAAGGTTCCCTTTTTTTCCTTTATATAATTGATTACCATCTGAATTAATATATCTTCTGTATTTTCATCCAAGGAAGAGGAGGGTTCATCAAGGAGTAGTACTTCTGGTTCTAATAATAAAATTCTGGCTAAGGCTAAGCGCTGTTTTTCGCCTCCAGATAACTGTTGAGCTTCCATCTTAAGCTCATGTTTTAAGCCGACCTGTCTTAATGCTTGAATATATCTTTCTTCATTTATTTCTTTATTTTCTGTGTACTCCATAGTTTTAGCAAAATTATTTTTGATTGTATCAGCAAACATTATTGGGTTTTGAGGTAACATAGTAATTTCTCGTCTTAATTTTAAAGGATTATAGTTAGTTATTTCTTGGCCTTTATACTTTAAAGAGCCACTATCGGCAGTTAATATATTGTTTAATAATTTTAATAGAGTGGTTTTACCACTACCGCTTTTACCAATAATACAAGTTATTTTTCGAGCTTTAATTTCTAGTTTGTTAATAGCTAATATATCATTAAACTTAATATTGCTTAAAGTAAACATAAAGTCCGGAGACCTCCTTTAGTTATTCAATAATTTCATTGAATAGTTCTTTAGTTTTTTGCTGAGCTTCATTAAGTACTTTTTGACCTTTTTGGGTGAGAGAGTAGTACTTTCGTACTTTTCCTTTAATAGTTTTTTCTTCAGTTTTAAGAAGTTTATCTGCCTCCATTTTGTGTAGAATTGGATATAGAGTACCAGCACTGATGCTATAACCATGACTTTGTAACTCTTCAATCATCCATAGACCAAAAAAGGGCTCTTCTTTAGCGTGATAGAGAATATGAATCCTCATAAAGGCTAAAAAGACTTTCCTTAAAAGTTTATTTTCCATAGTTATTTAGCTCCTTAAATTTTATTTTATAAGATCGATATCGATTATCTATAATAATATCAAGATTATACTTTATTTGCAAGTTGTTAGTTGGAGCAGTTATTAATTAATTGATTTGAATTTTTTTAATATAGTTACTATAATATAATTAATGTGATTATCATAGTAAGGGTACTTTAGAAGCTATTAGATCTGAAAAACAGGGCAATCGCAAGAAAGAACTCTAAAATAGATTTAATTTCTTCCCTTTAAGATGCTATAATTAAAAGCAAAA
>NZ_JALKBZ010000063.1 GCF_023227765.1 Fuchsiella alkaliacetigena
GGCTTATAAGCATTTGGTTTCCTGCGATTAAAAGCAAACCTTAGTGCTGATGAAAACCTAATCATTAAATTATCTAAAAGATTGAACACTAACTCCCAATATATCGGCGGTTTCTGATGAATTTAATAGTTTCATCTTTATCACCTCTATCTATAGTATATCAAAATATAGATAGATCTTCAAGCGTTTTTATAACTTTTATATAGTTTTTGTTAGTATTTTAACAACTTTTACAACCTCCTCTTTTTTAATAAATAAGATCCTTTTGCTCTTGACCATATGGTTTTAAACTTTTAACTCTTAATTCTTAACTCTTAACTAACTATAATTATATCTTATTTTGAATGAAAATTAAAGTTAATTAAGTAGTTAGGGTAGTCAAGTTACCGATTCGTAGCCAAGAAAGCCTCGCCCTTGAATTAGGGCGGGGATGAATTGGCTATTTTAAGATTGATTAAATATTAATCTTAAAATTATTGATGAAACACTGAATCTATGATAAAATAAAGCTAACAAGTAAATATTTGGGGAGTTGCAACAACTAACCCTTTGTTGTGTAAAATATTTAAGGTGCTCGTCTAAAACTGCAACTAGATTATATTTTAGTTAGTTGTACTAACATCTAATCTGTGATTAGAATAAAATATAATCCGTATTGCAGATAGTATGTAACAAACAATCTGCTTAGATGGTAATAGTCTAAGTGCCTGAGTGGCTATATGCCTATCTCAGGAGGGCTGATGGCACAGCCTAAAGTTTGCGTCATACTGTCCTACTAGAAATAGGCTGGACTTTAATCAGCAAACAACCTCGTAAGTTTCTTTTAGGAATCCTCGTTCGTGACGCAAGGAACGGGCGGGGAGGATGTCAATTCCGCTGAACTCCACCACTCTTCACCTAATAATCTATCCAAAATTATCGACGCAGCACTACGTACCGATAAATGATTATAATCTCCTTGACCGTAAATAGGTTCTAAAATATAATCAGTATCTTTAATTAAATCTGCTACTAAACCCCAGCCGGTACCTAAAAGTAACAGATAAGGATCATCTTGAGCCTGAATTTTTCTTCGCAGCTCTAAATAACCAATAGAATTATCATATTCTCGGGCATCGCTAGCAATTAACTTAGGTGTAGCTCCTTCCCGTTCTTCTATTTCTGCTATTACTTCTGTCAGCTCTGACTTGATAGCTAAAACACTAAAAGCTTCCTGACGGTCACTATTATAATCAGCTCCAAAATCGCTGGCCCAATACTCTCTCATTCGTTCTACTAGTTCTTGCTGAGAGTCCAAGGGATTAACTATATAGTATTTGGCTACATCATAAGTTCTGCCCGCCCGAGCAATATCGTGTAAGTCCAAATTAGTGACAGTAGTGGTGATTACCTTTTGATTCTTATTATAAACCGGATTATGTATTAAAGCTATATAAAACATCAACTACTCAACTCCATCCTCTACAGACTTCAAAAACTCCTGCTTTAGCTCAGCTAAAATTTCTTCATCTTCAGCCGAGAGTTCCGCCTCTGCTAATAGTTCAGGTCGATTAAGCAAGGTATTCTTTAAGGCGGCCCGGCGACGCCACTCAGCTATCCGCTGGTGATCACCACTTAATAAAACCTCGGGTACGCCCAGTCCTTGGTATTCACGCGGACGAGTATAGTGCGGATAGTCCAAAATTCCCTGATAAAAAGAGTCCTCTACTGCCGACTCCTCTTTACCTAAGACGCCAGGAATCATTCTACTCACCGCATCGATTAAGACCATAGCTGGTAGCTCTCCCCCGGTAAGTACATAGTCCCCGATGGAAATCTCTCGATCTATTAATTCCTCTCTAATCCGCTCGTCAACTCCTTCGTAACGTCCACAGATCAGCACTAAATGCTGCTGCTGGGCCAACTCACAAACCAAATCCTGCTCCAAAACCCTACCCTGGGGTGACATTAAGATCACCTCAGCCTCTTTACTGTTTACACTCTCTACAGCTCTGAAAATCGGGCCCGGCTTCATCACCATCCCGGCTCCGCCTCCGTAGGAGTAATCATCGACCTGACTATGCTTATCGGTAGCAAAATCACGAATATTACTCAGCTCTATTTCAATTAGCTCTTCCTCCTGGGCCCGCTTTAAAATACTCTCATCTAAGGGCCCGCTAAACATCTGCGGAAAAATAGTTAACACATCAAACTTCAACACTCTAAATCAGTCCTTTGACTAACTTTATTCTCATCTCCTCTTTCTCTAAATCTATCTCCTGCACCACATCTTTTAAAGCAGGAATCAAATACTCCTCTTCTTCCTGCTGCACTACATAAACATCGTTACTACCAGTCTCCAGAATATCGACTACCTTTCCCAAGACCTCGCCAGTAGTACTCAAGACCTCTAGACCCAAAATATCATGTAGGTAATAATGTTCTGGCGGTAGAATAGCCTCTTCTCTAGAAATCTTAATTAAAAAATCACGATACTGATTAGCAGCCCCGATATCATCACAACCCTCAAACTTTAAGATGATAAAGTTTTTATGGTAACGCCAGCTTTCAATACTAACTTCCTTTAGCTCCGCTCCCTTGCTTAAAAAAACCTTATCCAATAACTCAAAACGATCTAAAAAATCAGTTAGCGGGATCACTTTCACTTCGCCTTTATTTCCTTGATGTTTAGTAATCTTACCGATAGTGATTAACTCTTCTGTCATACGCTTCACCTCACAATTCATATAGTTAACAGTTTATAATGTATAGTGTATAGTTAAGTTTAAACCTTCAAAACAAAACATTATCGTTCTATTGTTGCACTGAGCGTGGGGCCAAACAGGTGTTTCACGCTAGAAAAGATTATTTGATGCTTCTAAAACTCATCTCCACTAAAATAAGAGCAAGCTAATTTTAATTAGAAAAATTAGCTAAACCAGCTCTTATTTTAGCTCCGATTCGTTAAGAAGCATTAACAAATAATCTTTAATATCGCTTAGAAACACCTGTTTGGCCGTGCTGATAACGAAATAACTGTTTTAACCCACAAGTTGATATGTTTCAAAGAGCGACTCTTAAAATAGCCCGGAGGCACGGACGCTGGGAGGGCTATTTTTGAGAGTGAAGGAGGCAGGACGCCGACTGAACGGCAAGTGGTTGAAACATATCAACTAGCTCAAGCTTCCGTTAATAGCTATATCGTAAACGCGACAATATACCAATATTATTTTATCCTCTGAGCTTCAACTATTAACTCTTAACTGAAATAACAATATTATTTTACCCCAACTCAAGTAAGCTTATAAGCAAAATAGAGCTAGAGAAATCCTCCCCTAGCCCCTTGTTGATTAAGTACTAATCCTATTGTATAATCTCCACAATCACTCTCTTGCCTTCCTTAGTAGCTGCAGCCTTAACTACAGTTCTAATAGCCTTAGCTATTCTACCCTGCTTACCAATTACCTTACCCATATCATCTTCAGCCACTTGCAGTTCCAGAATTACAGACTTAGATCCTTCAACTTTATTAACGTTAACCTGTTCTGGATTATCTACAATAGAACGAGCAATCACCTCTACTAATTCATCCAAGCGCCAAGCACCTCCTAAGCAAATAACTGCTTAATTACTTATTCTTCTCTTGGTCAAACTTTTCCATAATTCCTTTTCTTTTAAACAAAGTTTTTATAGTATCAGAAGGCTGGGCCCCATTTTGTAACCATTCCAAGGCTTTATCTTCCTTAATTTCTAAAGTCTTAGGGTCTGTGGCCGGATTATAATGTCCTATCTCCTCAATAAATCTACCATCTCTAGGCTTACGAGAATCAGCAACCACTAATCTATAAGCAGGATCTCTTTTAGCTCCTATTCGCTTCAGTCTAATCTTAACTGACATCTATTTCACCTCCCCTATAGTCTAAGTTCAAAAATCATAATACAGTTTATATGTGTCAACTTAAGCTAAATTTTAGCAAGTTGCAGCTTTATTAATGAATTGGTGCAGTTAAAAATCTTTAAAACCTTTTTTTGAAACCACGAATGAGCACGCGCCCTGAAGGGATGATAATCCCTGAAGAAGTACTCTTGGGGTGAATTAACACGAATAAAACCTTTAAATAATTTTATTTTTTAATGTTTTGAACTTATTCGTGCTCATTAGTGTTGATTCGTGGTTCCAAGGTTTTGAACTTAAGGTTTTTTACAACAATATTTCTATAAAATTAAAAGAAAGGTAGACGGTCCTTCAAAGCACCACCCATTCCTTTTTTCTGCATATCTCCTAACTGCTTCATCATCTTCTTGGTCTGCTTAAACTGCTTCAATAAACGATTTACATCCTGTACTTTGGTACCACTACCTTCAGCAATTCTGCGCCGACGACTACCATTGATAATCTGCGGATCTCTCCGCTCCTCTATAGTCATAGAATTAATAATGGCCTCTATTTGATCCAAGTGACCTTCATTCATATCCATTCCTTTTAACTGCTTCAGATTACCCATTCCCGGCAGCATTTCCATAATTTGATCCAGCGGGCCCATGCTTCTAATCTGTCCCATCTGCTCTTGAAAGTCCTCTAAGGTAAACTCCTCTTTACGTAGCTTTTCTTCCAATTCTTTAGCCTTCTGGGCATCTATACTCTCTTCCGCCTTCTCAATCAGACTTAATACATCGCCCATCCCCAAAATTCTGGAAGCCATTCGATCAGGATGAAACTCCTCTAAATTATCCAACTTCTCTCCAGTACCTACAAACTTAATTGGCTTACCAGTTACAGAACTAATAGATAAGGCAGCACCACCACGAGCATCACCATCAAGCTTAGTCAAAATTACTCCATCTATACCCAAAGCTTCATCGAATTTTTCAGCTACATTAACGGCATCCTGTCCCGTCATAGCATCGACAACCAACAGTATCTCCTGTGGTTTAACAGCCTTTTTAATTCCCTTTAACTCGTCCATTAGTTCTTCATCTATGTGTAATCGACCAGCAGTATCAATTAACGTCACGTCACGTCCTTCAGACTCTGCATTACTAACCGCTGCCTTGGCTATATCCACTGGGTCCTGCTTATCACCCATAGAGAAAACCGGCTGTTCTAAACGTTCTCCTAATACCTGCAGTTGCTTAATAGCTGCCGGACGATAGACATCAGCCGCCACCAGTTGAGGGCTACGACCTTGACCGTGTAAATGCTTAGCCAGCTTACCTACAGTAGTAGTCTTACCTGCCCCTTGTAAGCCAACTAACATCACTACCGCCGGAGTTCGCGAGCCTAAAGTTAGCTTGCTTTGAGTCCCCCCCATTAAATCGGTCAACTCTTCATTAACTATTTTAATTACCTGCTGGGCCGGGGTTAAGCTCTCCAAAACCTCTTCCCCAACAGCTCTTTCTTCCAACCGTTTAATAAAGTTTTTAACTACCTTAAAGTTAACATCGGCCTCTAAAAGAGCTAACTTAACCTCTCTTAAGGCAGACTTAACATCATCCTCTGATAACTTACCCTTGCCTTTTAACTTATCAAAAGTATTCTGTAGCTTTTCAGCTAAACCTTCAAATATCAATTTCCCAACTCCTCCTTTAATTTAGTCCAACAGTTCGCTAGTGAGCTTCTCCAAGGCTTCCAAGTCCTGTTCAGAAATCTGATGGGAAATCTTCTCAATTAGTTCCCGTAACTTCTCTAATTTCTCTTTTCTACACTGATATCTCTCTAATAAATCCAACTTACTTTCATACTCTTCCAAAGCCGCTTCAGCTCGCTTAAGATTATCATATACAGCTTGACGGCTAATCCCGTACTCCTCAGCTATCTCCCCCAAAGAGAGGTCCTGATAAAAGTACAACTTGATCATCTGCTGCTGCTTGTCTGTTAACAACTCTCCGTAAAAGTCGAATAAAAGTCCAATTTTAACCGTTCGTTCTAACAAAGGTATCACCTGCAATAGCTGTTAAGCAAAAAAACTTTACAGATGATAGTATAACGTAGTAATCCTGCTTTGTCAAGTCCAAATTAAGAAGCATTAATTAAAAAGCGCCTCAATAAAGGCTTCCGCCTCAAAATCCTGCAAATCATCTACATCTTCGCCGACTCCAATTAGCTTAATCGGAATTCCCAACTCTTCTTTAATAGCTAGTACAATTCCACCTTTAGCGGTTCCATCTAACTTAGTTAAAGCTATTCCGTCAACTCCCACCGCTTCATCAAAAAGCTCAGCTTGAGAAATTCCATTTTGACCGGTAGTAGCATCTAAGACCAACAAACTTTCCACTCTAGCTCCCTGGGCCCGCTGATCAATAATTCGCTTCACCTTCTTTAACTCCTCCATCAAATTACTCTGAGTATGCAAACGGCCCGCAGTATCGATAATTAACAGATCACTATCCCGAGAATGAGCCGCTTGTATCCCATCGTAAACCACTGCTGCTGCATCGGCTCCCTCCTGATGAGAGATCACCTTAGTACCTACTCTATTTCCCCAAGCCTCTAACTGTTCGATAGCTGCTGCTCTAAAGGTATCGCCAGCCACTAATAAAACCTGCTGACCACTCTCCTTAGCTCGCAAAGCAATCTTACCAATAGTAGTGGTTTTACCAACTCCATTAACTCCCACTACCATTAAAATCGTTAGCTGATCCTGAGTATAAATATCTTCATCCTCAGTAACTAAGATAGATCTCAACTTTTCCTGAAAAACATCTTGTAACTGCTGAGGATCTTTAATCTTCTCCTCATCAGCCCTAGTTCGCAAATCATCCACCAGCTTCATAGTAGTGCGAACCCCTACATCAGCCTGAATCAAAATTTCCTCTAGCTCTTCAAATAACTCATCATTAATACTACTATAACCGGCAAAAAGACCTTTAATTTGATTAGCAAAGGCATTTCTAGTCTTGCTTAAGCCATTTTTTAAGCGTGAAAATAAACCTGCTTGTTCTTCTTCTGTTTGCGCAGTCTCCTCTTCAGCCTTTGCTTCAGCAGAAGTATCCTCTTCCTCTGCTGACGCTTCGGTAGTTTCAGCTTCTTCTTCCTTCGCTTCTTCCTTCGCTTCTTCTTTATCTTTCTTTCCGAATAACTTTTTAAACATTTTTCTCCCTCCAACAGATTAGTCTTATATCTTATCAAATTCTTCTCGCCCAAGCTTTTTCTCGTATTTTATCTAAATCAGTTTCTGAATCGCTCCATAAATTAGAAGTTAGAGCTTCACTATTAAGCTCACCTAAGCTAAAGCTTAGGTGAGAGGAAACAAGTTATTTAATTTCAATAGACTTACATAAATCTGTATACTCCTGAGCAATTCCAAACTTTCGTTTACGCAAATTAGCCTCTTCTTCGGGAGTATCGACCTTATAAAAATCTTGACCAATTTGCTCTGACTCTTCAGCCAGTTTAGATATTTCATCCTGTAATTCTATTACCGTAGCTCCTTTAACCTGTCCTGCTTTATCATGACCTACCGCAATAATCGGTCTGCCCCACATGCCGGGCCCGGCCATAGCATCGCCCATATGCATCACTCCTGTACCCCCAGGATGAGTATGCACAATTACTACCTCTGCCGGAATTTTTTCTGTATAAGCTCTCCGCAAAGAGATTCCATCTATTTCAGTATAACTAGAAGCCAGCATCCGCGAAGGTACATAACCCATGCCTCCTACTACTATCTCGCTTCCTTTAACTACATGTCCATCTTCTAAAACTCCAATAGCAGCTACCTCCCGGCCCTGCTCTACACTAATAGACTTATTAACTAACTCCTCAACTAACTCCTCACAGATAGAGTCTACCTTTACCCGAGCAATCTCCCAGTCTTCAACAGCAGGCGCTTCCAACTCAAATTCCTGTTCTGCCATCTCTATCACTTCTAACTCATCACTGATTTCTAGATAATTAAGCCTTAACTCAGAAGACTCTCTTAAAATCTCCCGCTCCTCATTCATATCTTTAGCAGCCAACCTCTTAATCTGAATCTCTTCCGATTGAGTAGCTAGATCAAAGTAATAGCTCTCCGGATGTACTACTCCTACTCCTGCTAACTCCTCGGCCTTAACTCCGATTCTAACTACTGGTGAATCCAGTAAATTCACTCCATTAGTATCTACTATCAAACCGGTTTTACCGGGATTAGTAGAGATTAAAACAGCATTATCGGGTAACTGATTAATCCCTTCTATTAAAGCTCTACCATCAACATCAACGACCTTACTTAACATCTTTCGATAAGAAAGTCCAGAAACTCCCCCGTCGGTTAAAGGTGATATACTATCAATATAGCCTTCCTCATTCACCAAACCTATAGTTCCTACAGCTCTACCTTGACTCAGTTCTACAGTTCTATCTACCAATTTATCAACTATGCTTTTAGCAATTCCTTTTACTTGCATACTATCCTCTCCTTTTTAAGACTAACTATTTATTATATTCTTTACTTTCCAAATTATAATATACAGATTTTAAGCTTAACTGGCCAGTTCCGATAACTTTAGAGATACCAACTTAGAAACCCCAGACTCCTGCATAGTTACTCCATATAGAGCATCAGCAGCCTCCATAGTTCCTTTACGATGAGTTATCAAAATAAATTGGGCCCGCGCCGATAGTCCACGCAAATAATCAGCAAAACGATCCACATTTGCCTCATCCAAAGGAGCATCTATCTCGTCCAGAACATAAAAAGGGCTAGGCCGTACCTTTAGCAGCGCAAAGATTAAAGCAATAGCCGTTAGGGCCCGCTCCCCTCCAGACATCAAAGACAGCTTTTGTAGTTTTTTGCCCGGCGGCTGAGCATTAATCTCTATCCCCGTTGTTAATAAGTCATCGGGCTCTGCTAACTCCAATTGAGCCTGTCCACCTCCAAATAGTTCAGTAAATATCTGCTCAAATTCCTTTTTAATCTGCTCAAAGGTTTCAACAAATTTTTCTTCCATAGTCGTATCTATTTCAGAAATTACTGTAGTTAGAGACTCTTTAGCCTCTATTAAGTCTTGATACTGTTGCTTTAAAAAGCTAAATCTCTCCTTTAAAGTCTGATACTCTTCCTCAGCTCCTAAGTTGACATGGCCTAGTTTACTAATCGCTTCTTTCAACTCAGCAATTCTCTTTTCTACTGCCTGATAATCCATAATCGGCTGCTTATCCTCTAACAATTGATCAGTAAACTGAAGTTCATAGTTTTCACTTAACTTATCAACTATATTATCCAGTTTGATTTTTAGCTGAGCCTTCTCAACCTCGTAATTATTTAGCTTCTTCTGTAATTTAGCCAATTTATCTCTAATTCCTTTAGTACCACTTTCTAACTCAGTAATTTCCTCTGTCAGCTCTTCCTTCTGTTTATTTAATCCATTTAATTGACCCCGCAGCTCATCTCTAGCTGCTTCTGCCTCTTGTACAGCAGTAGCCAATTGTTTCTTTTCAACAGCTATCTCTTGGCGACGCTCTTTGAGTTTAGCTTTTTCCTGCTGCTTAGTTTCCAACTGCCTTTTAAGCTTGTCTAAACTAGCCTGAACTCTAGTTACTTCCTTCTTCAAACCAAGCTTTTCCTGCTCAATAGCAGCTATCTGCACTTTTGAATCAGTAATCTCTTCCTGAAGCTTCTCCTTAGCAGTCTCCAGTTCAACAATCTTCTCTTCCAACAAGTCAATACCACCTTCAATACTATCCTGAGCACTCAAGTTCTCTAAATCCTGCTTTAAGTCCTGGCGCTGTTCTTTCAAATCCTGCTCTTTTTCATTCAACTCCTCCAGTTGACTACTTAACTGCTCCTTCTCGCTAACTACTCTAGACACTTCCTGTTCTAACTGCTGCCAATCTTTAGTTTTTTCGGCTAACTGTATCTCTAAACGGTGAAGCAGTTTTTGAGTCTGCTCTAAACCTTCTTCCTTAGCAACTAATTCTTCCTTTAATCCTAGTCCTTCCTTTTGTACTTGAGCCAACTCTTCAGTTAAGTCCGCTAACTGTACTTCCAACTCCTCGATCTGACGACTTCTACCTAACAAATTAGCCTTATTCTGCCCAGAGCTACCCCCAGTAACTGAACCACCGGGATTGACAATCTCTCCTTTCAAGGTAACTATCCGTACTCGTTGATTAGTCTTTTGGGAGGCAGCTACAGCTACATCCAAGTCTTCAACTATCAGCAGTCTCCCTAATAAGTTTTTCATTGCCGGAGCAAAGCGGCTATCATAGTCCACCAACTCAGCTGCCGTACCGTAAACGCCCGCTTTCTGCAGTACCTTAGCTTCTCGTTGGCGCAGACTTCTAGGCTGAACTAAGTCCAAAGGCAAAAAGGTAGCTCGGCCAGCTCCTTGCTTTTTTAAATAGCTAATAGCCTGCTTAGCATCCTCAGCCTCAGCCACTACAATATTCTGCAACTTACTCCCTAAAGCCATTTCCACTGCTTGCTCAAACTGCTGAGGCACTTGTAATAACTCAGCTACTACTCCGTAAATCTGAGCAAAATTAGGATTCTCTCGTTGATGCTTTAAAGTTTGCTTTACTCCTCGATAATAACCTTGATACTTCCGCTGCATTTCTTTTAAAACATCCAGTTGAGAATTAAGGTTATTTTCTTTGCTCTTCAACTGATTATACTGTTCCTGTAACTCTTTTAATTCCTGCTCTAACTGCTGCTGTTGCTGCTTTTCGCTTTCAAGCTCAGCCTTTTTTGCTTCTAGCTCCTCTTTAGTAGTATCTACTTGCTCAGCTAAATCGCTTTTTTCAGCTCTTAACTCAGCTAACAGCTCTTCTTTTTCACTAAGCTGCTCCTTTTCTTTGCTAAGCTCCTTTCTTAAGTCCTCAAGTCGATACTCAGTCTGTTCCAACTGATTCTGCTTTTGATTGATCTCCCTTAACTGTTGCTGTTGACTTTGTTCAGCCTCTTGGCGCTTACTCCTTTGTAGCTCCAATTGCTCTACCGTCTGCTTAAGCTGTTCTTCTTGCTTTACCAAGCTATTTTTTTCATTAGTTAGCTTACTTTCTACCGCTGCTAACTGCTTTTCTTGCTTCTGTTTTTCTGCTTCTAGCTTATTTAATTCCTCAGTTACTTCTGTCAACTGCTCAGCTAGCTGCTCCAATCTATAGTTAGCATTACTTCTTTTTTCGGCTAAAATCTGAATCTTATTATTAGTCCGTTCTACTTTTCCTTCCGCCTGATATACTTCGTCCTTTTTCTCTTCTAACTCAGCCATAGTCGACTTAAGTTGAGAGTTTAAAGACTCCATTTCTAAATCGTAATCAGCAACCTGTTTCTCGGTTTGGGTCACCTTTTTTTCTAAATGCTGATATTTTTGCTCTACCTCTTCCAAATCAGTAGCTAAGTTACTATAGCGATTTAATAATAGATTAACTTCCAAGTTTTCTAGCTCGCCATAAAGCCGACGATACTTCCTAGCTTTAGCAGCTTCCTCCTCTAAAGGGCCTAACTGCTTCTCTAACTCACCAATAATATCGGTAATCCGCTGTAGGTTCTGTTCAGTTTCAGCTAACTCCTGAGCGGCTTCTTCTTTTCTTTGTTTATGCTTGGTAATTCCTGCCGTCTCTTCAAACACCTCGCGACGTTCAGCAGTTTTCTCACTTAAAATGGAATCAACCCTACCTTGTCCAATTATTGAATAAGACTCCTTAGCCATTCCCGTCCCTATAATCAACTCCTGAATATCTTTCAAACGACAGATAGAGTTATTAAGCAGATAATCACTTTCTCCTGATCTGCTAACTCGGCGGCCAATAGTTACTTCATTGTACTCTATCGGCAGTTCACCCTGACTATTATCCAATACTAGCTTTACTTCGGCAATACCTAAGGGCTGTCGTTGATTACTCCCCGCAAAGATAACATCCTCCATCTTAGCTCCTCGCAATAACTTAGCACTCTGCTCACCCAGCACCCAACGAATAGCATCGGCAATATTGCTTTTACCGCTTCCGTTAGGGCCCAAGACAGCAGTAATATTTGGCTCAAACTCTATTTTAACTTCATCAGCAAAGGACTTAAAACCGTGAATGTCGATTCGTTTTAAATACAAAAGCACCAATCCTGCTTATAAAAACCTATACAAAACTAACTATAGACCACAATTTCACAGGATTACAATTGTGTAGGATGCAATCGCTTGATTACAAATCTC
>NZ_JALKBZ010000064.1 GCF_023227765.1 Fuchsiella alkaliacetigena
AAAATCACAAACCCTGCTATATCAAGGTTTCTGACCTCTAAATAGTTATTTTATACCTATGAACTGTCGAACTCGGGCCAAAATTATTAGAAAAATTTAGACAATGCTAAATAATGATAAATGTCCTAACAGTAAAAACACAAATTCAATTGAAGGAAAATTTATACCAAGTATAGTAATTATGTATAAGATTATTTTGCATACTGTATATTGTCGATATATGTAGAATAGTAGAAATGAATTATTTATAAAGGAGGTCGGCCTGAAAATAATATTAATTACCAACTTGTTACCCATTCCTCTAGGTTTAATCGCCTGTTCGAACAATGAGGGAAATCTAGATAATTTCACAATTAACTCTGATATTGACGCAGTAGAAAACCCCGGTTATGAAATTGAAAATATAGCAGAAAATTACTAACAGCTAATTAAAGTTTCAAATGAAGCCAATATAGATGGGAGCAGAGTTCAATCCCGTATACTAGCTAAATATTTAACAAGTCCAACTAATCTTCGTGTTTTTAAAAAATAGATTGTGATAAAAGGAGGAAAAAAATTATAATGGAAGATGCTAGCATTAGTTCTAATGAATGGAATATCGGAGGTAAGGTTATTGTTATTTCAACATGTATTGCCTTTTTATCTTTATTTATGACTTGGACAGATATTGGTATTATTAGAGCAAGTGGAATCGAATCAAACGGATATCTCTTTCTTATCTTATACATTTATCCTTTTGTAAAAGTATTAAGAAATAGTGAAATGAAAAAAATATTAGGTATTATTAGTAGCGTTTTAGCTATATTAGGTTCTGTATTTTTTATTTTATCAAATACTATAGAAATTATGGGTTCATTTGGAAATGTTTCTGGTGGTGGAGCTTATTTATTTTTATTAGCTTCTGTAATTTTATTTTTTGGAGTTATAAAGTATAAAAATTAAAATAAGGAGAAATGCCCTAACAGGAAAAATAATATATTATTCAAGACCTTCGTTAAATGAAATTCAGTGAAGGTCTTTGTGATGCCCTGATTGATGTTGGACAAAAAGATAGTTAACATTTTAATATAATAATATAGGGGTAAAAATAATGCCAATTAAGTATAATAATTTCTAAAATAGAGGTGATTTTATGTTATATTGTTATGACTGTGGGAGATATAAAGAAAAAGGAGAAAATTTTGAGAAAGTTGAAGTTGAAGCAGGTGAATCTTACTATAGTAATAGACTTTTTGATACAAAAAGGAGAGTATATTATAAAACAGCTTTTTTATGTCCTTCATGTTATGAAGAAAGAAGCAATAGACGCAGTAGGAATGAAGGTTTAGGATGGGGATGTCTATCGATAATTTTGTTATTTATAATACTGTTTTATTTCTTCAATTAATGTTGTAAAAAATAACTTCTATTGTAATCGGTTCTTCTCCAAAACCGTTGGTGGGGAAGGGAGATATTTTACCTATTGACTGTCGAACTCGGGGTGGAAGGGATAAAAGGAGAAATAATAAACTCTGGCTGTTAACCAGAGTTTTAATTTATTGCTCTATTTCTTTTTTTATTTCTTCAATTTTTTCTTTATCTAAACCAGTAATATCAATTATATCTGGAACACCTATCCCTTTTCTTAACATTTTTTGAGCTATTTCTATATCTCTTTCTTTTTTCGCTTTTTCTCTTTCCTCAGATCTTACCTTTTGAACATCATATTCCTCGATCATCTGGAACATATCTCTCACCTTCCCTTCTTTGAAGACTTTTAATACTTCTTCAATTTCATCTTCAGGAACATTAACCTTTAACAATAAGTGCTTAATAGCCAAAGCAACATTCTCTAATATATTACTGTGCTTTAAGCTTTCCTTTAGTGCTTCCCAATACTCTTCTTTGAGTTGCTTTATTACTTTTAGATCTTCTACAGTCTTAATTTTATCCATAGCTAAGATTAAAGATATTGCATTGCCTTTTTCTATTAGTTCTTCTATAGTGATACTATTTAAAACTATAGGCTTATAGCTAAAGTTAGGAATATGCTGTTTAAAACTCTCGTAATGTTTAACCTTATCTTTAAACTCAATTTCTGCTGTCCAATTGCCTTTGCCATCATAAAAGACTATTGGCAATATTGGAGGTAGTTTAAAAGGTTTATTTTCGCTTTCATCAGCGTTTTCGTCAATATATACTCTCCATAATCTAGTCATGTATTCTAGCAGTCTAAATGGCATCAAAAAATCGGTCTTTGATTGATGCTCAAGCATTATAAAGACAAATGCTTCTTCGTCATCTAACTTTATTTTATAAACTATATCATTTTCTCTGTTAGCCCCTATGAGATCAATGTATTCTGTAGGTAATACCTCAATATCGTCTTTATCTATTTCAAAAACCCAATCTCTATCAATAAAATCATCTAAAAACATCTTAAATAGATCCTTATCGCTAAACAGCTTTCTAAATATATTATCTTTAGTCTTTTCCTTTGCCATATTTGTAACACTTCCCTGCTTAAGTTATTGTTGACTATATTATAATTATACCATAGTTTTTGCTTAAAATAAATCATCGAGAGCATTATAAGTAGCTACTACATCCTTCTTTTCAATTCCTAGATACTTTCTAGTAGTTTCCGTAGATCTATGCTTAAACTTCTCCTGAAGAGCTTCAATGCTAATTCCATTTTTCCAGGAGTGATAGCCAAAGGTTTTTCTTAAAGTGTGAGTTCCTACCCTTAAGTCATTTAGTCCTACTGACTCACAAACTTTCTTTACAATTCTATAAGCCTGACTTCTACTAATAAATTTGATTCCTATGGGAAAGGTGCGGGTATTATAAATTAAGTAGTCTTCTTTTTTATCCCCTATAGGTGATTTTTTAAATATTAGCTCTAAACATTCCTGGGCAGATTTATTAATAGTGATGCTGTTAAACTTCTTTGTCTTCTCCTCTTGTATCTCAAACTCGGCTTTGATATCCCCATTAGAATCTATAACATTTTTCACTTGCAGTTTTAATAGATCACCAATTCGCAAACCAAAATTAATCCCTAATACGAACAAAGCATAATCTCTCCACTTTTCGGCTCCAGCTAATTGATTAACGATCTGCTTTATCTTTCTTTTACTTCTAATCGGTTCAACTTTTGCCACAGCTCTTCCCCCTTTTTCAAGCCTAAATTAATGCAACGTATATTGTCATTTAAACATAAATATTGCGTAATTTCAAATAGTCTTAGTTACACTTCAAGCTACTTTCCTATGATATCAAGGGATTAGAGTATTATGCAACATTAGTGTACTTTTGTTGCATAGTGAAAATAGGCAAAAATTAAAGCTCTGATCCTCATTAGGAACCAGAGCTTTAAATAATAATTTGCTTTGAAGGTTACTTATATTTATTCATAATAAAAGTATAGTTTTTTCTTGTCCAAGATCTAAGGGGCAAGGACAGAATTTTAATTTCTAAAAGGTAAGTGGCCTCATTTATTGAATAAATGATGTAATAGGAGGTTATTGTATTTTAAATAAATAATAGACAATAAATGTCTAAGTATAGTGATTATAAATATAAATTACGTAGTGAGGTAGAACCTACGCAAAAAATTAGTAATTTTAGTATTGATTATATTCTAATCATTGTTATTGCTAATAACTTACCAAGTGATGAAAAATTAAAAGATTATAGAGAGTGGACAAATTTAAGGATTTTAATGCTTTGTAGACTAACTTTTATAAGGAGGAAGCTTTAATTTAAATGAAAAATAAAAATGATGATTTGAAGTCTGAAAATAAAATATCTCTTGAAGATAGTTTAATTATTGAAGTAGGTAATGCAGAATACAGTTTATATGACTTACATAGAAATATTATTAAAAAAGTAGCGTTTAAAAGTTGGAGAAAATCTCTAATTTTAGGTTTAATAACAGATCTTATGAGCAAAGGTAGTTCAGTAGCTACTGGCTTATTGAGTGCTGTGATATTTTTACCACTAGAAGGTGCATTTAGTATGTCTAGAGATTTGAAATACATTAAAACTGGTTGTAATAATTTAATGGAAATATTAGCTGATTTATATAATCTAGATTTAGATAGTTTTAAAAATAAACTAGTTATTCCTAATCAAGATATTAAAAAAGAAAATACAAGTATATTAAAAAATATATCTAGAAAAATATCAAGTAAAAGCCCAGAAGATTTTATAGAAGAAGAGAAAAATAATACTACAAAAATAACTAATAATTTAGGTTTAGGAAAAAATATTGTACCGTTTGCTATAGGTTCTATTCTGACTGCAATTATGGTTAGAGAGTCTATTATAGATTTTGGAGAAAATATTATGAATAGAACTGAGCATATTATAGAACAAAAGCTAAAAAACGGAGAGTTAACTATAAATAAATCAATTATTAAGAAATATGGTGAAAAATTGTAAGAATTATAATCAAAGCAATTCTCTATTAGAAAAATATAGTCTTTTCTTGTCCAAAATCTTAGAGATAAGAACACTCTTATTATTAGTAAATTAATAAAAATACAATAAACGAGCAAAAATAGATCCATTTATTACCAGCGGATAGTTATATTTATCCCTAGGCTATATTTAATAGCTCCAAAATAATATCAATCGGAACTTCTGATTGAGCTTGTTCATAAATCCAAGTAATATATTCTTTCTTGCTTTGTTTTCGGGCTTTTAGTAGTCCTTCGCCAAACTTCATAGGTTTATCTAAGCCAATAGTACAAAATAAATGGACTAAAGACTGTAATGTCCAGATTCTTTCTATACCTTTAATAGAGTGAATCTGATATTTATCCAAACCTAAGTCTAACTTTTCTTGTCTAAAAAAGATTTCAATAGGCCAACGTTTGCTATAATATTCTAGGATTGTCACTGTATCTAAAGAAACATCAGTACTTAAAAAAGCTTTTAATGACTTTGGCTTTTTAAATGAATCTTTAAACCAAATCAAAATAACAACTGCATTTTCTATATCATTTAAGGGGCCTTCATAACGATATGTCCAATATTCTGAGTTATTCACGGTCACGAGGTGAACATCACTCTTTTGAACATATTTGTCAACAAAATTGGATATCCCTATTCTGATCCCTTGAGGATAGATAATGCGATTTATTTTAAGCCCACCGATACAGTGATATCCTTACAACTTTCATGCCTTTTGCTAATAATTTTTCCGTCTTTTAACGTAATTCTTTATTAATCAATTTGTAAGACAATATAAGTAATATCATCATCTCCTTGTGAGGAGCCATCATTAAACTTCTTAAAGTCTTCATTTATAAGCTCCACAATTTCAGCAGGTGTCTGTCCACTATGAGCATAAAAGAGTTCCTTGAACCTTTCTTCGTAATTAAGCTCACCATTCATCTGCTCTACAATACCATCAGTACTAAATAGTACTGTCGAGCCCGAACTAAGACTAACTTGCTTAGCTTTAAAGTTCATTAGCTCTATTGGAATTACCGAAGATATAGGAGCTCCAGCACTTTCCAATAACAGTCTTTCTCCATCATCATGACTTAGTAAAGGAGGATTTTGAAATCCAACTCCACTATAGCTTAATTCATTAGTTCCTAAATCCAGAACAGCTAAAAATATACAGACAAAATAATCATCTGGATAATTATCAAGACAGTACTGTTCATAGATATGCTCTAATATTCTTTCCGGATTTATTAACTCTCTCTTGATGCTGATATAACTGGATACTGCTTCCTTTACAAAAGCATTAAATACTATCCCTTCCATGCCGTGCCCTGTTACATCGGAAAGATAAATAATCAGTTTATCTTCAGCTTTAATAAAGTTATAAAAATCTCCGCCTAGTCGTTGAGTTGGTTGAAAGTGAACAGCAAAGGACACTCCTTCAACATCAGGTATCTTAGCCAGAAAATTTCTCTCGTGAATTTGAGCTGCTTTATTTATCTCATTATTTAATTTTTGATAAAGCTCTTCTATCTCTTGCTTTTGAGAGCGAAGTTTTTTCTTAGCATTAGATAGCTCTAAATGAGTCTCCACTCGGGCTTTAAGAATAGCAGGCTTGATAGGTTTAGCAATATAATCGACAGCTCCTAAGTTAAGACCTTTAGTCTCTTCCTGAGTTTTACTCAATCCTGTTAAAAAAATAACAGGAATATCTTTAGTAATGGGATTATCTTTAAGCTTTTTACAAAGCTCATAGCCATCCATCTCCGGCATTACAATATCCAATAAGATCAAATCTGGATGCTGTTTTTGGGCAATCTTCAAAGCAATCTTACCATTAACAGCTATCTTCACCTTATATTCAGGCAGTAAAATCTCCTTGATTATATCTAAATTATTCACCATATCATCTACAACTAAAATATCATACCTTCTCTGATTCATTCTCTGCCTCCTCTAACTTAACAATTAACTTCTTAAGCTCTTTTAAAGCACCTTCAAAGTCATACTCTGCTAATTTTTTCTTTAATTCTATCACCTCTTTTTCATTTTCTAAGCCTGATACTTGTGAAGTTAAAATTTTAGCTAAGAATTCTACAGCCTCACCATCATAAGCTTCAATTAAGGTCTTTAATCTATTCAACCTAGCTAAAAGCTCTTCTTTGGGAATCTCTTCTCCCTTATTATCTGGAGTTAACTCTGCTTCAACAGATTTAATAGCTCCAATAATCATCTCTAATTCCTCTTCGATAGACTTTAATTTTTCTTCAATATCACTTGTTTCTTGCTGAATTGCCTCCTCTAAATCTTCAATTAATTCAAATAAATTATCAGCTCCAATATTACCTGCAACTCCTTTTAAACCATGAGCCAACATCTCTAGCAGTTGATAATTTTCTTCAGCTAAGGCTTCTTGCATTCTAACTCCAGCATCGGCCTCGCTATGAGCAAATTTTATTAAAATCTTTCGATAGGCTTCCAAATTATTGCCAATTCTCAATAAACCATTCTCAGTATCAATTCCTTCTAGCTGAGGCAAAGTTAATTCTTCCTCTTCGGTAAGAATTTCTGGTAACTCTCTTTCCCCAACCTCTATCCACCTCAACAAAGCACTGAATAGTTCCTTAAAGTTTATAGGCTTAGCAATATGTTCATTCATTCCTGCCTCCCTAGCTTGACGTTTATGCTCTTCCATAGCATTAGCAGTCAAAGCTAGAATAGGAAGCTCCTCCATACTTTTATCTTCTCTAATTTTGCGAGTTGCCTCATAACCATCTATAACTGGCATCTGCACATCCATCAGTACACAGTCATAATCGCTAACTTCGATCATCTCTAAAGCTTCCTCTCCATTATCAACTATGTCTACAATAAACTTATTCTGTTCCAATAGCTCACGACAGACCTGTTGATTAATTTTATTATCTTCAGCTACCAAAATTCGAGCCCCCTGTATTGGTCTAAGATCACTTGATTTCAACTCCTGTTCACGATTAATAGATGAAGTTCTCGAAGAATGACCGAAGACATTCATAATCTCATCAAATAAATGCGACGGAGTAATCGGCTTAGTCAAGAAAGCGATAAAGATTTCAGCTCCCGGCTCAGCCATAATTTCCTCACTGGCAAAGGCGGAAACTAAAATAATCTTAGGGGGCCTCTTAATCTGATTATGATCTAGAATCTGACGTGCTGTTTCCAAGCCATTTAGTTCAGGCATATTCCAATCTATTAGTAATAGTTCAAAGTCTTCTTCAGCTTCCACCAGCTTTGAGATAGCTTCCTCTCCCGACTTAGCCGTCTCCACTTTAAAAGAAAAAGACTGCAAATAAGATTCAAAGATCTCTAGAGCTGTAGCATTATCATCAGCTAATAAGACTTTTAAACCGCGGAGGTCTGGAGGGGCAGATAATTCTTCTTCTTCCTCTTTGATGGTTCCAAATTCTGCCGTAAAATAAAAGGTACTACCTTCTCCCTCTTCACTTTCTACCCAAATTTGACCATTCATCATTTTAACTAGCTGCTTACAGATAGCCAAGCCTAAGCCAGTCCCTCCAAATCTGCGAGTTATAGAGGAATCTGCTTGAGAAAAAGCTTTAAAAAGATTATTCTGTTTTACTTTACTAATCCCAACTCCTGTATCTTGAATAGCAAACTCTAAAGTTATTTTTTCTCCACTTTGCTCTAACTTTTTAATATAAAGTACAATCTCTCCCGATTCAGTAAATTTAACTGCATTATTAACTAAATTAAGTAATATCTGTTCTAAGCGCATAGGGTCACCCTTTAATCTATTAGGAACCTCTAAAGAACGGGAAAAAAGTAGTTCTAAATCCTTATTCTTAATTTTACTGACAACTAAAGATTGAAGGTTATATAAAACTTTATCCAACTCAAAAGGGACTTCCTCAATATCCAAACTTCCAGCCTCAACCTTAGATAGGTCTAAAATATCATTGATAATCCTTAGTAAAGATTCACTAGAAGCAGTAGCTTTAGTTAAATAATCCCGTTGTTTTTTAGTTAAATCTGTATTTAAACAGAGATTAATCAGACCAATAATAGCATTTAAGGGAGTTCTAATCTCATGACTCATATTAGCTAAAAATTCGGACTTAGCTTTATTTGCTTTTTCCGCCTTTATTTTAGCTTCCTCCAACTTTTGTTCTGAACGTTTTCGTTCTCTATTTTCCTGCTCTAGCTCTTCAGTTACAGTATTGGCTAAGGTAGTTAAAGCCTTAATAGTATTTATATGTCTACCCGTTGTAGACTTATCTTGCTTTAACTTAAATGAGGGTTTAGTTTGAATCTCTTCTTCAGATAAAGCAAGCACAGTCAGAGTCATATTTAATAAATTATTATTCTTTTCTGCACTATAAAACTCACCATAGGTAAAAAAACCTGTTGTTGGAGCAAGATTCTCTAATAATGTTAACTCCTCATCTAAATTTTTCTTCAAAGCAGTTTTTCTAAGAGCACAGGAGTAAACATAAATCACCTCTGGCGAAAACTCATCAGCCATTCTCTGTAACAGCACCTTATTATTTTCAATAATTGAATCTATATGCCCATAACTCAGATAGACCTGAGAACCTTGAGGTATATTACCACCAAAAGTTAATGAGCCATCCTTGTGTTTGCCTACAACTCCCCTAGCAATTGAAAAACCATTCTTCTCAATAAGCAAGGGAAACTCAGTTCCCCCTGCTTGGGGTAAGGCTTCCGCAATCTCTGCTCCTAAATACTTAACATAAATATCAACTGCTCGCTGATTATCTATAGTATATACCCTATTTCCTAAACTACTAGTAACCTCCATTGCCTTACCTATTCTTTGCCAGCCTAGATTATAGTCTGAATAAACCTTTAGCTCTTTACTGTCTAAGGCTACTGCAACTAGTCCTTTTTTAGAAACTATCCCATTTGAAAAGATATAGATATTATCAGCTTCAAATTCAAAGTTATCCCCTGCCTTACCTCCGGCTATCACTACTTGTTCATCAACAGCCTTGATCCCTTTAAGCAAATCATCATTAATATTAATCCAATCTGAAAAAAAAATAATAACTTTAGTAGTCTCTGAAACTAAATTCTGAGCTAACTTCTTTCCCATTATAAAGTTATCTTCTTCAAAAGGAATAAATTTAGCTTTTAAATTAGTTTTATTAAAACTTGTAAAGGATAACACAGTACTTCGCTCTTTATTTTTCCCCTCTATTATCTCTCCAGCAGTAGTTGTTCCAATTACAATAGCTTGCGGCAATAAAGATTCAATATCAGCTAAGAGCCGATATATATACTTTTCTTCACAAATCCCAGTGAAAATTTGAATCAATAATCTTTCATCAGTAATATTATTAGCATCAATAAAGTTCTTTAAATCAGCCTTATTCTTATAATAAGTACTCTTAACTTTCATTCCTTCACCCCTTTTTCATAATCTCCAATCTTCTCTCAGCTTGCTAGATAGTAAGTTTATATACCGTTATTTTTCTATACATGCTATTTGTTCTTCATATAACTTATTATCCCTGCCAATCTTTAAATTTAATCTATAAAATAATCCATAACTTCCTTAACTTCCTTAAGTTATTAACAAATCAACAAATAGCAATAAAAAAGACCAGTCAATTCAGTGACTGACCTCTTTTATTGCTACTAATATTTATTATAAACTTAGTGTTGAGTTTCCTTTTTAATCTCCTCTATCTTATCTTTATCTAAGTCTGTAGCTTCGACTACCTTTTCTACTTCTAAGCCCATATTTAATAGTTTTTCGGCTATTTCTAAATCTCTTTCTTTTACTGCTTTCTCCTTGAGCTTATTAATGTTTTTAGCAAAATTACTAATCATCTTTTCCACCTCCCAAGGTTTTGATTCTTCAATGACTCTTCTTTTCTGCTGGAAGTGGAGCTGATATATTGATAAGCCATCTCTTTAAAACAGATCATCCAGAGCATTATAGGTAGCTACTACATCCTTCTTTTCAATTCCTAGATACTTTCTAGTAGTTTCCGTAGACCTATGCTTAAACCTCTCCTGAAGAGCCTCAATACTAATTCCATTTTTCCAGGAATGATAGCCAAAGGTCTTTCTTAAAGTGTGAGTTCCTACCCTTAAGTCATTTAATCCTATTTTACTAAATTTAAAAAAGAGATCTCAGAATAATTATTGATTTTACAAGAAAACATATATATAATGTATATATAGTGTATATATAAAGTGAGCTAAATTCTTAGAAAAGGAGTGGTTGATATGACAAGACTAAAAAATAAAAATTTTAAAATTAAAGAATCAACTTGGAATGAGTTTAAGAAAAATTGTGAAGATATTGGTAGTAATGCTAGTGTGGAAATAAGAAAATTTATTAATAAATACAATAAGAAGCATAAAAAAAGCAATTTTAACATCGATAAAGCTTTAGAAGATTCAGCAAAAGAGCACTCCGATATACTACATGAACTAGCAAAAAGATAATTATAGGAGTGATCTAAATCGAAGAAATTTACTTTTTAGAAATTAAAGATGTCATTAAAGCTAATAAAGTAGCTTTAAAAAATAGTGGTGGCAGTTTTGGGTTAAGAGATCAAAATTTACTTGAATCAGCAGTAATGCAACCTAAAAATGTTTATTTCTATCAAGAAAGTGTTACTTTAATTGAGTTAGCTGCTAACTATGCTTATCATATTTGCCGTAATCATGCTTTCGTTGATGGCAATAAACGAACAGCATTCCTAGCTACTGAGGCCTTTTTAAAGGCTAATGGTTACAAATATAAAAGTTGTTTGGATACTAATAAATCAAGTAATGTATTTGAAGGAATAGCAAATGGTTTAACCTCTAAAGAAGATTTAAAAAAATGGCTTTCTGAAAATATAACTAAACTTTAAACCTGTCATTTAAAAAGGCAGGTTTTTTATTTTTTAAGATCAATTTGTGTTAAGACATTTATCCTCTCGGCTTTTAATGTATAGTAGGCGGACAAATGTCCTAATTATTGATTATTAACATTTAGAAATGATATAAGCTGATTATTGTTGATTAAGCCAATTTAGACTTATTTAAAAAAGGTTGAATTCTTACTTAAAAAGCTCAATAATACTCCAGAATTCTCTGTTAAGCTTAACTTTATAGTTAAAAACAAGGTAAAAACCTTCGCTAAGCGTTACTTTAACGAAGGTCTTATTTTTTCTTGATAACTATAAAATTAATAAATTATAAAGGAATATATCTTAAATTAGA
>NZ_JALKBZ010000065.1 GCF_023227765.1 Fuchsiella alkaliacetigena
ATCACAAACCCTGCTATATCAAGGTTTCTGACCTCTAAATAGTTATTTTATACCTATGAACTGTCGAACTCGGGTTTTAAACAAATACCACTTGACTAGTGGCGTTGAGTGACATATAATTATATATGTAGTTTATTTATAATTATCAAGAGATATACTAATAGTTTTAACTGCAATTATTACTTTTGAGATGAAAGGATAATATTTTTTAAAATCTATGTTGCATACTGCAACAAAACAAACCCAGTAGGAGGTATTCCCAATGGATGAATTACAAGACTTTCTCTTAAGACTACTCTATCAAAAGGTAGAAGAAGCTTTCGATAAACAAACAGCCCAAGAAATCCGCCAAGAAATAGACCAGTTCCTAATAAAAAAAGAACTCCATAAAGTCAACTGGGATAAGTCCTTAAACCGCTGGCCAGTAAATATAACTGTCCTCAGTGATCAATGTCCTTACAAAGATAATAACGACTGCCAGCATGAAGACAATCAAGTAAGTAACTGCCAACGCTCCCATTGCCCTTGTAAAATGAACTGATCAAAAAAAGGAGGAGAAAACAATGTCCACATTTAAAACAGAACGTCTAAAGCGAGCCGTCATTAAAGAAGAACTAGTCATTTTAACCGGAGACTTCAAAAAAGCAATTATCTTAAACCAATTCTTGTATTGGAGTCAGCGAGTTAAGGACTTTGATAAATTCATCGCTGAAGAAAGGCAGAGAGCAGAACAGCAAGGTCAAAGAATCAATATTGAACCTAGAAAGGGCTGGATCTATAAATCCGCCAAAGACCTTTCTCAGGAGACCATGCTTAATCTAAGTCCAAATACCATCCGCAAACATACTCAGGCTTTAATCGATAATCAGTGGCTACAAAGGCGCCAGAATCCCAATAATAACTGGGATAATACCTATCAGTACCGGCTAAACCTTCTCCAAATCCAAGAGGACTTAATTGAACTCGGCTATACCCTGGAAGGCTATCGCTTTAACTTAAGCGCTCTTCTAGAGGCTGATAAACAGGAAGCAGCAGCTCAGCCTTCCTCAGAGGAGGTTAAAAAAACGGAGTCTCCCCTCGCAGAAAATGAGTCACCAAGCGCAAAAACTGAGCTTCGTAGCTTCGGAAACTGCGCCGCATTACCAGAGACTATAACAGAGATTACTAACAGAAATAATAAATTAAGCAGGGGCCAGCCTGAGCAGGACTTTAAGATGCATCCTGACTTTGAGGAAGTATTGCACTATATTCGGGGGCAGACTGATAATGATTCATTAAGCCATGAATACTTACTCAATGCAGACCTTAACACTTATGGTTCCCCAGTAATCAAAAAAGCCCTGCAATTAGCAATTTTTAATCAACAACTACTTGCCAGTGGTCAAGACGATGACTCATCTCAGCCAGTGAATATTTATAGCTACCGCTATCTACGCTGTTTTATAAAGCAGGCTTCTCAACTCTTGGCTACGGAAGAGGAGACGGGTCAAGACCAGCAGATAGAGGAGCTCTGTCAGCGAATTATTAAATAGTTAATAGTTATCCTCTGCAAGAAGTCGGATTTATTTAGCTTTCAAAATCAGGTAAAATAATGTATAATATAGTCAAGTAGAGTTTTTGTAGAAAGAGAGGTTGCTTAAATGACTGATAGAGACGGAAGCTGGAAAACTATCATTGAAGTTCTTTTTGAAGACTTTGTATATTTCTTTTTACCGAAATTGGCTAAAAAGATAGACTTTGAACAGGATTATGAGTTTTTAGATAAGGAATTGCAGAAAATAGTTCCTAAGTCTAAAGAGAAAAAGCGTTATATCGATAAACTGGTTAAAGTTCATTTGAAAAATGGAGAAGAGAAATGGGTCTTAATCCATATAGAAGTTCAGGGATATAGAGATGATGAATTTAGAGAACGGATGTTTACTTATTTTTATAGAATCTACGATAGATATCAGCAAAAGATTGCTGCCTTGGCTATTTTTACAGATAAGAATCAGAACTATCAGCCGGCTTCTTATGAGTATCAGTTTTTTGGTACTAAACTGGAATACAACTATAATACTTATAAGGTATTAGCAAGTAATGAGGATGAATTAATAGCTCAAGAAAACTGTTTTGCCCTAGCGGTATTGGCTCAAAAATATGCTTTGCAGGCTAAAAAAGATGAAGATAAGAAGTTTGAATTTAAAATGAAGCTAATGAAGTTGTTATTAGAGAAAGGATATAGTAAGGTAAAAATTCGTCAATTATTTCTCTTTATTGACCAGATTGTAAAATTAAATGATTCCTTAAAACAGAAGCTCTTTTATGAAAGACTAGAAGAGCAGGAAGGAGGAGAAATTATGCGAGTAATGGGTGATTTTGAAGAGTTTGTAAGCAGGAAAGCTAAAAAAGAAGGCAGAAAAGAAGGAATGGTAGAGCTAGTAGAAAAACAATTGTTGAATAAGTTTGAATTTTTACCAGATGAATATAAAGAACGTTTAAGAAAACAAGACAAAGATAAATTAGATGTAATTGCCGTGAAGATAATGGAGATAGAAAACTTAAAGGAGTTAGAAGATTATTTAAATTAGATGAAAGTAATTATCAAAATAGATAAAGGCAGATGATAGAGGATAGATAAGGACAAGATCTTAAAGAGGTTTTGAACTAAATCTATCCTCTGTCCTTTATCATCTATCCTCTAAAGATTAACTTTCAAAGTCAAGTAAAATAATGTATAATATAGTTAATAGTGAACTGACAAAAGGAGTGAACTTTCATGAAGAATAAGATGGAAATTAAATATCCAGCTAGCCTTCCGGATGCACTACAAGAAAGCACCCTGCAATTTGAACGTGAAGCTAAAATTGCCATGGCAGTGAAATTATTTGAATTAAAAAGAATTCCTTCGGGGATTGCAGCAGAGATAGCAGAAATGGATAGAATTAGCTTTTTATTAGAACTTCATAAATACGGTGTTTCGATGATTAATATGGAGGTTGAAGAGTTGGCTTCAGATGTTGAAAATGCCTAAAAGAATTGTAATTAATACGGGTCCTTAAATGTGATAGCTAATATGAGAGAAAATGGTGTTTGGATTAGCGAAGAATTAGAAAGACAAGCGATTAAGTTAGTTAAAGAGTAGAAATTATCAAGTGAGTAAAAGTCTGTTAGGGCCCTACTTGCTTTCGGGAATAAAGACGAATAAGTGCAGAGGATATGATTTTTATGTGCTTCACAGCGGGCCTTGTTTTTAGGCTGTCAGGGATAGAGGATAGATAAGGTCAAGATCTTAAAAAGGTTTTGAACTAAATCTATCCTCTATCCTTTATCATCTATCATTTGTCCTTAGTCACGTATAATGATATAATAATATACGTAAGGAGGTGCTAGCAATGAAAGATAAATTAACATTAAGTATTGATAAAGAGATAATAGAGTTTGCTCATCGTCTTTCGGATGAAACGGATCAATCCATTTCCAGTATGGTTGAACAATATTTTATTGAATTACAAGAAATAAAAGATAAAGATTATCAGCTTAGTCCGCGGGTTAAAAATCTTATGGGTTATTTTGAAGGAGAAGAAATTATGCGAGCAATGGGTGATTTTGAAGAGTTTGTAAGCGAGAGAGCTAAGAAAGAAGGAATGGTAGAATTAGTAGAAAACATATTATTAAATAAGTTTGAATCTTTGCCGGCTGAATATAGAGAGCGTCTAAAGGAACAGGATAAAGATAAATTAAATGTAATTGCTGTGAAGATAATGGAGATAGAAAATTTAAAGGAGTTAGAAGATTATTTAAATTAGCTAAAAGTAAGTATCAAAAGCAAGAAGAGATAGATAAAAGCAGATGATAGATGATAGATGACAGAGGCGACGCGGAGCTAGTGCCAGTGGTGATAGATAAGGTCAAGACCGTAAAGACTCTTAATTTTGATGGTTTTGAACTAAATCTATCCTCTATTCTTTATCATCTATCCTCTAAAGAAGTCGGGCCTATTTAGCTTTCAAAGTCAAGTAAAATAAGATATAATATAAATGAGGAGGTAGCAATGGATAAGAACAGAGAAGGTCAACGAAGTAGTTATGATAAAGCTTATAAAGAATTGCTCCAAAAAGAAAGAAACTTTTTAGAGTTAATTCAAAGTTTTATTAATGAAGACTGGGTTAAAGGAGTCGATGAAAATAGTCTTGAAAAAGTAGATAAAGAGTTTGTTACTCCAGAGTTTGATAAAAGAGAATCTGATATAGTCTATCGTTTAAATCTAAAAGATAGAGAAGTAATCTTTTACTGCTTATTAGAAATGCAGTCCAGTGTAGACTTTACAATGCCCTTTCGCTTATTATGCTACATAGTCGAGTTGCTAAGAGACGTTTATAGAAATGCAGATGAAAATGTAAGGGAAAGAAAAGGCTTTAGATTTCCAGCGGTGATTCCGATCGTTCTTTATAATGGAGAGGCTAGTTGGACAGCTATAAAGGAGTTTAAGAAGGTATTTAAGAGCTATGAAGAGTTCGATAATCACTTACTAGATTTTGAGTATCTATTAATTGATGTCAACAGCTATTCAGATGAAGAACTACTCGAAATTGCTAATGTTATCTCCTCAATTTTCTATTTAGATCAGCAGAAAGAAATAGACGTACTACAAAGGCTAAAAGATTTAGTTAGTATTATGAAGAATATGAGCGAAGAAGAATACACTTCAATAAAAAGATGGCTTATAAATATATCAGCACCGCTTCTACCAGCAGCAAAGAAAGAGGAATTAGAAAAGGTCATTGAAGAATCCAAACCTTGGGAGGTGGAAGAGATGATTAGTAACTTTGCTAAGAATATTAATAAGCTCAAGGAAAAGGAAAGAGAAAAAGGTAAAATAGAAGGCAAGATAGAAGGTAAGATGGAAACAGCTGAAAAGTTGCTAGAAAAAGGTATGGAAGTGGTAGATATAATGGATGTAACCGGATTAGACAAAGAAAAGATAGAAGAAATTAAAAAGAAAGTTCAGCATTAGATTTAAGCTCTGTTGACATCCTCCCCGCCCGTTCCTTGCGTCACGAACGAGGATTCCTAAAAGAAACTTACGAGGTTGCTATCTGATTAAAGTCCAGCTATGCAGGTTCCTATCAGCTCTATTAAGACTATGAGCACTTTGACGGATATTTTCTAAATCCTCCATAACTATAGTCCCCTATTTTTTATTTGAGCACAAAAGTTATCCTTATCAAAAGATCACTTTGCAATTATTAAAATATATGATAAAGATTTGGGAATTAAAATTTAAACAGGGTCAAGGTGATAAATTGCCTTTAATTATTCCATTGGTAATCTATCATGGACAGACAGAATGGAACATCGGCTTAAAATTAAGTGATTTACTGGAGAATATCCCCGAAGCAGTAAAGAAGTATGTGCCAGACTATCAATATCTACCCTATGATTTGTCAAATTATGATGACGAAAAAATAAAAGGTGGAGCTAAATTAAGAGTATTTTTAGAAATATTGCGTTCTATCTTTAGAGAAGATTTTGTAGAATGTTTTAAAAGGGCGCTAATAGTTTTGGAAGAATTAGAAGAAAAAGAAACAGGGATGGAGTATTTTGAAACTATAGTTCGTTATATTATGAATGCTAAAGAAAATTTGAGTGTTTACGATTTACAAAGGGCAACTGAAGAAATATCATCAGAAAGGAGTGAAGAACTGATGACAATTGCCGAAAAACTGAAAGAGGAAGGTAGGCAAGAAGGTAGACAGGAAGGTAGACAAGAAGGGATGATAGAATTAGTAGAGAAGCAATTGATTAGTAAATTTAAATCTTTACCTAAAGATAAAAGAGAAAAATTAAGGCAACTTGATAAAACTGAATTAGAAGTAATTGCAACTAAGTTATTTGAAATGGAGACTATTGAAGAATTAGAGGAATATTTTGATAAGAGCAAATGATAAATGATAGATAACAAAGGACAAATAAGTTCAAGATCTTAAGGGTTGTTAATTTTGATGGTTTTGAACTAAATCTATCTTCTTTTTTACATTTGATTCTTAAAATATATAATGCTATAATACTATTAGCAAGTGGGAAATCCCCAATGATAGAGGAGGTGGAAAATATGACTGAAGAAATAGCAATTAAAGTTGATAGCAAGGGAAGGGTTACAATTCCAAAAGAACTGAGAGATAAAACTGATATTAACTGTGGAGATATATTGTTTGTAGATGCTAACAATCATCAATTAAAATTTACTAAGGCGGTAAAACATCCCGGTGTTGTATTGAAAGAATATGCTCTTAAAGAACGTGATGAGGGTAAGGCTACAAATTTAAGGGATTTATAGGGAGAGATTAAATATGGCAGCTTATCAAATTATGGTAACAACTAGAGCCAAAAAAGATATAAAAAAATTTAAACACTTGAAAGATAATATAAAAAATGAGCTTTTAAAACTGGAAGATAATCCAAAGGAGAAGGCAAAGTCTTTAAAGGGTAATTTTTCTTCTTTGCATAGCTATAGTTTTAGTATTAATGCTAATAATTATCGGACAGCATTTTATCTTGATGAAGAAAAAAAGGATTGCTTGTTAATTCTAGTTGGCACAAGACAAAACTTTTATAAAGAGCTTAATTTAAGATGGCAAAGCGTTAAAAATGAAATAATGGATGAGTAGTACAAAAAAAGATAGTTAAAAATATAATGGTTTTGAACTAAATCTATCCTCTATCCTCTATCCTTTATCATCTATCATTTGCATTTCACAAGAAGTCGGGCCCTATTTAACTTTCAAAAGCAGGCGAAATAATGTATAATATAATTGTAAGCTAACAATTGAAAATCAAAGCCGGGAAGGGGGATATAATGACAAAAGAATTATTAGATCCTAAAGTAGACTTCGTCTTTAAAAAGATATTTGGTTCAGAAAAACAGCCGGATATACTAATAGCCTTTCTAAATGCAGTATTTAAAAGTAAAGGAACAGCCAGAGAAATAGTAAAAGTTAAAATAGATAATGCAGAAATCAATAAGGACTGGGATGAAGATAAACTATCCCGCCTAGACATAAAAGCAACGGCTAACGATAATCAGAAAATAAACATAGAAATTCAGCTAAAAAATCAATATAATATGACCAGAAGGAGTTTATACTACTGGTCCAGATTATATTCATCCCAACTGAAAGAAGGTCAGGAATATAGTAAGCTCAGGAAGACAGTAGCTATAAATATTCTCAATTTTAACTATTTAGCAGAGATGGAGAAGTATCATAACTGCTTTTTGCTTAAAGAGAAAGAAACCAATCAGTTATTAACCGACCTAGAGGAAATTCATTTCATAGAGCTGTCCAAATTAGATGAAAATAAATATCAAAAGCAAGAAGATATAGATAACGACTTAATTCCCTGGCTATTATTTCTCAAAAATCCAGAGAGCGAGGTGGTAAAGATGATAGAAGAAAGAGTAAAAGAGCTTGAAAAAGCTGCTAAGTCTTTGGAAGTATTGAGTCAGGATGAGGAAGCCCGAGAGATATATGAAGCCAGACAAAAAGCTATTCACGATTATGTAACAAACTTAAAAGAAGCAAGAAGAGAAACAAGAAAAGAAACAAGAAAAGAAACAAAAGCAGAAATAGCAAAAGAAATGTTGCAGGGAAATGAGGATATAGAAAAAATTATTAAGTATACTAACTTGTCAAAAGAGGAGTTGGAAGAAATAAAAGAAAGCATTCAGCAGTGATTTAGAAGAGCAAGTAATAAATGACAGAGGATAGATAAGGTCAAGATCTTAAAAAGGTTTTGAACTAAATCTATCCTCTATCCTTTATCATCTATCCTCTAACAAAACTCCCCTTTCAAAATCAAGCAAAATAATGTATAATATAGCTAATGGTTAGCAATTAACTATAACTAGTGAAGAGGTGATCAAACTAAATGATAGAAAAACTAAAAAAGTTTAAAAAGCAGATACTCTTTGGAGCTGATCTTTTACTGATTAATTTAGCTTTGATAGTTAGTTTCATGCTCCGCTTTGATGCTAACTGGCTTCAGTACTTCAATTTCTACTATCTCTTACTTATTTCAGTTATCGGCATTTTAGCTCTATACTTCTTAAAGGTCTATAATAAAATTTGGAAATACGTCAGTATCACTGAACTAAAAATCATTATTCAAGCTTCTTTATTAATTAATTTATTATTCACAGTTATAGTCTTTCTCGGCGGAATACCACTGGCTCGTAGTATAGTTGTCATTAACTTCTTTATACAGGTCTGTTTTTTAGGCGGAATTAGATTTGCTTTTAGAATTTCTAAGAACTACTACATAAATTATTTAAACTCTAATCAGAATAAAGATAACGTCTTAATGGTGGGGGCTGGTGATGCAGCGGAAGCAATTATTCGCGAAACCGATAAGTATCCACTTAAAAAAGAAATTATCGGCTTAGTTGATGATGATCCCCACAAGCATGGCTTAGAGATACATAACCGAAAGGTATTAGGCGATCGCTATGCTATTCCGGGAATTATTGAAAGTTATGATATTAAAGAAGTTATTATAGCCATACCTTCGGTGAGAGGTAAAGTAATTAAAGAGATCTATAATCTGAGCAATCAAGAAGGGGTTAAGGTTAGTATCTTACCTGCCTTAGATGAGATTTTAACGAAAAATGTCTCCTTAAGCCAAATTCGCGAAGTCAGAGTAGAGGATCTCTTAGGAAGAGATCAGGTGGACTTGAATATTGAAGATATCTGCTCCTATCTTAAGGATAAAACAGTTTTAGTTACTGGGGGTGGAGGCTCTATTGGTTCGGAGCTTTGTCGGCAGATAGCTCGTTTTGAGCCTCAGCAGCTATTGATTCTGGATATCTATGAAAATAATACCTATTTTTTAGAGTTGGAGCTTAAGGAAAAGTACCCTGCTTTAGAAATAGTGCCTATTATTGCTAGTATTCGTGATCAGGCTAAGTTAAAACAGATTTTTATTAAGCATAGACCGGATGTGGTCTTTCACGCAGCAGCTCATAAGCATGTTCCTTTAATGGAGAGTAATCCCCGAGAGGCCGTTAAAAATAACATTCTGGGCACTGAAAAGGTAGCTCGGGCTGCTGATGAATTTGGGACAGAGAGATTTGTGCTGATTTCCACCGATAAGGCAGTAAATCCTACCAATGTAATGGGAGCTACTAAACGAGTAGCAGAGATGTTGATTCAAGCCGTCAATAAAGAGAGTCAGACTAAGTTCATGGCTGTTCGTTTTGGTAATGTATTAGGCAGTCACGGCAGTGTAATCCCTCTTTTTAAGAAGCAGATTAAAGCAGGCGGGCCAGTTACCGTTACTCACGAAGAGGTGGAGCGCTACTTTATGACTATTCCTGAAGCTTCCCAACTGGTTATTGAAGCAGGAGCTTTAGGACAAGGAGGCGAGGTATTCTTATTGGATATGGGCCAGCCGGTGAAAATTATTGATTTAGCTAGGGATTTAATTGAGCTTTCCGGCTTAGAAGTAGGCGAGGATATTGAGATAGAAATCACTGGCCTGCGTCCAGGTGAGAAGATGTACGAGGAGTTATTAACTGAAAAGGAAGATAACCTAGCTACTGAACACGAAAGAATCTTTAAAGCTCAATTAGAGAAGATAGATACTGAGCTTCTTTATCAAAATATAGACAAGCTGAAAAAGTTAATCGAATTAAGCAACTCTGCAGCTATTATTAAATGTTTAGTGAAGCTAGTGGGTACCTATGAGCCTAATCGAGATTTTGCGGATTCAAAGGTAATAGATTTGCAAGAGCAGAGGATGAATGATAGAGGATAGATGATAGATAAGATTAAAAGAATACTTAGGGAGGAATTTAAATAATGAACTTGTGCGTTGTCGGAACAGGATATGTGGGATTAGTTTCCGGGGCCTGCTTTGCAGACTTGGGGAATCAAGTAATCTGTGTTGATATAGATGAAGAAAAGATTGCCGGACTAAAGGAAGGAAAGATGCCTATTTATGAGCCGGGCTTAAAAGAGATTGTGGATGAGAACTATAATAACGGTAATTTAGACTTTACAACTTCTTTGGCTAGAGGAATAAAAGAGAGTGATATTATCTTTATTGCCGTAGGTACTCCCTCTACTGAGGAAGGCGGGGCCGACCTTTCGGCGGTGGAGTCTGTGGCTAGAAGTGTTGCTGAGCAGATCAACGATTATAAGATCGTGATCAATAAAAGCACCGTTCCGGTAGGAACTGGAGACTGGGTAGAAGACTTAATTAGCGATAATAAAGAGGCTGATTATGACTTTGATGTAGTTTCCTGTCCTGAGTTTTTGCGCGAAGGTTCGGCGGTTAGCGATACGATGAATCCGGATCGAATTATCATCGGTAGTAATAATGAAAAAGCAGCTCAAGTTTTGGACGAGCTTCATCAGGACTTTGAGGCGCCGATTCTCCATACTGATCGTTATAGTGCGGAAATGATCAAGTATGCAGCTAATGCTTTCTTAGCTACTAAGATCAGCTTTATTAACGAAATAGCTAATATATGCGAAAGGACTGGAGCTAATGTAGAGGAAGTAGCTCAGGGAATCGGGATGGATCATCGGATTAGCGATAAGTTCTTAAGATCAGGAGTAGGTTTTGGGGGTGCATGCTTTCCCAAAGATACTCGGGCTATAGTCTCCACTGCTAAAGAGCATGGCTATGATTTTAAGGTGGTTAGTGCTACCGTAGAGGTTAATCAACTACAAAAGAAGACTTTAGTGAAGAAGTTAAAGAAGGAACTACCTGAGCTAGAGGGCCGTACTATTGCTGTCTTAGGTCTTTCTTTTAAACCCAACACCGATGACATGCGCGAAGCTCCTTCGCGAACTGTAATCAAAGAGCTTTTGGAAGCCGGAGCTGAGGTTAAAGCTTATGATCCGATTGCTATGGACGAGGCTCAGGAGATCTTCAGTGATGATATAGATTACGCCGAGGATGCTTATTCAGCTATAGAGAACACCGATGCTTTACTTTTAGTTACCGAATGGGAGGAGTTTCAGAATTTAGACTTAAAACGAGTTAAAGAGCTGCTCAATAATCCGCTCTTTATCGACGGTAGAAACTGCTATCAGCCGGAGAAGATGGAAGAGTTAGGCTTTACCTATTACAGCGTAGGACGACCGGTTGTAAAAGCAGAGGATAGAGGATAAAGTATAAAGGATAGATAAGTTCAAGACCTTTAAAAGAATCCCATGCTGATTAGCTTCAGTTATATGCTGCCCGGATCTTTGCAGATACTAAACATTTGCGGGAAGCCAGAAAGACGTCCTATGTCAAGTGAAAATATTACAAGTTAAAATATGGAAGATGATTTTAGACAGAGATTCCCTAAGGAT
>NZ_JALKBZ010000066.1 GCF_023227765.1 Fuchsiella alkaliacetigena
TAATCAGATAGCAACCTCGTAAGTTTCTTTTAGGAATCCTCGTTCGTGACGCAAGGAACGGGCGGGGAGGATGTCAAGTATTTGATTTACTAATGAGGTGTTTAGTTATGCTAAAAAATAATAAAGCATTGATTATAATTATGGTAATCTTAACTTTTAGTTTAGTTATTGGCAGGATAGGCTTTGATAGTATTCAAAATGCTTTTCAAAGGGACGGTACTGAAAGACTGATTTTAGCTACTACTACTAGCACTGAAAATTCTGGTTTGTTAGCAGAGTTAATTCCTCCTTTTGAAGTGGAAAATGATATTCGAGTGGATGTAATAGCAGTAGGGACGGGTAAGGCTTTAGAGTTAGGTAAAAGCGGTGATGCTGATGTTTTATTGGCTCATGCTGAGTCAGCAGAACTAGAATTTATGGAGCAAGGTTACGGAGTTAATAGAGAGAAGATAATGGATAATAGCTTTGTATTAGTAGGCCCTAACAAAGATCCAGCCAATATCAAAAGAAGCCCAGGAGCAGTAGCAGTTTTTAGAGAGCTGGCTGCTCAAGAAGTTACTTTTATTTCTCGCGGAGATTCTTCCGGGACTAACTTAAGAGAGTTAGAGCTGTGGGAGGAGGCTGATATTGAAGCTAAAGGAAGCTGGTATCAAGAGACAGGACAGGGGATGGGTTCTACCTTGGTAGTAGCTGACGAAAAGCAAGCTTATACTTTGACTGATTTAGGTACTTATTTGACCTTTAAAGAACAGCTTGATTTAGAGATTTTGTTGGCAGATGATCCTTTGCTTTTTAATCCTTACTCAGTTTTAAGCGTTAATCCAGAAATACATGCTGATATTAACTATCAAGGAGCTAAAATATTTACGGAGTATCTTTTATCCCCAACAGCTCAGCAGATTATTCAGGAATATACTATTGCTGAGCAGAGACTATTTAATCCAGTTAAAGACCTTTAAAGTTGAGAAAGGAAGATAGATATTGGACTATATTATACAAGGATTTAGTGAAGCTTTAAGACTGATCTTAGCCTTAGATACGGAAGTGTTAGAGGTAGCTATGCTTTCGTTTTTTTTAGCTTCTTTTTCTACTTTTTTAGCTGCTTGCTTAGGAATTCCCTTCAGTTTTTTGATTAGTCAGTATGATTTTAAAGGCAAGGGCTTACTTATTACAGTTCTAAATACTTTATTGAGCTTACCAACGGTAGTGATTGGACTATTGGTTTTTACTTTTATATCTAACCGCGGGCCCTTAGGGGGCTTAAATCTATTATTTACTCCCCAAGGAATTATAATTGGTCAGGTGATACTCGCTTTGCCTATTATTACTACCTTGTCTTTAAATACTATTTTAGAATCCGAAGAACAGATTATTAAGACGGCTCTTTCCTTAGGTGCTTCTAAAAAACAGGCTTTATTTATTTTATTAAAGGAAATCCGATTTGGAATCTTAGGAGCAGTAATTACCGCTTTTGGACGGGTAGTTGGAGAGGTAGGAATCTCAATGATGATCGGTGGCAATATCCGCGGAGTAACTAGGACTTTAACTACAGCTATTGCTTTAGAGACCAGTCGGGGAGAGTTTGGCTTTGCCCTTTCTTTAGGAATTATTTTAATGTCGCTCTCTTTGGTGATCAATCTTATTTTGCACAGTTTTCAGGCAGGTGATACTTAATGGCAGCAGCTATTATTTCCGGGGAAAATATAGTTAAGTATTATGGAGAAGAAAAGATACTTGATATTGAGGAAGTAGTAATTGAAGAAGGGCTTGTTTTAGCTTTGATGGGCCCTAATGGCAGTGGTAAAAGCACTCTAATTAAAATCCTAAGTCAATTAGAAGAGTGTAAACAAAGCAAAATATACTTTCAAGGAGAACTGGTTACTGCTAAGAATAGATTAGCAGTTCGTCGCAAAATTGGCTTTATTTGGCAAGATCCTTTGCTGTATAATACTTCAGTTTATGAAAATATTGCTTTAAGTTTAAAGTTCAGGGATTTAAGTGAGGAAAAAATAAATACTAAAGTTGGTGAAGCATTAACTAGATTAAATATTAATAAACTAGCTAATAAGAACGCTAAGCAACTATCCGGAGGAGAGAAACAAAAAGTTTCTATTGCCAGAACTTTGGTTGCAGAGCCGGAGCTGATCTTTATTGATGAACCTAATACCAGCCTTGATATCGATAGTATAAATCTAGTAGAAGAAATTATTGCCGAAGAGGTGGAAAAAGGAGTAAGTGTTTTGGTAGTTACTCATAACTTTTATCAAGCTAAAAGTCTGGCTGATGAGGTGCTGGTTTTAAAAGAAGGACGGCTAGTCGATCAAGATCGGCCGGAGAATTTATCGATTAAGGAGGAAGGACTGTTAAAGTATATTTAGATATATTGGAGGTATGAAAATTGGAAGAGTTATTTTTATGGATTCGAAACTTGATTTCAAGAGAATTTGCTATTTTCATAGCAGCTATGTTGCCGGTAACTGAACTGCGGGGAGCTATTCCCCTAGCTGTTTCTTGGGGGATAAGTCCTATGCAAGCTTTTTGGCTAGCCTTTATTGGTAATTTAGTTCCAGTTATGCCTTTGTTAATACTCTTAGATCCAGTTACTGAGCTTCTGCGTAAAGTTCCTATTTTTGATAGATTTTTTGAATGGCTTTATGCGCGGACCCTTCGCAAAAGTGACCGGGTTAAAAAGTACGGAGCTATCGGTTTGATCTTTTTTACGGCAGTTCCTTTACCTACTACTGGAGCTTGGACTGCTTCTTTAGCAGCAACTATTTTTAAGATTAGATTCAAGTGGGCTTTTTTAGCTATCAGTACCGGAGTTTTAATTGCTGGAATAGCAATCACTCTATTGAGTGCTGGGATTATTACAGTGTTTTAAGCTGATTTTGCTTAATTGTACTTGACAATGTTTAGCTGCTGTATTATCATTAGGTATAGATTTGAAGAGCTGAGCTGAGTTGTTTTAAGATTAGAAGAAGTGAGCTAGGATAGGAGGATTTTTTAATGGAGCCGATTGTAGGCGAAGAGTACGTAGTGATTAAAGCTTTGGAGGATGGAGTTACTATTATTGGTTTGACTCGCGGTGAGAAGACGGAGTTTCATCATACTGAAAAGCTGGATGCTGGGGAAGTAATGATGGCTCAGTTTACTAAGCATACTTCTGCTATTAAGATTAGAGGTAAAGCGGAGATTATTACTAAGCACGGGGAAGTAGAGTCAGGTACTTAATAGATTTTAGAGATAGATTGTAAAGAGATAGCTGAGAGCTGAGTTAAGTAAGTAGAGAATTTAAAACTTGATATTAGAGATGAGTTTAGCCGAGCCGAGTTTAGATGAGTAAAGATGAGATGAGTAAAGCTTTTAATCTAGGGATTTTTATGTCTAGATTGCTTTACTAGTGAGATTTATCTAAACCGGACTCTAAGGAGTCGGGTTTTTTAATTTTTAAGGGGGAGTTGAGTAGAGATGAGTCAGCCTGCTAAAGAACTATATCCTTTGGCTGGAAAGAGAAAAGGTTTAAAAAGGAGTACAGTGCAGATTGGTAGAGTTGAGGTGGGAAAAAAATCGCCGGTGACTGTGGTCTCGCTAGAGATTGTTGAAGACAAAGAGCAGTTAATTAATACTGCTCGGACTATCAAAGAGGCTGGAGGAGAAATCTTAATAGGTGGAGTAGCTAAAAGCTTAGATTCTCCTTACACCGGGCCCGATTTAAGTAAGCAGAGTTTAGAATTATTAGCCCAAATAAGAGAGGCTACGGATTTAGCAGTTGGAATTGAGGTGATGGACCCTCGGCATATTCATTTAGCAGTGGAGTACGTGGACTTAATTGAAGTGGCAGCTCCGAATATGCAAAATTATCCCTTATTAAAGGCATTGGGTCAGGCTGAAGTGTCGGTACTTTTAAAGCGAGGCATGAGTGCTACTATTAAGGAATGGTTATTAGCAGCCGAATATATTTTGGAAGCTGGTAATCGTCAGGTAGTTCTTTGTGAGCGAGGAGTTAGGAGCTTTCAGGAAGGTAGTGAAAATATTTTGGATATCAGTGCGGTGCCTACAGTTAAGAATTTAAGTCATCTGCCAATAATTGTAGAGCCTAGCGATGCTGTTAGTCAGCAGGAGTTGATAACTCCTTTAGCTAAAGCCGGAATTGTAGCCGGAGGCGATGGAGTATTAGTTAATTTAGCTGGGCCAGCAAGTTCAACTGGAGTTGAAGCTTTGAGCTGTGCTGACTTGCAGGAGTTAGTAGGAGAGTTAAATCTATTGACCGAGTTATTCATGAAAAGAAGGGAAGTAAAAGATGTATTATCCTAATCGAGAGCAGTTTATGGCTAAGGCTGAAGAAGGGAACTTAATTCCAGTTTATACTGAGGTAGTAGCTGATATGGAGACTCCTGTTTCAGCTTTTAAAAAGTTGGGAGATAGTGAATACTCTTATCTGCTGGAAAGTGTAGAAGGAGGCGAGAAGGTAGGTCGTTACTCCTTTATTGGCGGTGATCCTTTTTTAGTCTTTAAGTATCAGCAAGGTAAGGTTAGTATTGAAGAAGATGGGCAAGTGGAAGAGCAGGTTACTGAAGAGCCGCTAACTAAGTTAGACCAGATCTTAGCTGCTTATCAACCAGTAGAAGTAGAAGGACTGCCTAGATTTTTTGGCGGAGCGGTAGGTTACTTAGGTTACGAAATGGCTACTTCTTTTGAGGATATTCCCCGTCGAGAGTCTGACTTAGGGCTGCCTGATAGTATCTTTATATTAACCGATACAATTTTGATTTTTGACCACGTTAAACACAAAATCAAGGTGGTAGCTAATACTTTTGTGGAGTCAGATCCCCAGCAGGCTTATCAGCAGGCTATTAAGAAGATCGATAAAATAGTGGCTAAGTTAAAGCAGCCTTTGGCAAGGGGTGAGGTAAAGCATATTACCGATACTCAAGAGTCTGAAATGGCTGTGCAGTCTAACTTAACTAAAACAGAGTTTATGGAGATGGTTGAGCAGTCTAAGGAGTATATTAAGGCCGGAGATATCTTTCAGGTAGTGCTTTCCCAGCGTTTGCAACTGCAAAGTAAGGCCGATTCCTTTGCTGTTTATCGTACTTTAAGGCGGATTAATCCTTCTCCTTATATGTATTATCTTAATTTTGCTGATTTAAAGTTAGTGGGTTCTTCGCCGGAGATGTTGGTTAGAGTGGAGGACGGCGTAGTTGAAAATAGGCCTATTGCAGGGACGAGAAGGCGCGGTGAGAATCAAGAGGAAGATCAAGCGTTGGCTGAGGAGATGTTAAATGATCGCAAGGAACGGGCTGAACATACTATGTTAGTCGATTTAGGTAGAAATGATGTAGGTCGAGTTAGTGAGTTTGGGAGCGTAGAGGTGGATCAGTTTATGGAGGTAGAGAAGTATTCTCACGTGATGCATCTGGTTTCCAATGTGAAGGGGGAATTAAAGGCAGATTTAAGTGGATTTTCGGCCTTAGCTTCCTGCTTTCCCGCAGGTACGGTTTCGGGAGCACCCAAGATCAGGGCTATGGAGATTATAGCTGAACTGGAGCCTACGGCGCGTGGGCCCTATGCTGGAGCTATCGGTTACTTTGGCTTCGGTGGTAATTTGGATAGCTGTATTACTATTCGGACGATGATGTTTAAAGGAGATCAGGTCTATGTGCAGGCTGGAGCCGGGATTGTAGCCGATTCCGAACCGGAGTTTGAGTATCAGGAGACTTTGAATAAAGCAGAAGCCTTAATTAAGGCTGTTGAGATGGCTAATGGAAAAGAGTAAGTTGATAATAGATGAGAGGAGCTGAGTAAGATGAAAAAATTAATCAAGCGGATAGTGGCCGGAGAGAATTTGGAAGTAGCAGAGATGAGAGAAGCAATGGACTTAATAATGAGCGGGGAGACTACTGCAGCTCAGGTAGGGAGCTTTATTACTGCTTTGCGAATGAAGGGCGAGACGGTGGAGGAGATTACCGGAGCAGCGCAGATTATGCGGCAGAAGGCATTGGCTGTGCAGCCGGAAGCGGACTTAGTAGTGGATACTTGTGGTACTGGCGGTGATGGAGTAGGTACTTTTAATATCTCTACTACTACGGCTTTTGTGGTAGCAGGAGCAGGAGTACCGGTAGCTAAGCACGGTAATCGTTCCGTTTCCAGCAAAAGTGGTAGTGCCGATGTGCTGGAAGTTTTGGGAGTTAATTTGGAGTTGACTGCTGAAGAAGTAGCTGAGGCAGTAGATGAGATCGGGATTGGCTTTCTATATGCGCCGCTTTTTCATAAAGCAATGAAGCATGCTATTGGGCCCAGAAAAGAGATTGGAGTGCGGACGGTCTTTAATATTTTAGGACCTTTGACTAATCCGGCGCGGGCCCAACGACAGGTACTAGGAGTTTATGATCCAAAGTTAACTGAAGTATTAGCTAAGGTATTAGCTAACTTAGGAGTAGAAAAGGCCTTTGTGGTGCATGGAGCGGGCGGTTTAGATGAGCTTTCCAATCTAGGTAAGACTAAGGTTAGTTATTTGAAAGCGGGTGGTGAGGTAGAAAATTCAGAGGTTCACCCCGAGGACTTAGGTTTAAATGTAGCTGAGGTAGAGGACATTCAGGGGGGTACGGCTCAGGAAAATGCAGATATTGCTTTGGATATTTTGAAAGGTAAGCAGGGTCCTAAACGAGATATTATCTTGTTAAATAGTGCCGCAGCTTTGTTGGTAGCCGACCAGGTTGAAGACTTAGAGGCTGGGGTAGAGTTGGCAGCCCAAGTAATAGATTCCGGGCAGGCTTTAGAAAAGCTGAACCTATTAATTGACTATACAAATCAGAAAAGGGGATAAAAATGTTCTTAGAAAAAATTATTGAGAATACTAAACAAGAAGTAGCAGCCCAAAAAGATGAAGTTAGCTTAGCTGAATTAAAAGCTAAGTTGAGAGCACCTAGTGAGATTAAGGACTTTAAAACAGCTTTGCTAGAGCCGGGTATGAGTTTGATAGCCGAGGTTAAAAAGGCTTCTCCTTCTAAGGGAGTGATCAGGGAGGACTTTAATCCGGTGCAGATAGCCTCCGCTTATGAAGAGTATGGAGCAGCAGCTATTTCGGTTTTAACCGATAGTAAGTACTTTCAGGGTAGCTTGGACTATTTAACAGCAATTAAAGAGCAGGTAAAGCTACCTTTATTGCGTAAAGACTTTATAGTAGATCCTTATCAGCTCTATGAAGCCCAGGCAGCCGGAGCCGATGCAGTGCTGCTGATAGTGGCGGTGTTGAGCTTTGAGAAGTTGCAGGAGCTATTGAGTTTAGCTGAAGATTTAGGTTTGGCTGCTCTGGTAGAGGTACACAGCGAGGATGAGTTAAGGCAGGCTGTAGAAGCCGAAGCGGAGATAATCGGGATCAATAATCGGGACTTAGTTACTTTTGAAACCGATATTCAACAGACTTTAGATTTGCAAGAGTTATTGCCTGAAGATAGAGTAACAGTCAGTGAAAGCGGGATTAGCTCTGGTGATGATGTAGAGCTGCTAGCAGCCCAAGGAATCGATGGTATTTTAGTAGGCGAAGCCTTGATGCGTAGCGCAGATTTGGCTAAGAAGATTGAGGAATTAAATTTAACTGGGAGTTCGATTTAAATGACTAGAATTAAAATCTGTGGAATTACTAATTTAGAGGATGCTCTGCGGGCAGTAGAACAAGGGGTAGATAGTTTAGGTTTTATTTTAGCTGCCAGTCCTCGTCAGGTAAGTCCAGAAAGAGTAAAGGAGATAGTTGATAACTTACCCCCTTTTATTAATAAGGTAGGGGTCTTTGTAGATGAGGAGTTAGCTAAGGTAAAGGAGATAGTTAGCTATTGTGGCTTAGATACAGTTCAACTGCACGGTAGTGAAAGTCCGGAGTACTGTCAAGAGTTTGCTAACTTAACAGTAGTTAAGGCTTTTAGGATTAAAGATCAACTGCCTTTGCTTGAGTTAAAAGAGTATGCTGAGGTAGTAACTGCTTATCTTTTAGATACTTATGTAGCTGGCCAGGCCGGAGGAACGGGAGAAACCTTTAATTGGAATTTAGCTGAGCAGGCGAAGGAGGCGGGCCCGATTATTCTGGCTGGTGGTCTGAAGCCAGAGAATATAGTCAGCGCTATTCGTGATGTGGCTCCTTATGGAGTTGATGTCAGTAGTGGAGTAGAAAAGGAGCCGGGAGTTAAGGATCATGATAGATTGGTGGAGTTAGTGAATCAGGTTAACAGCGTATAAAGGACAGAGGATAGAGGATAGATAAAGTTCAAAAGATTAAAATCTACTGGACACAGACTAAAATCTGACTAAGTTCTGACTAAACCTTAAGAGATAAGTTCAGAAGCATAGTTTGGCTATTAGAATATTGTTATAATAATGAGCGAAATTATGTTAGCGCAGCAACACAAAACCAATTTTTCGTTATCAGCACGGTCAAATGGGTGTTTATAAGCGATATTAAAGTTTATTTTTTAGTGCTTCTTGACGAATCGGAGCTCAAATAAAAGCTGGTTTAGCAAATTTTCCTAATTAAAATTAGCGGAACCCGGTAGATATTTTCGTGTTCAATAGCAGAAAGTTTCACTGGTTCACAACCAGCCTTGATTTTTAGGCTGGGTGGTGCTTTTATTTGAGTGGAGATGAGTCTTAGAAGTACTAAAATAAACTTTTCTAGTGTTAAACATCCATTTGACCTACTGCGCCATGAAACAATAGAACGATATTGATTTGTTTTTAGATCTTGAACTTAATTATTTAATTATTAACTGTAAACTATTAATTGCACTTAGGAGGTTAGACAATGAAAGGATATTACGGAGAATTTGGTGGCAGATATGTACCGGAGACTTTAATTGCAGCTTTGGATGAATTGGAGGCGGCTTATCGAAAGTATAAAGATGATCCTGACTTTAATAAGGAGTTAGACTCTTATTTAAGTGACTATGTAGGTCGAGAGACTCCACTTTATTATGCGGAGAGATTAACTAAGGAGCTAGGTGGAGCTAAGATATACTTAAAGCGCGAGGATTTGAATCACACTGGAGCGCATAAGGTTAATAACACCATTGGACAGATTTTGTTGGCTAAGCGCATGGGAAAAGAACGGATTATAGCTGAGACTGGCGCTGGACAACACGGGGTAGCTACTGCTACGGCAGCGGCTATCTTTGATCTGGACTGTGAGATCTATATGGGCCTGGAGGATATTGAACGGCAGAGTCTGAATGTGTTCCGCATGCGGCTTTTAGGAGCGGAGGTGGTTCCGGTTACTTCGGGGAGTCAGACGCTTAAGGATGCTACTAATGAAGCGATTAGAGACTGGGTGACTAATGTAGAGCATACTCATTATATTATTGGTTCGGTAGTGGGCCCGCATCCTTATCCGGAGATCGTTAGAGATTTTCAGGCTGTGATCGGGGAAGAGGCTCGAGAGCAGATTTTGGAATTAGAAGGAAAACTTCCGGATTATTTAGTAGCCTGTGTAGGCGGAGGAAGTAATGCTATCGGACTTTTTCACCCGTTTTTTGCAGATGATGAGGTGAACTTTGTGGGAGTGGAGGCTGCTGGTAGAGGTTTGGAGACTGGCGAGCATGCTGCTTCTTTGACGGCTGGGAGTACCGGAGTTTTACACGGGGCTATGAGCTATATTCTTCAGGATGATTATGGTCAAATTATTCCCGCTCACTCTATTTCGGCTGGTTTGGACTATCCAGGGGTGGGCCCGGAGCATAGTTATTATCAGGACTCCCAACGCGCGGAGTACGTGGCAGTTACAGATGAAGAAGCTTTAGAAGGCTTCCAGCTTCTTTCTGAGGTAGAGGGGATTATTCCTGCTTTGGAGAGCGCTCATGCTGTGGCTTATTTGAGGGAGTTAGCTCCTCAACTGGATTCAGAACAGATTATAATATTTAACTTATCAGGTCGAGGCGATAAAGATGTGCAGGCCATAGCTAAAGAGCTGGAGGTGGAGTTATAATGAATCGGATTGAAAAGAAGTTTGGAGAGTTGGCTTTGGAGGATGAGACTGCTTTTATTCCCTATATTACTGCTGGTGATCCTAGTTTAGAGGCTACGGAAGCTTTGGTGGAGCAGTTGGCAGAGTCGGGAGCCGATATGATAGAGTTAGGAGTGCCTTATTCTGATCCTTTGGCAGACGGGCCTACTATTCAGCAGGCTTCACAGCGGGCTTTACAGGCCGGGACAGACTTAGATGGAATATTTAATTTGGTGGCTAGATTGAGAGAAAAGACGGAGATTCCTTTGATCTTAATGGGTTATTATAACTCTTTTTATAAGTATGGTTTTGAAAAGATTGTTGCTAAGGCGGAAGAGGTAGGAGTGGACGGCTTAATTATCCCTGATTTACCGCCGGAGGAGAGTGAAAAGCTAGAGGAGTTAAAAGAGGGAAAGTTGGCAACTATTTTCTTGTTGGCTTCGACTAGTGATATCGAGAGGATTAAGTTAGTTAATCAGGCCAGTAGAGGCTTTATCTACTGTGTTTCTTTAACTGGAGTGACTGGAGCTAGAAGTGAGTTAGCTCCTAATCTGACGGAGTTTTTAACTAGAGTGAGGAATTATAGTGAACTTCCTCTGGCGGTTGGCTTTGGCATCTCTACTTCCGAGCAGGCTGCGCAAGTGGCTAAGCATGCTGAAGGGGTAGTGGTAGGTAGTGCTATTATAGATCGAATTAAGGATAATTTGGATAATAGAGAGGCTATGTTAGCTGAAGTAGGGAAGCTGGTTAAAGAACTTAAGGATGCTATCAGATAGAAAGTTAGCAAGGTATAGTTGACTGAATTAGCTTGTTTTTATTAAAATATTCTAAAAGCTCTGGATTATCAACCAGAGCTTTATTTTATTTCTTACCGAACTTAGCCGAGAAAGCCTTGCCTATGTTAATGGGCGGGGATGAATCGGCTATTTTAATTTTAAATCGACTTGAAAATTAAAATTATTTAATATGTTTCTTGAATACGAACCCCTTTTATGATATAATATTGTTAATAACTATTATTAAGGGGTTTTAACTTATGAATACCTATAAAAGTACAAGACATGCAAAGTTTCTTTTAAACTATCATTTTGTATGGATTCCTAAATATAGAAAAAATATTTTGGATAATAAAGAGATAAAAAATATAATAATAAATGCTATCGATGAACTGGCTATCGAGCATAGTTTTGAAGTACTATCTATAGAAATAATGCCTGAGTATATACATCTTTTTCTATCGGCACTTCCCAGATATTCTCCTAGTAAATTAATGAATATCATCAAAGGAACTACTGGC
>NZ_JALKBZ010000067.1 GCF_023227765.1 Fuchsiella alkaliacetigena
AACTTTAAATTTGAGTATTGTGAGTGAATTATAGACTTATTAGAAGGCTATTCTATTTTGTTTTTGCAGTGCAATCACATATTGATAAATTATTAGATATATCTGACAAAGCAGAAAGTAGAGAGTTTGAGTTGAAGAATAAGCGAGAAAACTACAAACTGATATATGTTCTCTTAGCTATAGCTTTATTTGTATTTTTAACTGTTTATTTGGCTAAAGATAATCAAGATATATTTTTAGACGTACTAAAAATTGGTCTAGGATTTTTAGGAGGTTGGGGAGCAGGTACATATACTAAAAATCGAAATAGATAATACAAAATACTTTAACCTTTGCTAAAGCATCAGTTTATTAAGCTGATGTTTTTTATTTTTTAATTTTGGTTTTTTATGGTATAATTAATTTAGTGAAAATATAAAGATTAAAACCTATTTTGATACAGATTAAAATCTGACTAAGTTTTGATAAAACATTAAAACATAAGATTAAAATCCTAGAACCATGAGTAGTCTTGAGCTGAATCAACATTAATGAACACTAATAAATTCAAAAGTATTAAAAGATTTAAATTTTGCTTAGAACTGGCTATACTAAATAATGAGGTGATAATATGAGTATTGATTTAAAGATAGGTGATTCAGTAAGGGTTAAAGAAGGTGCTAAATGTCCGGATGATGAGGATATGTTGATTGGAGGTTGGCAGGGAAGGGTTTCAGGGAAATATGGAGTTGAAGATTCTTATATTTATTGTATTGAGTGGGATAGCCTTACTTTAGAGGAGATGCCGGAATATTTTATTATTGAAAGTAAGGAAGAGGGTCTAGATTATACAAAGCTTAACTTAGAACAGGATGTTTTGGAAAAGGTAGAGACCCGAGATAGTAAAGAAGATGTAAAGAGAGCTATTGAAAGAATTGATAAACAGTATAAGTGGTTATTTTTAGGAGAACAGGGTAAAAGAATTAATCAGGTGCTTAAGGAAGTTGTGGATGAAGGGATATTGGAGGTTTTTGAAGTCTGGAAGGACTACTTAGACAGGGTATTAAGCTTTCCATTTAAGGCTGAAGTTAGGGAAGTTCAAGACTGGGAAGGTATAGAGTTTGGTGATAAGCTGATTGTAAATGGGATAACATCGGTAGAGGATCTCTACGGAGTAATTGTTGAAGTTATGAAAGATAGCGAAGTACATTATTTCCCTTTATGTGATTTAGAAGCTACTGATAAAAATAGTCTAAACTATAAACATGTGAATGATTATGCGGTCTGGTTTGCAAATCGTTAGCAGATAGCTCTTTTTTGAAATTTAGGAATATTTACAAAATCTTTTATCAAGGGGGAAGTGATTTCAAGTGGTAATAAATGATTTATTGAGGCCAAGACAAGAAGTGATTGATCCGGAAGTTAATTTTCAACATGCTATTAGAGCATATAGAGTTAAGGATAAGGAAGATAGGTTAGAATCGAATCCAGCGCGATTTTTTGCTACCACGTATCCTTCTAATGCTATTAGAAATGTGATTAAGTTAGCAAATCAAAAACTAACTGGAATAGATAATCAGGGAGGAATAGTTTTAGCTGGAGCTTATGGTTCTGGTAAATCTCATGCATTAATTACTTTATATAATATTTTTGCATATCCAGAGCAAGCTGAAAGTTGGATTAATTATCATAATATTAAATTTAATTTAGCTACTATACAGGATAATAGTAAAAGCAGTATTTTATCAACAAGCAAGGTTGACCCCGATAAATTATGGGAACCTATTATGAGGGAGTTGGATAAGGAAGAAATAATTAATAAAATAGACAGATATCCCACAGTAGATGATATAGAAGAGCTGATAGGTGATGATTATACTGCAATCTTTATTGATGAGTTGGAAAGATGGTTTGGTTCTTTTAATCCCGAACAAGAAGATCATTTAATAGAGGCAAATAAGATGTTTATTCAGAATTTATTGGAATTAGCTGCTGATAATGAAAAGCTGTTTGTATTCATTGGATTTTTAGAAGAAAATAGAGAGTTAAAAGAAATTATTAATAGAAGTAAGCCCAGAAAAGAAGATATGGCTGCTACAGGAGATAGAGAAAAAATTATTATCCATCGCCTATTCAAAACTCCAAAAGAAGAAGTTAATAGAAATGAAGTTGAAAAAATAGTAGATGACTATTTAGCTGAATATGAGAAGGTAGAACTAGACTTTGAAAATCGACAGAAGTATAGAGCTAAAATGATTGATTCTTATCCTTTTCATCCTGAATTATTATCGGTGCTAGATGATATCTATGATGAAGCTTCTACTGAAAAACAGAATATCAGAGGGGAGTTGCAGATTTTAGTTGATGTGGTTAAGAAAAAGTATCTAGATAAGGATATGTTTCTGATTTCTGATCTTGATGGTCGATCTTTACAGGGGATTGATTATCAAATTACAGGTCGTTTTAGATCTGATATTAGAGTTTGTAGAGAAAATAATATTGAATACTCACAAGAAATATTAACTTCTATTTTGCTGTATACATTAGATCCTAAGCGGGGAGTGGCAGAGAAAGAAGATATTTTTCTGTCTACTATCAGACCTGAAGAGGTTTCTGGAATTGATGTTGAAATTGGTATGGGTGAACTGTTAGGAGTTGCTCATTATTTACATAAAGAAGAATCGGGATATTTATTTAAGGATCAAAGAAATGTTTTCGCTTTAATACAGAGTAATGCGGAAAAGATTAGAGATGAAGAAGGAAAAGAAGAATTAGCTTATTATATTAGAGATCAATTATTTGATAGACGATATAAGATTTATGGATATGATGAGCTAGAGGATAGTTCAAAGGTTAAGTATATTTTATTATTAGATAGTCCTCATGAGCGAAAAGAATTAGAGGAGTTTTTGGAGCAGGAAATTTATTATGGTCGGCAGTATCAAAATACATTAGCAATTATTAAACCTAGTCGAGATATTTTTACAGAGAAATTCATTACTAAAATGAAGCGAATAATGGCTGCTAGGCAGTTAGAAGAAGAGTTGAATGAAGGAAAAGAAAAAATAGCGGAAACGTTAGAAAGTGAAATACAAGAATTAACTAGAGAATTAAAAGGGTCTTTTGGCAGATATTTACGTTGGGCCAGTAGTGGAAAGCAAACGAAAATCAGACAGGAAGTAGTAGAGGCTGATCACGAAGCAGTCAGAGAAAAGATAAAGACTGATAAGTCTGCTGTTAAAGACTATATTATCACTAAGGTGAAAGGGCAGGAAACGGGGAGAGTAGTAGAGGAATTATTAGCTGACTGCAAGAAATATAGAAGAAATCCATTCATATCTAACGATAGTGATTTTACTAATGTGGTTAAAGAGCTATACAACGATAAACGGGTTTATTTAGAAGGGGATAATAATAAAATATACCGTGGAGAAAGAGTTAGTATTCAGGCTCGCTGGGCCGTATTAGACCCCGAATATCATCCAGAAGTTGCAGAAGAGCTTAGTGATGATCATAGTGAAGATATTAATATTGGCTCTCCAGAAGAGGGGGTTAATAGTGCTGAAGTTAGAGAAAGAATAACTGCTGAGCAAAGTAATGCTTCTGAAGAAGTAAAGCAAGTGATAGAAACTGAGCCAGTTGAAATTCATAGTCAAGGCAATTCTAATCGTTTATTAATTAGTCAAGTTGAAACTCAACTTCGGGCTGCTGATCAAATTAATAAAGTAGTTATAACTATTAATTTTGGGGAGAAATTCAGCAAAGAAGATCTAAAAGAACTTTTACTGAAGTTACCTGATAAGGAGGGAAGTTATTCATTAGAAGTTAGGGGGGAACGTGAATGCGATTAAAGTTAGTTAGGGAATTGTTAGCCTCGGAGAATCCAGTAGAAGTAGTTTGGAAGCAGTTGCAAGAGATTTATATTACCGAGAAAAATGAGACTGATAATATACTTGAATATTATTCTCGTACAGAAAAAGAGCTTTTGGAGCTAGAGAAGTTTTTGTTTAAGTCTTATTTTGAGTTTTATCAAGAAGATTTAAAAGAGTTGGCTAATAGAGAGGACTTAACCTTAGTTAGAAGTTTAGACGATAATCCTAATTTAACTTATTTATTGATGGATGCTTTAAGCTTAAGAGAGCTTGGTCTGTTTTATGACAGCCTAGAACAGAAAGGGTATCAGCTTAAGATTGATTATACATTTTCAGCTTTGCCTTCACAAACAAGATTTTACAAAGAAAAAATGAGGTTTGATATTGTTGAAAGAAATATTAAGTTTAGAGAGATCAGAGATTATCAAGATATTAAAGTTAGGGGAAATGAGCAACTTATCTGGAGTAGATACCCTGACACTCTAATCGAGGATATTCGCTCGGGCCAATCATTAAAGAGCGATTTAGAAGAAACTTATAAAAAAACGAAACAGGTACTGTTTACGGTGCTGGATAATCTAGATAAAGAAAAAATAATAATCTGCTCAGATCATGGCTATACAAGGACAGAGGCTGGATATAATATCAAGATTAATAATAAGACAGTGAAAAAATGGTTGAAAGAGTTATTTGGTGGTAGTCGTTTTGCAGCTAAAGAGGAAGCTAATAAGGAATTAGCAGCTAAATTATTAGATAGAAATCTGATTGTAGAGGTTGAAGATCACTATCTGCCGATTAGTCATTATAGTTGGCCAGTGAGTGGAAAGTACTCTACTTTTAGTCACGGAGGTTTGAGTTTGTTAGAGGTAATTACACCACGAATTATACTTACTAAGTAGTTTAGGAGGAGTTTGGGAATGAGTGAAGAGAACACTTTAATTGAAGAATATTTACCGATTAACGCTATTAATGAAGTAGCTGAGAAGGAATCAAAAGCAAAGAGATATTATAGACCGGTTTATACGATGCATAAATGGTGGGCTAGGAGATTAGGTTCTGTCTTTCGGTCGATATTGATTTATTCATTATTAGAAAAGTATGATTTCGAAGATCAAAGTATAGACTGGAGAGATAAACAACAGAGCTTATTTGATTCTGGTGATTTAGGAACTGAAGGTGAACAGTTGGATTTTAAAGATTTTATGAAAAACAGGAATGCTAATGAACAGTGGAAGGATCTATATTTGAAAGATTGGGATTTAGATAAGACTGTTTTAGATCCTTTTATGGGCGGAGGGACGACGATAGTAGAGGCTTTAAGATTAGGATGTAATGTAATTGGTTGTGATCTCAATCCAGTTGCCTGGTTTACAGTAAAAAAACAGATTGAACCAGTGGATTTAGATGAATTAGAGGCTGCTTTTGAGAAGTTAAAGGAAGAAGTAGCACCGGAGATTTTAAAATACTATAAGACTGACTGTCCAGAGTGTGACCATGAAGCGGATGCGATGTATTATTTTTGGGTGAAAGAGTTAGACTGTTTAAATTGCGGAGAGACTGTTTCGCTATTTAAAGATTATCGTTTAGCTAAAACAAGATCGAAAAAACGAAAAGGGTATTGGGTAGTTTGTCCTGATTGTAGAGAGGTTTTTATTAGTCAAGATTATAAAAGTGAGAATGAATGTCCAAGTTGTAGTTTTAAATTTAACCCCAATGCTGATGGGAATACCTCCCGAGGATATTATACCTGTCCTGATTGTGGTCAGAAAGATAAAATTACTGAATCTATTAATAAAAATGGTAAACCTAAAGAGGTAATGTACGCTGTTGAGTATTATTGTGAATATTGTGATAAGAATGATATCGGAGATAAAACAAATGGAAAGAGTTATAAGAGAGCAGATAAAAAAGATTTAAAGTTATATCAGCAGGCAGTAGAAAAATATGAAGAAATTAGAGATGAGCTGTTAATACCTCAACAAAAAATTCCAGAAGGGCTCAAAACTAGAGAGTTACATAATCATGGATATCAATATTGGAAAGATATGTTTAATGAAAGGCAACTAATAAGCATTGGAAAATTATTAAATGCAATTAAGCTTATAGGAGGGAATAAAATAAAAGAATTTTTATTGTTAGTTTTATCTGATTCAACTGACTATAATAATAAATTTTGTACATATAATATGCATCGGAATCATATTGACCATTTATTTATGAGACATGCTTTTGTTGCACAAGTTGATTTTGTGGAAAATAATTTTTGGGGTACTAAGTATGGAAGGGGAAGTTTTATCCGAGAGTATAGAATGATAAAAAAAGGTGCAGAATACAATTTAAATCCATTTGAAAAATATAGAAAAAACAATCAGACTAAAGAAAAAGAGATGCAAAATAAGATAAATGGTAAATTAGTTGATAGTTTTAATAAGTTAGATTCTGAGGGAAATTCAATACTATTAAATCATACATCGGAAGATTTAAGTGAAATCCCTGATAAATCTGTTGATGCTATAATAACTGATCCTCCTTATTATGATAACGTAATGTATTCTGAGCTGAGTGACTTTTTTTATGTTTGGTTAAGAGAAGCCTTAAAAGATGAATATGATAATTTTCAAGGAGATTTAACTCCTAAATATTCAGAAGTTGTCAAAAATACTGTTCGTAATAAATTGGAGGATGATTTTATAGATGGCTTAACTAGAGTGTTTACTGAATCAAGAAAAAAATTAAAAGATGAAGGGGTAATGGTTTTTACTTTTCATCATAAAGATAATCAGGCTTGGGGAGCAGTTTTAAAATCAGTACTAGAAGCTGGTTTTTATATTTCTGCTATGTATCCTGTTCAGGCTGAAATGTCTACCTCTATACATATTCAGAAACAGGCTAATGTAGAATATGATGTAATTATTGTTTGTCGTAAGCAATTAGAAGAATCAGAAGAAAAAAGCTGGAGCAGTTTAAAAGATAAAATTTCATTTCAGGTTGATGAAATTATTGATGATTTAGAGGAAAAAGACAAAGAGCTTGCTTTAGGAGATATTTTTGTAATTGCTCTTGGCAAATGCTTAGAGGTTTATTCTCAACACTATCCCAGAGTAATGAAAGATGGAGAACAGGTATCAGTAGAAAAAGCAATTGAAGATGTACAACAGATAATTGACTTAGAAATATCTTATGAGCGAATGCAGAACTTAAGTAATGATTTCGATTGGATAACTGCTACTTATCTATCTTATATAGTAGGTCGAGGAGATGAGTTATCTTATAGTAATCTAAATAAAGAGTTAAGTAGTAGAAACATAGACATAAATGAATTAATTGAGGCTAATTTATTAGCCAAAGAAGGTAGTATGCTAAAAGTCTTAGCTCCGGAGGAACGAAAAGAGTATTTAGAAGCAAAAGAGTTAAAACTAGCAATCGATCAGGCTGATTATTTATATAACCTGGTAAAAGAACAGAAATTAAAACAGGCTCAACAGGCTGTTACTGACGTTGCATATAAAGCACTGCAAAGATTAGTTGATAGAGGCTTAGGAACTAAAAAGACTTATAAACAGGCAGTTAAGCTGGCTAAGCAAGAGTTAAATGTTTAAAGGGGGAGCTAAAATGCAACAGGGTTATAACTTAATGACTCAAAACTATAATCAGCAGTACTATCAAGATGATGACTTTGTAGAGAGAATGAGTATTATGAAGTTTTTAAAAATGGTGCAGGAAGAAAATAAATATATCGATTATTCATTAGAAATTTATGGTTTGGAAGAATTCCTGTGCTTTTTAGGCAAAGAGGATGCGAATGATCTATTAACTGAAATTTTAGGTAAAGGAGTAAATTACTTAACAGATAATTTTGCCACTATCAAAGTAATAACTGAAAATAAAATTGTTATCTGGAATAACAAAGCAGTATTGAAATATAGTAATGAAGAGTTTCCACTGGGTAATATATTTGGTAGTTCCTTGCGTCAGGAAGATACAGAGTATTGGGTTGCTAACCTTAATATTGATTCTTAGGTTGTGATAGTAATGAAGTTTATTAATTACTTTAGGGATTGATAGTTTCATTATTTAGATAGTTGAATTAAGCAACTTGGAATAGTTTGCTAGGGTTTCTAGGCAAGAGAATAGAGTTTATTATTAATAGAATTAATGAGTTTATGGATAATTTGTTGAATTGATCTTGCAAATAAAATATTGTTTGATTTTGCTCTTCCTTTTGATAAAGGAGGAGCTTTATTTTTGTCTAAAAAATAATCCTTTTGGTTTTTATTATCAAAGTAGTAAAAAAGGAAAATATTTATAATTAATTTCAAGTGATTTGCAGGAAAATTGTTGTTTTATGATGAATTACATAGTTGATATTATTAAAGTTTGATTGCTTTGAGACTTAATAATTCAGATTAAATTATTAATATGGATGATGGATAACTCAAAAGATTAGAGGAGAGCTATTAGCAATCTTTTTATTATAGTAGGGGGGATTATAATTTTTAAAGTATCTGATTCTTTAATAATTTGTACTTGTGAGGAATTTGAAGCAGATCTTGATGAATTTGGACAGAGAAATAAAGTAGAGAAACGGCTTAAAGATAATTTGACCAGTTTGAAACAGCTTGATCCGTTGAGAAATTCTGGCTTTTTAAAACAGAATCTTGATAGGAAATTACGGTTATTGGCTAAAGATATTAGTGAGTTTATAGAACCGGAAGTAAGATTTGAGAAGCCTGTAATATTATTTCTGAGAATGTATAAAAAAGGAAGGAATAGTTCTAATTATTCTAATCTCTATGAACCCAATACTTCCCGGACTGAACGGGAGAGAGCTAAAAATAGGTTGAATAAATTGGTGACTGAAGATTTACTTAATCGAATAAGACGGAGGCTAGAAAATTATAAAAAGAAATCGGAAAATAAGCTTGCATTACCTGATGAGTATTTAACGTGGGTGCAGCAAACTCCAGAATGGAGTACTTCAGAAGGGGACTTGGGGATTACCATATATGAAAGTCAGGATTGGGTTGACAATCTCGACAGCGACTTCTACTATACTTTTTTCAAAATAATTCAGGGGGTTGTTTTTGATACCTTTGATGATTTAGTAATCAAGAGATTGGAAGGAGATAATTATTTTGCTTCTCGAGATGATTGTACAGTAATCTATAGTCAGATTAATGATCCCCATAGAAGTCGCAAAATATTATATCTGATTACCTCTTTTAATACAGCCCAGCAGGTTGAAGAAAAGTACCAGCGAGAAAAAGAGCGATTGGCAGAAGAGAAGAATGAGGAAGCACTACTGATTAAGTTGGGACAGAAAGATGCAACAGTCGATAAGATAATGAGAAACTCCTGTCGTGCTTATCCGGCAGATATTATTGTAGACCATGAACGCTGGTTAGAGATAGAGAAAGATGAAGATGCAAATCTTGCTCTTTCTTGGGAAGAAGAAGAGTTATTAGCAGAAATTATGAATCCCGAGAGTGACAAGAATCTACCTGTGTTTATTAATGGTCGAGCAGGTAGTGGTAAGTCGACCATGCTACTTTATTTGTTGGCCGTCTATTTAAATCGAGTCTTGGATAATGATAGTTTACCAGGCGATGTACTCTACTTGACCTATAATAAGCAGCTATTAAAGAAAGCAGAGGAGACTGAACGGAAGATCTTGACTTCTCATTATGCTCTAGAGTGGAAGAGAGATAAAGATGATGAAATGGATGAAAAGGATAAGGAAAAGTTAATTAAAAGCGGTTCTTTAATTAATGTTGTGAAAAATAATCTCTGTTGTAATCGAAGTCTATTAGAAAATAATTACAATAGGCTTCG
>NZ_JALKBZ010000068.1 GCF_023227765.1 Fuchsiella alkaliacetigena
AGAGATTCTTTATCTTCTCTTTTAAAGAAGGTGATATACAAATAATATTTAGTTTTTGGTTACTTGCCGAATTGAGGATTAATTATTCATTGTTAATTATTAATTGAACGAAACAAAACATTAATAAAGTTCTAATATCAAACTCACAAACTGATTCTAAACTATTATCCATTCTCCAACTCCAAAAATACCGGACAATGGTCAGAGCCCATCACCTCTGTTAAAACATCGGCCCCCTTAACCTGCTCTATTAAATTCTCACTTACAAAATGATAATCAATACGCCAGCCAGCATTTCTCTCCCTGGCTCTCGTTCTATAGCTCCACCAGGAATACTTTACTTCTTCTGGATGGAAGTATCTAAAAGTATCAATATAGCCATGGTCAATAAATCTGTCTATCCACTCTCTTTCAATATCCAGAAAACCAGACTTATCTCTGTTATCCTCGGGATTTTTAAGATCGATCTCTTGATGGGCCGTATTATAGTCACCACAGACAATTAAGCTCTTCCCTTCCTCTCTCAAACCTTCACAATAATCCAAAATTGCTTCATAAAACTCCAGCTTATACTCTAAACGCTCTTGACTACTCCTGCCGTTAGGAAAGTAGATATTAAGTAGAGTAAACTGCGGATAATGAGCTATAATTACCCTCCCCTCTCTATCAAACCTCTCAACTCCGATTCCATACTCTACACTTTCCGGCTCTTCCTTGGTATAGATAGCAACTCCGCTATATCCTTTTACTTCACCACAATTAAAGTATGTATAATAGCCATCAATCTCTTTTAAATCTTTAGTCAACTGCTCAGGCTGAATTCTAATCTCCTGCAAGCCTAAAATATCCGGCTTAGTTTCAGCCAACCAATCTAAAAAACCCTTTCTCTTGACGGCTCTGATACCATTCACATTCCATGAATAAATCTCCATTGCTAAATCAACTCCTATTCCATACTATTACGAAAACTACTTAAGTTCTCTTGCAGATGTTCAACTGGTAACTCCCAATCTCTATATCCCCTCTCGATTATTTGATAATAATCCTCGCTTGGAGGAGACTTTTCAAACTTCTCAGCCTCCATATAGTAACCTATAGCTTCGATGAACTCTCCATTATCCAGCCTCTTTAATTGATAGGTCTGGCGCTGATAATAATCGGGATAGCCCTCATAACGATCTAAATTAGCTAGATCCCGCTCAGAAATAGCATAAATTGCTCCGTAAACCAGATCTCCCGGCGACTTTTCAATAGTAGCCACTCCCCGCCGGTAAAGCAATTTATAATCTTCCAGTTTGACTGCTATTAAAGCTTGACTATCGGGACATCTCTCCTTCATCTGCTCCTGATCTAAGTTACTCCCGTAAGCAAAATATTTTAAGCTCTCCATCCTTCACGCCCTTTCCTATTAAAAATTAGATATCAACAGTTAAAATTCCTTTTCATTAATTAGGCTTTAATATTAAAGTTTTGAAATTTGAATTTTGTTTTTAATTATATTAATAGTACTTTCTAAGATGGCCAATGATTTTTTCAAAGTATCTAAATCATCTTCATTTGTTAATTTCTTTGATAAGTTTTTAGTTTGAGTAATTAAATCTTCAGTAACATTCTTTTTTTGAACTAAATTAGCTTGATTATAATCACCAAACTTATCTTTTATCACTTGGCAAATTCTCTCTTTAGCATTTTCATCAAAATCAAGTGTACAATCAAAAATACCTTGAGGTAACTCAAAAAAGGAACTTAAATTTTTCACTGTATATAGGCTAACTTTTCCATATTTATCACTCTTCTTAGAAGTATAATTATAATAACTTCCTGGAGAAATACCAGCTATTTCTCCAATTATATCTTTAAAAGGATGTGCAGAATTTTCATTAATAAGATCTCGTATTTCTCTATATCGTTCACCTGCAATGTTTTCTCTACCTTTCGTAGCATTTATTTTTTTATTGGACATATTTTAAATTAACCTCCTCAGTTATATGATTATATCTCATCATTATCTTATCTTATATCTTGTTTTTTGTCAACTTAAATTTTTTAAGTTAATAGTTCCTATCTCTTCAATTCAACTCCAAGTTGCTTTATATCCTTGAATTTTGTTAGAAATAGTCTATTTAACTACTTTGCCTTTTTCTGATATTTTAGAGAGTAGGTACGATATTATCAGAAAAAGTAGCTCATACCTCTTGATACCTTTTCAGAAGTATGATACAGTTATAATCAAATACGTCCAACGACCTATAACTATAGTAGCTTTAAATCTGCACCTTGACAGCTACTAAAATATATATTATAATCAAATATACCAACTACCTATAACTAACTATAAATCTGTACCTAGATGAAAGCACTATATTTAACATTGGAGGTGATTATCTACCAATATTTGATAAAGAAAATAATTATTGTAGAGTGGTAATGTCTTAACTATATTATACGAGGAGGTTTAAATTATGGACAAATTATCTGAAGACTTATGGAAGTTGCTTAAACTTGATGGAGTATACCTTGAACATCAGACAATTTTTACTGCTAATGCAATGGCAAGGCAGAGTATTTGGAGAGAAAATAAAGGGTATGCTAATTTTGATCTTTATACAGATAACTCCGAATATAAACCAGGAAATAAAGGGCATAAATTAGACTATAATAAGTGTTCTGACTATAATAATAATTTTTTAACTACTTATATTGGTAAAATAGTTGACTCTGTATTAAATCAAGATAACGATGAATTAATAGATGAAGAATTATTAAGATTTAATACTATGAGAAGTCAAGCTTTAACATTTAATCTCTTTGGAGAATTCGTTAGCCAAGATAATTATAAAATAAAAGATGAATATCAAGCAATAGTTAATGAAACATTCAAAAATTTATTTCCCGAATTAGAGATCAACGAAATAACACATATTAAATTTGAATATTCTCCGGATCGAGGAGAAGAAAAATATACAGATGACGGAACTGCTTTTGATGTTTTTGTAAAGTTTAAGAATATTGATTGCGAAAACGGCTTTATTGGAATTGAAGTTAAGTACAGTGAAAATATGATAGATAGCGACACCTACTATAAATACCACGAAAAAATATATGAAAATATATTTGGTATAATGAAAGCTAAAAAGATATTCAATAAAGATATTTCAAACTCTGAAGATTCAAACCCTAAAGACCTATGGGAAGGTAATACACAAAATAAAATTGAACAAACATGGAGAAATCATATGCTAACAATGAGCCTTCTAGCATCAGTACAAGGAGCAAGAAAAGATGAAAAAAACTATAATTATCCTGAAGAAAATTCTTTCAAGGATGGGTTGTTTGTAATTCTTTATCCCGAAAAAAATGAAGAATGTCAAGAAGTCATTGAGCATTATCAATCTAAACTTAATAAATCAAAGAAAACATACTTCAAAGCAGTAATTATGGAGGAATTTGTTAAAGAATTAGAAAAAGTAACTTTAGATAATTTTATCAAAGATCTAGAAAGTAAATCTAGTAATCAAAAAATACTTGGAATATCCAGAATTGGTACCAGTTTATTTCCCCAAGATAAAAAGTGGATTAAGGATTTTAAAAATAGATACTTAAACCTTTCAGAAATTCAAAAATTAGATGAACAACTCAAAAAGATTGCCAGCAAAAATTATAATCAACCTGACTGTAAACAAGCACTTATCTTTCCTACTGACTGTAAACAAGCACTTATCTTTTCTAAAAGTAATAATAATTGGGTAGCCTGGTGTAGAGAAGATCATAGAGCCTGTATTCTTAGAAAATGCCGTAATTATAATACTTAAAATTTATGAGCTTTAATTTAAGCTTGATTGTAGTTTTAAACTTGGCTTTTAATGTTTGGTCAGAAATTAGTCAGAGTCAAATTGTCTTTGAACTTGACTCTGACTTTAACTACTCATGAGTACAAAATATATAACTTAGCAAAATCTAGCTTAAGGAATGCATAATCAGGGACTGAAAATAATCTCCTTCACAATATCAAAGCACAAGTCATTCTCCTCCACCACTTCCAATCCCGCCTGCTCAATGTTATCTATAATCCGCCGATTAATATTGGCTCCCCAGAGTAAATAGCTGAGGCAATTAAAAACATCACCCGCTTGCCTCTACTCCCTGCTTTCAGAGTTTTAATTACTTTGTTCTCAATACTTCACAATAATATTTCTTCAAAGAATTCCAACTTATACTCCGCTCTTGACTGCTCCTGCAATTAGGAAAATAAATATTAAGTGAAGTAGAGTGATGATAATGAGCTATAATCACCCTACCCTCTCTATCAAACTTTTCAATTTCAAGTTTAACTGATCTAACTAATTAATCATTAGCAAAAAACTTTTCTTATTTTAACTTTTTAATCAATTCTTGATACTTTTCAAAAACTCCTTCTTCTAAACAATAACAAACTCTGGGCCCGTCAATCTCTACGCTAATCCAACCTGCTTCTTTGATCCCCGGCACATAAATTAGCTAAAATATCAAAAACAGGTCAGTTGCTAATTTTTACTTTATTAAAATTTGATTATAGATAGGATTTAAGCTGTCTATTGTCAAATAGACTAAGCAAGGAGATGATTATAACATGAAAAGATTAGTTTTTACTATCCTAATAGCAGTCACAGTCTTATTAGTAGGATGTTCTAGCGAAGTGAAAGATACAACCAGTGAAGTACTAGAATATGAAGGGAAAGTATATAATAAAAGCTATCAAGTAGCAGCTAGTACTATCTATTATAGCGACGAACGCTCTATATTAGTTAAAAGAGCAGAGGAACTAACACTGCTTAACGACATAAATAAAGATGAGTTTGCTTCTTATCCTGTTCTGGCTCCTGATCAAAAGAAATTCGCCTATATATCTCCCTTTGAATTTGAACTAAAAGGAGATGTTTACCTGTATGATATTGAGAATGAAACAAGTAATAAGATAATTAAAGTTGGTGTTGAAAAAAACGATACAGCTAAGGTTATTAAATGGTTAGATAACGAACGATTATTGACAATTATAGGCTTTGGAGTCGGTACAGTAAGTAGAGGTGGAGATCTATATTTATATGACCTAAAAACAGAGCAACTATCTTTAATCAAGGAAGCTGAAAAGCCATACGAAGAAATCGTTGATGTGCATATTAACGAAAAAGAAATTACAGTTGATATCATTGAATGGGATGATCAGTTTATGGAGTTTATAGATAAGCAAACTACTTTTAATTATGAAGACTTGATGATTAACTCTTAATAATTAAGCTACTACTTGCTCTTGTAAACTCATCGACTCTCTTGAATAAACTAAAATCAGGAATACCATTAAAAGAGTAGCGGGCCCTATTCGAATAGGGCCCGCTGCTATTACACTCCACTTTCAATTTCAGCTTGCTTTGCAAAGTACTCCTTAACTTCCTTAACTACTACTCCCGACAAAGCTAAAATACCAATTAAGTTCGGGAAAGCCATCAAGCCATTAGCTACATCAGCAATAGACCAGACCAATGTTAACTCCACTGCTGCTCCTACCGGCAAGGCGATAATAAAGATCCACCGATAGATATTGATAAACTTCTTACCTAATAGATAGTCTATGCAGCGCTCTCCATAATAAGACCAACTAATTGCTGTTGAAATAGCAAAGAAAATCAGTCCAAAAGAAACTATCCAGCCTCCCGGGCCCGGCAGACCCTGATCAAAGGCACTAGAGGTCAGTTCTGCTCCGGTCAAACCACTATCCCAAGCGCCAGTAATCACAATTACTAAAGCCGTCATGCTACAGACAATTAAAGTGTCAATAGCAGGCCCTAACATAGCTACTAAACCCTCGTGAACCGGGTTATTAGCCTTAGCTGCTGCGTGAGCCATGGGGGAACTACCTAAACCTGCTTCATTGGAGAAAATACCTCGCGCTACTCCCATTTGGAGAGTCCTTAAGACCGTAGCTCCAGCAAAGCCACCTACAGCCGCCGTCGGATTCACTGCCTGTCTAAACATAAAAGCAAAGGCTGCTGGAACCTCAGTAATATTAGCTAAAATAACTAGCAAAGCACCTAAAAAATAAATTACAGCCATAAAAGGGACTACCTTACTAGCTACCTTACCTATTCTTTTAATTCCCCCAACAATTACTAAGCCTACAATAATTGCTAAAATAATTCCTGTTAACAGTTTGGGAATCCCAAAGCTGGCTTCCAAAGGCTCAGCTACCGAATTAGCCTGTACCATGTTCCCAATTCCAAAAGTAGCAATAGCAGCAAAGATAGCAAAGAGTACCCCTAACCACTTTTGACCTAGACCTTCTTCTAAGTAGTACATCGGCCCACCACTAACAGTGCCATCTTCATTAATCACTCTATATTTTTGAGCCAAAAGACAGCTAGAAAACTTAGTAGCCATTCCAAAAACTGCTGTAACCCACATCCAGATTACTGCTCCGGGCCCGCCAATAGCAATCGCAGTTCCTACTCCGGCAATATTCCCAGTCCCGATAGTAGCCGATAAAGCTGCACTTAAAGCCTGAAAGTGATTAATTTCTCCCTCATCATCCGGGTCATCCCGCTGACCGATCAAGACTGCAAAAGACTCTTTAAGTTTAGTTAATTGAATTAGATTAGTTCTAATAGTCATCAGGACACCTGTACCTACTAATATAATAATTAATACGGGCCCCCAAACAATACCACTTAAATAATTAAATAATTCCTCCATTATCATTCTCCTTCTTTTTAAGATTTAGTAGATCATCCAAACTTCAACTCACCGCTTTCAATAAGACTTCTAAGCTCTTAAATTACCTCCCTTTAGCTATTCCATACTAGCTTATTATAATCCTGCAATAAGATAAATTTTTATAATTTAATCAAAACGGAATTTTTCCGATTATACTTGAATATATTAATCAAAGGCTCAATTTGAATAATTAAGTGATTTAGGAGGAAGTATTTTGGCAGCATTAATTACCCAAATTGCTATTAGTTTAACTGCTTTAATAGTAGGAAGTATCCATGTTATTTCTCCAAAGTATTCAATAGATGTAATTGGGCTAAGCTTTTTTATAATTGCTATTGCTCCTTGGCTAGCACCAGTTTTAAAGTCTCTTAAGTTACCTGGCGGAGTTAAAATCAGGTTTGAAGATTTAGAAAGCGCAACAGATAAAGCAGATAAAGCTGGCCTTCTTGCTGATGAAGCTGATATCGATGATTTAGATTGTTCTTTCCAGTATATAGTTGAGCAGGACCCTAACCTCGCCTTAGCAGGCTTACGTATTGAATTAGGAAAAAGATTAAATCAAATTGCTAAACTTAATAATATAAGTCCTAAGTTTAAAAATGCAAGTAAACTACTTGCTCTATTTGAGAAAAAAGAAATTATAACAACTAATGAACAGAGCGTATTAAGTGAATTAATAGAACTTTTAAATAAAACTGTTCAGGGAGCGGAAGTAGATAAAAAAGCTATCGATTGGGCTATGAATATAGGACTAAGGATTTTAAAAAGCTTAGATTATAAGATTGAACATTCTTAAGAAAAACGAAAACTATATAGTTATAATCTCTTGACTTATTCATAAGGTAAGCTTATAATTAATATAATAGCAACTAATAATTTGCAACTTAAGGGGGACAGCCCTATGTTAATAGATATTCATATTCACGAGAGTAAGTACTCTCACGACAGCCATGTTTCCTTGGCTAGAGTAGTACAGCAAGCTAAAAGTATCGGTCTGGATGGAGTATGTATCACCGACCATGATAGTCATCAAATTCAAGCAGAAGCAAAACAGCTATCTCAAAGCAGCGATTTTTTAATTATAGTTGGAGCGGAAGTATTGACTGAGAAAGGGGATATACTGGTCTTTGGTTTAGAAGAACTACCGCCGGCAAAACTACCGGCTCAACAGCTAATCGATTTAGTCAATGCTGAGGGAGGAGTGGCTATCGCTGCCCATCCTTTTCGGGATAACGGTCGCGGTCTGGGGAATAAAATCAAGGAGCTCCAAGGTCTACACGGAATAGAGGTTCTCAACGGTAGTACCGTAGTTGAAGCTAATCTCCAAGCCTATCACTTAAGCCAGGAGTTAAATCTAGCTGCTTTAGGAGCTAGCGATGCTCATCGGGCTTCACGCATCGGCAAGTATGTTAGTCATTTTGAAACTGAAATCAAAGATCGCCAAGACTTCATCACCGCTGTTAAGAAGCAAGAAGTCTCTCCGGCTATCTACCATAATAATAGTTTTCAAAAGATTGAAGCACCTCAGAGCTATCCGCAAGCACAATTAGTTCAACTTTAAAAGTAAGCTTCCATTCTCGCTAGCAGACCTGACCAGGAAAAACAACTTACAGCTTCTAAATACTCTTCATCCTCTAAATAATGATCCTCACCCAGCTTACTTATCTGCTTTTCAATAGCTTTTTTAAATCTCTTTTCAAAGTCCGGTAGTTCTGATTCTACCGGAATATCTACTTCTTTTAAAGTAGGTAGTTCTACATATTCGATAACTCCGCTGTTATTTATAATCGGGCCCAGCCACTCCTTAACTCCCGGTAAATCACTGCTTACTACTCTCAATCCTGAAGCCAAAGCCTCCATTAGTACTAAGCCTAAGCCTTCATAAAAGGAGGCTAAACAGAAAATATCGGCTTTTCTAAAGATTTCTCCCACTTTAGACTGGGGTAGGGCCCCGGTAAAAGTAATAGGTCGAGTACAATCCTTAGCTAACTGCTTAATTTTCTCCGCTTCAACTCCACTTCCCGAGCCAATTAAAATTAACTCTAGCTCTTCAGCTACTTCCAAACTATTATAAGCTCTAAGTAAAGACCTAACCCCTTTAGCATAGCTCATCTTGCCCACATAAACTAATTTAATAGGCTGCTCTTCTCTTTTCGATCCGTCTATGTAAAAAAACTCATTATTATAACCACTACCCATCACCACTATCCTCTCCTCATCAATAGCATAAAGCTGACTGATCTCCTCTTTTTGATGCTCAGTCAAGGCAAAAATAGTATCTACTTCCCTACAGCCTAACACTACATAGTCTCTAAACCTATGCAACTGCTTTAACTGCCGCAAGCCTGTCCCGTGACAGATAGCCAGTAAAGGAATTTCCGGCACTGATTGTCTAGCTAAAGAAGTCACTAGCCACAGATGATGAGCAATAATCAAATCCGGCTTGAACTCTTGCACAGCTTCTCTAATTTTTTCTTTAAAGACCTCAAGATAGCTATCTAACATCTGCTCATCTAAATCCTTAAACCTAGTACTTTGATAAGGCATTACATCACTCATCCCCACCACCGGAAAAGGGAGTTGCTCACTTTCAAACTTAACTGGGTAAAAGTTATTTAAATCAATCTGACCTAAATCCACCTGAGCCATTTGCTCAGGCACACCAGCAATTACTGCTTGCTGATATCCCTTTTTATCAGCCTCCTGTAATAAAGACTGCAAATAAATTCCGCTACCTGTTTGCTCTGGTCTTTGAGTTAGAATGTGAAGTATTTTTTTCATGACTATCCTGCTTATAAAAATCTATACAAAACTAACTATAGACCACAATTTCACAGGATTACAATTGTGTAGGATGCAATCG
>NZ_JALKBZ010000069.1 GCF_023227765.1 Fuchsiella alkaliacetigena
ACTTAACACTTTATCAAAAGAGGAGTCCCTTTTCTAGTTTTTATACTAAATTTACCTATACTTATTTTACACTATGTATCAGGTGAACTATTAATTAACAGCTATAAGGACAGATCCGCCTTAATTCCAATAATTCAGCAGCTCCAGCAATAGTAGTTCCAAATAAGATTAATTCTTTATTATACTCTTCACACAAAGATATAATTTCTTTCAAAGAATTATTAGCAATTGTAGAACCTGTAGCTAAAATAAGCTCACTCTCTTTAATCAATTCTCCAGTTCTCTTCTTCCCATCCCAGACTTTAACGCCTGCTATTTCAGTACCGATATTCTTTGGATTTAAGTCGCTAATCTTAACTTTATCCTTAGCAAACTTTTGAGAAATATTTTCAATAATAGCCGGTTGAAAGCCAATAATACCGATCCGAGTATCCTTTCCATACTCAGCTAATAATTGAGTGGCTATCTCTTTTCCACAGTTTTCAGGCTCTTCATTCTGACAATGAATAGTACTATTGACCATTCCTAAGTGCCTTGTAACTGCATTTAAGGTAGCAATTAATAAGGCAAGATTAAAGTTATCATCTAAGTCTAAACTCAATATATCATCTATACTACCATTAAAGCTTTTTGGGCTATCGGTAAAGGCTTGACCTAAACTACCTTTAAAGTCTGCTTGTACAAGAACTTCCTTCCCAGTCTGCAAAGGAAAGTTATCTCTAGTTGTCTTGCCAATTGCTTCTTCAGTGGACAGCGGTCGAGCATTAATGATTATTTCTTCTCTCCTTAGGTTATTACTCTTAACTAAATTGGTCAATTTATCTTTTAGTAGTTCAAGCATCAACTCACTCCTTTATCAAAAGTTAGATTAATTATCAATCACTGCCATCGTTGATATATATTATGTTCAACTTCTAATCTATCTAAAACCCTACCTACTACAAAATTTACTAAATCATCTATAGTCTGGGGCTGATTATAAAAGCCGGGCATGGGCGGAATAATATCTACTCCCAACCTGGCCAACTTTAACATATTCTCTAGATGGATTACATTTAAGGGCGTCTCGCGGGGGACTACTATTAATTGTCTCTTTTCTTTTAAGCATACATCGGCAGCTCTTTTCAGCAGACTGGAAGCGCGTCCCGAAGAAATTCCAGCTAAGGTAGCCATGCTACAGGGAATAACCATCATCCCTGCTGTTTTAAAGGAACCACTGGCTATGGGAGCGGCTAGATTATCATTATCAAAACAGAGTAGTGATTGATCATCTTTGCTGAGCTTAAAATGAGACCTTAAATTACTCTCTAATTCCTGGGTGCTCTCTCCTAACTCTATCCCCAGTTCACTACTCCAGACCTGCTGGCCCGGTTGGCTAATTACTAAATAGATTTGATAATCTTTAGCTAATAGTACTTCTATTAATCTTTGAGCATAGATACTACCGCTGGCTCCTGTAACTCCTACTATATATTTTGACAAATTCCAAACCTCCTATTCTCCAGTTTCAATCTTTTTCTTAAGCTCCCTTACTTCCTTTAAATACTGTTCGCCAAACTCTGGCCCACCTTGATAAACTATCTCTCCATCAATCATGGTCATTATTACATCTCGACTGGAAGCCGTATATACCAAAGTAGAGTAGGGATCATAAACCGGTTGATTAGCTAAATTATCGATTTTAACAGCCGTCAAATCAGCTTTTTTACCCGGCTCCAAAGTACCTATCTCGGCTGCTAATCCTAAAGCTCTAGCTCCCCCGATGGTAACTAGCTCCACCATCTCTTGAGCTGTTACTGCTTTCGCCCTCTGTTGCTCAGCTCGCTGCACCAACAGCCCAAACTCCATCTCTGAAAATAGATCTAAAGAGTTATTGCTGACCGCACTATCAGTGCCTAAGCCAACTAGTAAATTATTTTCCAACATAGCAGGCAAATCGGCTATACCTGAGCCCAATTTAGCATTGCTTTTAGGACAGTAAGCTACCTTCACTCCCGCCTCAGCCAGTATTTCAAACTCCTCTTGATTAGCATGTACCAAATGAACAGCCAATAATCTATCACTTAAAACTCCTAAATCAGCTAAGTACTTAACCGGAGTCTGACGGGGAGGCTTCCAAAATATATCCTGCCAACCTACAGCTCGTCGATAGTCAGTAGCCAAAGGCCCTCTTCCAGCTAATAAGCAGTCCAGCTCTTCTTGAGTCTCAGCCACATGAGTACAGAGCGGAATCCCTTCTGCTTGAGAGAGTTGATCTAATCTTCTAAATAGGTCTCGCCCTACCGAATAGGTAGCATGAGGAGCTAAACCAACCCTCAATCTCTCTCCAGCCTGAGACTTTAAATTTTCATAGTTGCGCTGAGCTTTATTCAAGGTGTAGTTTAATTGATTGACATCAAGCCCAAAAACCTCCTGATAGATAATCCCCCTTAAACCCAACTCTGTAGCTGCCTCCAAAGAAGCTCCAGTAGCAGTAGTATCAGCAATAGTAGTTACTCCGCCGGCCAAGAGCTCTAAAGCTCCTAACTTAGCTGAAAGTAATAGCTCTCGATAATCCAAACTCCTACTTTTTCTCACTAAATTACTGAGCCAAGGAAAAAAAATAAGATCATCACCTAAGCCTCTCAAAACTGTATAGTCCAAATGAGTATGTAGATTAACCAAACCAGGCATTAAAATTACACTTCCCAAGTCCTTTACTTGCTGCTTAGGATACTTAGCTAAAACACTATCTCTACGACCTACAGACTGAATTATCCCTTCTTTAATCATTACCGCTCCCTTTGAAAGCGGCTGACTACTAATAGGTAGCACCCAATCAGCAGTTAAAATCATACTTAAAGCCTCCTTATCAGCATTAATTTACTCAAAATCCTTAAAACATTTTTTTGACGCAGACTAAAATCTGACTAAGTTCTGACTAAACCTTAAACCCCTTTAATTTTAGCTTGTTGAATAATTAAATCTATTTGCTTTTAAGAATCAAAATACTCCATTCCCTTCTCCGTGCACTCCGAGCTAATTTACGACGCATTCGATATATTAATGCTGACCTCACATTGCGTATTTAAATTGAAAGGAATACTTATTTATTACTGGCAAAATATTTTATTCAACAACCTAAATTTTTAAGATTTTATGCTTTAATCTATTCTCTATCCTTTATTATCTATTATCTTTAAAAAGTCCTTAACTCGTTATAGAGAGTATCACGCTGCACAGCCTTTCGCCCGGTGTCTTCTATTAAAGCTATTATTCTCTCTAAAGAAACTCTAAAGGCTACTCCTGCTGCTTTAACCACATTTTCCTCAATCATTGTACTACCAAAATCATTAACTCCAAAATCTAAAGAAACCTGGGCCAGCTTTTCTCCCTGTGTTACCCAAGAAGCTTGCAGGCTAGGTATATTATCTAAAAATATCCTAGCTACTGCTACTAACTGTAAATACTCCGTGGCAGTAGCAGGACTTAGCTTATATTTTTCTGCTAAATCAGTATTAGTAGCTTGAAAAGTCCAGGGAATAAAGGCTGTAAAACCTCCACTTTGATCCTGTAACTCTCTAATCTTTGCTAAATGCTCTATTCGTTCCGCCGGCTTTTCTACACTGCCAAACATCATCGTAGCTGTACTCTTCATTCCCAATCGATGAGCCTTCCGCATTACTTCTAACCACTGTTGACTCTTAATCTTATTAGGACTGATAATCTCTCGAACTCGATCTACTAAAATTTCAGCCCCTCCCCCCGGCAAAGAATCCAAGCCGGCCTCCTTTAACCTCCTTAATGTTTCTGTAATCGAAAGTCCAGCCTGTTCAGCAATATGTACAATCTCCGGTGGTGACAAGGAATGAATATGGATCTCAAATCTATCTTTAATAGCCTGCAAAAGATCAAGGTAATAGTGCAAATCCAGTTCAGGATGGAGCCCCCCCTGCATTAAAATCTGAGTCCCCCCTAATTCAATAGTCTCGGCAATCTTTTTAAAGATGCTCTCTTTAGTTAATAAATAGGCCTGCTTACTATCCGGTGCTTGATAGAAAGCACAAAAGTTACATTCAGCTGTACAGACATTAGTATAATTAATATTGCGATCTATAGCAAAGCTTACCTTATTTTCTGGATGTAACCTTTGTCTAATCAACTTAGCTACTTTAGCAATAGCTAACAGTTGATTGCTCTCTAATAGCTGTTGAGCCTCTTGCTTAGAAATTCTCTCTCCAGCTTTAGCTTTAACTAAGATATTTTTAACTGATTCCATAATCCTCACCCCAAATCTGAAGCTCTACTTCTTTAGTCAGTAAGCCAAGCTGCTGAGCATCAGCAAAATACTTTAAAACTCCTTGCTGATAGTCTCTATCAAAATCATAGCGTAGGCTATTAAAGTATTTGCTACTGATCTGCAAAGAAAAGTTTAATTCCTTTTTAGCTCTAGCTGCTAATAGTTCAAAGTTTTTTAGACCTAACTCTTTAGAAAGTAATAACTTGCGACTGACTTCATTTACCAACTCCGGCTGTTGATGCGCTAACTCCTTGCGAATTACCCAAATAGCATATACCATCTTCTGAGCGGTGAATTCTTTCCAAGCGGCTCCTAAATCGGTTATCTGCAGTTGAGAGTCTCTATGTTCAATATAACCTCTTAAAGCTGGGTCACCAATCAATAACCCAGCCTCTGCTTGAGTTAACATCTTTTCTAAACTCTGTTTACAGATAGTATAATCCACTTCTACCTGATAGTAAAGCTTTAATAAAATCTTTAACAGAGCTATAGAAGACTTCGAGTCTTTAGGTAAAGCTACTTTCCTACCTCCAAAGTCTCTAATATCCAAGCGACTAAAAAGAAAAATACTACCCACCGGGCCATCAGAAGCAATAGCTAAATTAGGCAGTATATAGCATTCTTCAAAGTTACGCGCATACTCAATAGAGGAAATAGGAGTAATATCCAGCTCCCCTCGTAAAAAAGCTTCATTCAGCTCTGCCGGCGGGCCCTTAACTAACTCAGCCTCCAACTCCACCGCTCCTGATTCTAGACCGTAATAAACCGGCCAACAGTTAATATAGTCCACCATTCCTAACTTCAAAGGCCAGCTCATCAGCTTAGCTCCTCAAGATGATTATAGACAGTATCTCTTTCCACGGGAATACGGCCCGCCTTCTCAATCATAGTTATTATTTCTTGCTTAGTCAGTCCCTGCCTAGTCTGGGCCCCGGCAGCATGAGTAATCTTCTCCTCAATTACTGTCCCATCGAGATCATCAACTCCAAAGTTCAAAGAAACCTGAGCCAACTTAGTACCTAGCATAATCCAAAAAGCCTTGATATGTTCAAAGTTATCCAAAAGTAAACGAGAAACAGCCAAAACCTTCAAGTCATCATAGCCAGTAGTAGGACTGATTTCTTCCAACTCTGTATTTTCTGGATGAAAGGCCAGCGGAATAAAGGTCATAAAGCCACCAGTACGATCCTGTAACTCCCGCAACTGCAACAGGTGATCAACCCGCTCCGCCTCTGTTTCGATATGACCATAAAGCATAGTAGCATTAGTTCTGATTCCTAAGTTATGAGCCGTCTCCATTACCGATAACCACTTCTCACCGCTGATCTTATCAGGACAGACCTCTTCTCTAACTCGCGGACTGAATACCTCTGCCCCTCCCCCAGGAATAGAATCCAAGCCAGCAGCCTGCAAACGCTTTAGAGTCTCCTTGACACTTAAACTATTCTCTTCAGCTAAAAAAGCTATCTCCACCGCTGTCAGACCTTGAATATGAGTTTCAGGTCTTTTTCTCTTAGCCAAACGCAGCATCTCTTCAAAGTATTCTAGAGTCAAGTTATTATCACAGCCGCCTACAATATGCAGTTCCGAAATTTCCGGTGGTGAATCATCTATCGCCTCAGCTAACTGTTCTAAGCTCATTGTATAAGCTCCCTCTTCATCTTCTTCTTTGCCAAAGGCGCAGAACTTACACTGAATTTCACAGATATTGGTATGATTGATATGACGATTATTGATAAAATAGACTTTATCGCCACACTTTTTTTGGCGTACATAGTCAGCTAAGTAGCCGATAGTTAGTAGATCATTACTTTTCATTAAACGAATTCCATCTTCTCTAGTCAGCCTTTCTCCGGCTAGTACTTTATCTTTGATATCATTTAATTGTGAATCATTGAATAGCTCTTCCATGTAAACTTCCTCCTTTAGAAATGGAGATTTTTAATAATCGCTCTATAAAAGCAAATAATCAAGCACCGAAAAAACAAAAACAGTAATACTCACCACACTATTAATATTAAAAAAAGCAAACTTAATCTTCTCAAAATCCTGCTTTACCAAACTATGTTCTACTAAAAGCAAAACACCTACAATAATAACTCCTACAGCATATAACCAACTAAGTTGTAAATAAAGTCCTACTCCTACCAAAGCTAAAAAAGTAATTATATGAAAGCTAACTGCAATTCGTAAAGCCTTGGCAGGGCCAAACTTAACTGGTATTGAATAGAGACCATACTCTTTATCAAATTCATAATCCTGAATAGCATAGATAATATCAAAACCGGCCACCCAAAACATGACTCCTAAACCCAAAATTAGAGCTGCTAAAGCTATCTCTCCAGTAACTCCAATCCAACTGCCTATTGGAGCTAAGCCGATAGTTAAACCCAAAAAGAGATGACACAGCCAAGTAAATCGTTTAGTATAGGAATAAAAGATCAAGAAAAAGAGAGCTAAAGGTGAAAGCCTGAAAGCTAAGGGATTAAGCTGCCAGGCTGATATCAACAATAGAGCTACAGCTAAAATAATAAAAATAACTACTTCTCCCTTGTCTAATAAGTTTTGTGGTAAAATTCTCTCGCTAGTTCTAGGATTAGCAGCATCTATCTGCCAATCAACTAGCCTATTCCAAGCCATAGCTGCGCTTCTAGCACCTACCATGGCCAGAGTAATCCAAAACACCTTTCTCCAAGCTGGTACTCCGCCCGCTGCCATTACGGCCCCTAAATAAGCAAAGGGCAGAGCAAAAATGGTATGTTCGAATTTAATTAACTTAGCAATTAATTTAATCTTCAAAGCCATACTCCTTCCAGCGCTGATCTACCAACTCTTTAATCTCTTTACTCATCTTGATCTCCTCCGGCCATTCTCGATTATGTCCTTCACTAGCTAAAGGCTTAGTAGCATCTATACCTATTTTGGAACCAAATTTATCTTGAGGTGAAGCATGGTCTAAAATATCCAAAGGCCCTTTAACAATACTTAAGTCCCGTTCTGGATCAATATTATTAAAGGCCTTCCAGGCCACTTCAGAAAGATTATGCACATCCACCTCAGCGTCTACTACAATTATCACCTTAGTAAACATCATCTGTCCTAAACCCCAGATAGCATTCATTATTTTATGAGCATGGCCCGGATAACTTTTATCAATAGAAATAATAGCACAGTTGTGGAAAACACCTTCTAGAGGTAAATTCATATCTACTACCTCCGGTAGCTGTAATTGTAAAAGCGGTAAAAAGATTCGTTCAGTAGCCTTAGCTAGATAACAGTCTTCCATAGGTGGTTTGCCTACAATAGTAGTAGGATAGATAGCATCTTTACGATGAGTAATACAGGTTACGTGAAATACTGGATACTCATCAGCTAAAGAATAATAACCGGTATGGTCGCCAAAGGGCCCTTCTACTCGCCGCTCACCTGGCTCCACATAGCCTTCAATGATTATCTCAGCATGAGCAGGCACCTTTAAATCCACCGTCTTAGCCTCTACCATCTCCACTGCTTTCTCTCTCAAAAAGCCAGCAAATAGCATCTCTCCAATCTGCTTAGGCAAGGGTGCAGTTGAGGCATAAATAGTAGCTGGATCTCCCCCTAAAGCTACAGCTACTTCAGTTCTTTCTCCGGCAGCTTCATAACTACGATAATTTTCAGCCCCATCTTTATGCAAATGCCAGTGCATACCGGTAGTATTTTCATCATATACGTGTAGTCTATACATCCCTACGTTAGGGATGCCACTCTCAGGATCTTTAGTAAAGACTAAAGGTAGAGTAATAAACTTACCTCCATCACCAGGCCAACACTTCAAAATAGGTAACTCAGATAAATCAGGATTTTTATTTACTACTTCTTGACAGGGCCCGGAACGTACCGTTTTAGGAAAGTAATCTGCCACTTCCTTTAGTTTAGGTAAGGTCTTCAATTTCTTAAAGAAACCGCTATTTTTGATATCAGGCAGCTTTAACATCCCTTCAATTCTCTGCCCAACGTCATCTAAATCTTCAACTTCTAAAGCTAATTCCATCCGCTCATAAGAGCCAAAAGTATTAATTAAAACTGGAAACTCCGAACCCTTAACATTTTCAAACAGCAAAGCCGGGCCCGCTTCTTTAGAAACTCGGTCGCAAATCTCCGTAATTTCTAAATCACTGCTTACTTCAGCAGTGATCCGTTTTAATAAATTCTTTCTTGCTAGTAAATCGATAAACTCTCGTAAATCTTGATAAGCCATCTCCTATCTACCTCTTTCCTCAATATTAATTTAACAATTAACTCTGCCCAAACTACAATCTATCTATACTTCCACTAATATAATTTAACATAAATAAGCAAAAACCTTCTTTAATTAACTTATTAATTAACTTCTTTTAGCTTCTCTATCCAGTTTGGAAACTCCTGTAAAGTCCTCTTTAAGTTTTTCAAATCAAAGTTTGCTGCATAAACTAACATTTCTTGAGCATAATCACTTAGATTAGCCATCCCATAATCCTCTGCTACTTTTTGCAAGTCCTCAGCAAATTCTTCAACCTCATTAATTATCATTGCCTCATTTATCTTTTCATATCTAGACCAGAAGTCTTCTTCTAAAACTTTCAGTAAATCATTTAAATCAATCTCTTTTTTAACCGAAACTTCTTGTTCCACTTCCTCTTCTTCGAGTAACTCATACTCCAAATGTTTACTTAACTCTTTAAATAAAGCTTCTTTTTCTACAGGCTTAGCCAAAAAAGCAGTAAAACCAGCTTTTCTAGCTTTCTCTTCTTCCTCTTGAGTTACAAAAGCTGTCAAAGCAATTATTACTACCTCATAATCCAATTCTTCTTCTATGATTGCACTGCAAAAACAAAATAGAATAGCCTTCTAATAAGTCTATAATTCACTCACAATACTCAAATTTAAAGT
>NZ_JALKBZ010000007.1 GCF_023227765.1 Fuchsiella alkaliacetigena
TGCATTTTTTAAATTCAAACTGAGTATAAGAAATAAGATTGAGTTTTAAAATAAAATTTATTCATGCGATTGCCCTGGGCTTTATTAACTAGAAAAAATAATATATAATGTAATTAGGTGGTGATGAAAAATGAAAAGATATCGTTTTTTGTTAATCATTCTTTTGTTAATTATACCAGCATTACTACTTTCTTTTAAATTAGAAATCTTTAACTCCAGAAATGCAGATGCTTTAGTTGATAATTCTGAATCCATAGAATTACCTGCTCCGCAAACGGATAGTCAGATTTCAATAGAAAAAGCACTATCTAAAAGACGTTCAATTAGAGAATATACAGAAGAATCCTTAAGCTTAAAGGAAGTATCGCAGCTACTTTGGGCTGGACAAGGAATCACTGATCAACAGCGAAAATTTAGAACTGCTCCTTCAGCTGGAGCGCTCTATCCACTTGAAGTTTATTTAGTAGTTGAAGGAGTCAAAGAACTTTCAGCAGGTATTTATCATTACCAACCAGCAGAACATCAACTAGTCAAACTCAGCTCAGAAGCTAACAAAGAAGAAATTTATAATGCTGCCCTTAACCAAGAACCTATTATAGATGCCCCAGTTAATATCATAATCACAGCAGTTTATGAGCGAACTAAGGCTCGTTATGGAACCCGGGGAGAACGTTACGCCAAAATAGAGGTAGGTCACGCAGCTCAAAATATCTATTTGCAAAGCACAGCTTTAGATTTGGGAACAGTAATCATCGGTGCTTTCGATGAAAGTAGAATAGCTGAAATACTTCAATTGCCTGATAATAAAAAACCACTAGCTATTATGCCAGTTGGCAAGAAATAATTATTAGTAGTATTTAAAAAGAAAATTAATAAAACGTCAGCTATCAAACTGACGCTCTATGATTTCTGTTGCTTGTAATCTGACTAGCTCCTGCGGATCAGATTTTAATTTTTTAAAGAAAGATAGCAATTCTTGAGGTTGAGGATGCACCTTAGCTAAAGCTGTTAAGGCTTGATAACGAAGCCACATCTCATGCTCACTCAGTATCATCTGCTTAAGCAGCTCTGCTAATTCAATACTCTGCCCAGAGGATTGACTAATTGCTGTCAATAAAACTTTTCGATCTAGATCGCGGTCTTGAAGAGCTACTTTCAAATCTTCAAGACCTACTTCAACAACTAACTCAGCTATCACTTCTCCAGCTAACTCTTTTTTAGTCTCATCATCTTCCTTTAAAATATTTAGCAGTTCAAAGAAAAGCTGCCTTTCCCCTGCTAAATATTTTTTAATTAACTCAGGCCTGATATTTTCTCGAAGAGCAAAATCAAACAAAAACCTTAATTTAGAACCTTCTTTAAGTAAAAACTTAAAAGCAGTTAATCTCACCTGACGGTGCTTATCCATTAAACAGCTTTGTAACACTGAACTCAAATTAGAGATATCCCTATCTGCCAACAATTTAATAATGGAAATCTTCACCCAGTGTTTTTTAGACTTATCTAAAAGTCTTAATAAAGGAATTTCAACTTCTGCTTCCACTTCATCAGCCAATTTAGCACTAGCTACTTTTCTCCAAAGTGAAGAGCGACTTCTTAACCCCCACAGTAAAACGGACAAACTATTACTCCCCTTTAAATAAAGAGCTCCTAACCTTTCCCCAGCTACAAAAAGCACTGCTAATGCAAGTGATATAACCATTAAATAAAACTTAAGCTCTAATAAATCAAACTTTGCTAAATAGGCTAAAACTGCTAAAATTGAAAATAACGCTGAATAAATAACTGCCAGATATCTTTCCTGCCAGTCAGCAAATAAGAAAGGAAGACTGACAAAAGTAGTTAACAGTAAATAATCTGATATATGAAGACCTTCTGCTTGCAAATATCCATAAAGACTTTGCAACTGAGGAATTATCTTTGCTTCTACTACCGCTACCATCGGTAAAGCACCTATCAGTATCAATAGAGAAATAAAAAGACCAGGCAGTCCACCTTCTTTAATCAGCTTAATACTATATACTAAAAAAATAGTCATAGTAACTATAATTAGCCAATTAGCTTTAAGCCAATAATAAGGATCTACTTGACCTAAAGTTTTCCCCACATTAATTAGCCCTACCCCCAACTCTCCACTTCTAAACTTCTCATCAGCCAGTGGATCAGCATTATCAATTATCAATTCCAAAGCCTGATTAAGTGACAGTTCTTCTTCACTTTCTAAGAGTCGAGCCCACAAAGCAGTCACCCTCGGCGCAGCAAAGGAGGTGCCTGAACTTTGAAAATGTTTAAATCCCAATCCTGTCCCCAAATAAGTTCCAATTGAGTGCTTAATACTTCCATTAGCAGCCAGATCAATATGAGCACCATAATTAGAAAAAGGAGACTTTTCCCCTTGCTCAACACTAGCTACCGCTATCACCTCTGCAAAGGCTGCTGGATAGATCGGTTCATCGGAATTATTATTTCCTGCCGCAGCAATAATCCCTACTCCCTCTTCTGCTAATTTATTGATTAAATACCGATGAGCTGGAGTATAATCCGCAAAAGATAGACTAATATTGACCAGCACTTCTTGTTCAGAAAATCTCTGCTTGTAATTAAGGGCCCTCTGCAAACCTGTTAAATACAACTCCTCTTTAATTCCTTGTTCATCAGCTACATGATGAAAAAATATTTGACTCTGTGAACTCCCACCTTCAACTATTCGAGCCACAATCTCACCATGACTTAAACTAGCTTCCAAGTCAAACTCAGTAAAATCATCCAAAACAAAGATAGCAACTCTAGCCTCTTCTTCATCCTCAACTACTAGCTCCAGAGAAATTAGAACTAAAAATATTGCTAGTAATATTAGTATTTTTCTTTTCTCTTTTAGAAGTTCCCTTACTTTAAGCAATTTAGATATCCTTTCCTCGCTGCTTTAAAATAATCCCTCGGATTGAAGCATAAACCGGAACAGCAAATAGGGCCCCTAAAATTCCAAACAATAAAGTAGCAATTAAAATCACAAAGATAATTACTACTGGATGAATCTGCAGCTTCCCTCCCTGTAAAATAGGTCTGACTACATTCCCCTCAAACTGTTGGACAATCAGCATTAAAATCGTCACTTTGATCACCATATTCAAGCTAGTAGTCAAAGCAATAAATACAGCCGGCAAGACTCCAATTGCTGGGCCTATAAAAGGAATTACCGAAGCAACTGCCAACATAATAGCTAAACCAATTGCATTAGGCATACCAATAATCATATACCCTACAAACATAATTGCTCCGGAAACAAGCCCCACCAGCAATTGACTAGGAATATAAATACCAAATACCGAATCAATAGTAGTTAAAGCTTCCTTCATTAAAGGCCGTTTTTCTGCTGGAACCATCTTAACTATATTTTGAGCTAACTTTCGATCATCCTTCAAAAAATAAACAGTCAAAAAAGGAATTAACAGAATTATCAAAGCAAACTGAGTAAGCGAAGCAAAAGCTCCTAAAAAGTCATATTCACTAATCCTATCTACGGTTTCCTGGACTAAAGAGGTGATTCTCTCCTCTACGTTAAACTCACCCAAAAATTCTAGCTCTCCAATCTGTCCTAAGGCTTGATTAATTCCAAGCCCGCTAACTTCATAATCAGCCAAAAAGTTAATTAGCCTCCTGATTTCAGTATAGATTATACTTCCCCCGAAATAAGCAATAAAAGAAATTAAAACAATCATTCCCAGTAAGGTAACTATAATGGATAGCTCCTTATTTCCTATCTTAGGATGCAAAAATCTAACCACTGGTCGAAGCATATAATAAATAAATCCGGCCATCAAAATAGGTAGTACCACTACATATATTATATTTTTTAAAGCACTTATCAATTGAGGAATCTGAAAACTAATAAAAATAATCAGCAAGATCATTATTATTCCCGCTGTAATGCGAAAGAATCTGTCACTGAACATATTATTACCTCCGATCAATAAATGGATTTTCATTAAATTAATTATAACATTTTAGCTTATAGTTTTTTATCCATTATTTCAATCATAACTTTAATCTCAAAATAACTAACTCTATCCGGTAGTTCATCTTTAATTGGTCTCAGCTTAGCAGTCCCTACTTTCTTAATTGCCTTTCTAATTATCTGCCGATCTTGATCCTTTATAAAGGGTTCTAAATCCACTGCTAAACCCTCCTGAGCTGCTTTAATTATATGTCCTCGAATTGTACGAATATTTAATTCTCTTAACTCGGCTATCTCGGCTAAACTCTGACCCTCTTGGTATAAATTATATGTTTTTACATGGCTTTTTACTTTTTGCTGTTCCACAGCTTTTTTCTTTTTCTTCTTTTTAGACTGCACTTTTCTTGCTGCTCGATCAATATCTTTCTCTTGAGCATAGCTATTAATCTCTTCTAGAAAACGCTGAGCATACTTTTCAAGTTTAACCTTACCCACCCCGCTAACTGCTAACATCTCCTCTTCATTAGCAGGCATCAAATTAATCATATCCTGCAAGGTACTATCATGAAAGATAACAAAGGGTGGTACCTCCTCTTCTTCAGCTATCTTTTTTCTCAATTTCCGCAGAATATCAAAAAGTTCATTATCAGTAGAAATTTGTTCAGTTTCTTTACGTACCTTCTGTACTACCTTTTCCGTTCCCTGTAAAACAGAATATGCTTTATCAGTCAGCTTAGCCACCGAGTATTTACCTTCAGTCAAGTGAATATATCCTTCGGCAACTAAGAATTTAGCAAAATTCTTAATCTCTTTAATAGTATGGTCGGTCATTATTCCATAAGTCGATAGCTCATCAAGTCCTAGTCTTAAAATCCCTTTACTTTTAGAACCGCGCAGCACCTTAGCTACTTTACCAATTCCGTAACGCTCTTTCATTCTATAAATACAGGACAGAATCTTTTGGGCCTTAACGGTGATATCTACTAACTCCTGACCTTCAGCACAGTTACTACAGTTATCACATTCCTCAATAATATCTTCCTCACCAAAATAATCCAATATATAAGCTCGCAAACAACGATCAGTATAACAGTAATCAATCATCTGTTGTAATTTTTGATAAGCTAATTTCTTTCTATTCGCTGATAAATCAGACTCTTCAATAAAGTATTTAGGCAAACGGATATCAGCAGGAGAAAATAACAACACCACTTCACTTCTTTCCCCATCTCGACCAGCTCTTCCTGCTTCCTGATAATAGGATTCTATATCGCGAGGCATATTATGATGAAGCACATATCTTACATTTGATTTATCGATACCCATCCCGAAAGCATTAGTAGCCACCACTACATCTATCCTATCGTGCACAAAATCATCCTGAGTTTTCTTTCTAACAGCATCACTTAATCCGGCGTGATACTTCCCCACTACCAAGCCTTTATTTTTTAAAAATAAATATAGGTTGTCTACTTCTTTTCTAGTAGCAGCATAAATAATTCCTGCTTCATCTCTATTAGTGTTCACATACTCTTCTATAAAGTCCCGCTTATCTTCTCCGGTAATTAATTTAAAGGTTAAATTTTCCCGATCAAAGCTAGTAATAAATATATCAGAGTTCTGAATGGCTAAAATCTCACTGATATCCTCTCTAACATCCTCCGTAGCTGTAGCAGTAAAAGCAGCAAGCACAGGTTTATTGGCTAATCTATCTAAAAAATCAGCAATTAATAAATAAGCCGGTCTGAAATCATGGCCCCACTGGGAGATACAATGGGCTTCATCAACTACCACCAAGGAGACCTCTATAGTATCGAGCAGTTCAATAAAACGCCTCGATCTTAAGCGCTCCGGAGCTATATAGATTAAATCATAATAGCCTGTCCGAACTTGATTAATCCTTTTCTTTAGCTCAGATTTAGTTAAGGAGCTATTAATGAAAGTACTTTCAATTCCTACTGCTTTTAAAGAGTCAACCTGATCCTTCATTAAGGAAATTAAAGGGGAAAAGACAATAGTTACTCCCGTTAAACAGACGGCTGGAATCTGAAAACAGACTGATTTCCCCCCACCAGTAGGCATAATTCCTAAAGTATTATTGCCACTTAATATATTATCAATAATCTCCTGCTGGCCCGGTCTAAAATTCTCATATCCAAAATACTCCTGCAAAACCTGCTCTGCTTCTCCCACCTTCTTCACTCCCTATTTTTTCTCAACTCTATTTAAATCTTTAAAACAAATATTGCCCTTTATTATACCATAAAAAGTCAAAAATTTAAAAATTAAAACGCCAGCTTATTAGCTGACGTCTTAAGTATTTAAATTAAGTAACAGTAGTTTACTCAGAAATCTCCTCTATTTTATTAACTAGCTCCGTATTCATAGCTGATATTTCCTCACTGGAAGCTGATGCATTTTGAATAATACTAGCTACTGTTTTAAACTCTTCAGTGACTTCAGTCGATCTGGAATTGATATCCTCTACTTTATTTTCAATCTTAGTCAGAAAATTTCCAATATTATCTGCTTCCTGATTGGACTGATCAGATAACCCTTTGATATTTTCAGCAACAATTGCAAATCCTCTTCCGTGCTGTCCTGCTCTGGCAGCTTCTATACTGGCATTCAGAGCTAGCAAATTAGTCTGCTCAGCTCCATCTACTAGCTTAGTTAATATTTCATCCGACTTACCCGTAAACTCTTCAATATCACTTATCAAAGCTTTTAAAGTATCTATATCTTCATTCATTATATTTATCTTAGTAGAGATTTCCAGCATTTCTTCAGCCATTTCATTATTAGCTATATCTATATCTTTGATCCCCTTTGTTAATTCCACAAAACTATCCGCTAAATTTTCTTCTCTTTTTTCCCGCATCTCTTGATTTATTTTTAGCTCCTTTTCTAGCTCTTCCGCTAAGTAAAAGTGACAGTTTTCCGCTGAATTCAAGTTATTATAAATTGCTAAGGCCATATCTTCGCAGTTACCATATCCACAAGCAGAACAATTATAAAAATCATCTTCATCATACTTATCCATACTCCGATAAATTTCTTCTCGTTCTGCCAAGCTAGGTTCTAATAGCTGATTATTAGCGGCAAGATTCTGATAACTACGCCCATATAAACTTTCTTCCCAGTATTTATTTACTACTTTAGCTAAAGATCTTTTTCTTCTCAAGTCTGCTAAAGGACCTACAGTTTTATATTTTTCTTGCATCTTTTGATTTCTTTCCTCAATCAAGTATTCTATCTCATCGGGAGATTTATCCTGATTTAAAGTGCCGGGCCCGCCATTACAACCCATCTCACAATTGAGACAGTCCACTAATAAAGGAGCTACTCCTTGTTCAACCATTTCCGGTAACTTATCTAAGTAATGATAAATAGTATGAATCCCTTCTATTTTTCGGGTATGATGGATGATATCTGGATTTTCTCGAGCTGCAGTACGCATCAAACCTCCGGGGGTGGAAAAGAGTACGGCCCTTTCAGCTTCAGGATTATCAAAGTCGCTCTCCGAGTAATCAGCTAAATTAACCCCCTGCTCTTCAAAATGCTTATTTAAAGATTTATAGGTAACATTATAATCACCAATTCCTACAGCTTCAAACTCCCGTTTTTTAGCCAAACAAGGAGAAAGAATTACTATTTTATGATCTTTATACTGAGAATAATACCTCTTTATCATTTTCATCACGTGCATCATTGGACTATCAGCAGGTGCTAGATAGTCTAAAAGCTCGGGCTGATAAATTTCTATATAACTTACTAAAGCCGGGCAGGGCTGAGCTATTACATTCTGAGGATTATTCTTTTTAATATACTCCAGATAGGTTCTAACAGTAAGTTCAGCTCCAAAAGAAACATCAAAAACAGCCTCTACACCCATGGACTTAAGCCAAGTATTTAAATTCAAATATTGATTGGGAAAATTAGCTGCCGCTGCCGGAGCTACTATAGCTACCATAGCTTCTCCCCTATCAACTCCCCTTAAAAACTCCTCAAAATCGTCTACTAAAATCCGCGCCCCATGATCACACTCCTCTAAACATGCCCCACAGCCAATACACATGTTATGATTAATAGCAATATACTCTCCGCTACCATCATTACAAAACTTAACAGGGCAAATAGAAATACAAGAATGACAGTTTAAACATTTGTCTTTATCTACTTTAATCACCTTAGCTAGTTCATTCATTAACTCCACTCCTATCTTTTAAAAGTTATTTAAAGAAGTTCTTCAATTTCATAGCCTGTTAATTCTTCACTTGTATCAATTTCAAAGTACTCTTCTAACTCTCGCTTATTAATCTTTAAAACTTTAATAACTGGGCGATTTACATTATCTTTATTTATTTTAGTCACCACTCCCTCACATCCATTACCTAACCTCACCTTACAGCCAACAGGAAAAGGAACTAGATAAGCTAAAAACTTATCAACAATCTCAGCATCTAATTCCTGCTTAGAAGCCATAGAAAGCAAGTAATCTATTATCTCTTTAGTCTTCAAGCCAATTCTATAAACTCTATTATTCTGCATTGCATCAAATATATCAGCAATAGTAACAATTCTAGAAAAAACTCCTATCTGGTCCTTAGTCAAACCTTGAGGATAACCGGAGCCATCGCACTTTTCATGATGTTGATAAGCAACTAAAGCTGAAGCTTCCGAAATTTGATCAATGTCTTTTAAAATCTGATAACCATAAACAGTATGCTTTTGAATTTCTGCAAACTCCCCATCTGTTAATTCACCTGCTTTATTAAGTATTGAAGCTTCTACTGCTGCTTTACCAATATCGTGTAAGAAAGCACCAATTCCTAATGATTTCAGTTTCTCTTTATCATAACCTAGCACTTTGCCAACAATCAGCGAAAGAGTAGTTACATTAGTTAAATGAAAGTATAACTCATCATCTAATTTCCTTACATCTCGCAAGTTGACAAAAAGCTCTGGTTTATTGAAGATGTTGTCAATAATATCTTCGATTAAATCAGTTATTTCTTGCGGATCAATCAGGCCTTTCTTCTTTTTATCATTAGTAACCTCTCTATCAATAGTAAGCGAATCTAGTCCCTGCAAACATTCTTTAGCAGTACTAACGGCTACCTGTTTTACTTCTTCACAAACCACATCTTCTACTTCTACTAAGTTTTCATCTTCTATGTAAACATGAGTAATTCCAAAGCTTTCTAGTTTTTTAATATAACGCGAATTTAACTCAGTGCCTTTCTCTAATAACACTTCGTTATCAGAGGTATATATTTTTTTAGCTAAAGTATCACCACTTTCCAAATCACTAATTTTAGTCAAATACAATAGCATCCCCCCTGATTCTGCTATTAATTATTATAGCAAGTTAATCTAAAAATAATCTAAAAAATTACCAACTTAAATACTAAAAAAAGAGCTTTTAACTTATATCACCTGTTCTCAAATAAATATCACCTAGCAAGTAAACGAGAAATAGTCTTCTGAAAACGCTTTTTAGTAAGCGGCTTTAATAAATAATCAAGAGCATTTAACTCAAAGGCTTCCACAGCATAACTATCATAAGCTGTAACAAAAACAATATCTATTTCTTCATTAACTTCTAAAATTCTCTCAGCTAACTCTAATCCACTATAACCCAATATTTCAATATCTAAAAATACTACATCTGCACTTATTTTATTTTCTTTAATTTCACTCAAACAATTATCATAATTGCTATAAGTACCCACTAAATTTAACTCTTCAACCTGACTTATAAACTCTTTTATTCGCGCTGAAGAATGAAGCTCATCATCAACTACTACTATATTCAACATGATCTCACTTCTCACCCCCAATTTATATAAAGTAACTAATGGTGATTTCAAAGCTTGAATATAATAAGTATAACAAATTAATCTAAAAGTAATCTGAAAAATCACCTTTGCACACCCTAAAGTTCTAAAATTTTTAAATAAAAAAATCCGCAGCTACTAAATGTAACCGCAGGCCCTATTTAAAAGTCCATCTGTGGTTCAATACCAAACTCCTTTTGTAATCTCGATTTTAACCTCTGATACTGACGTCTAGCCTTTGTATCTTCACCCAACTCTTTATAGGTCTTAATTAACTTCTGATAAGCAGCCTCAACCAAGAATGTTTCTTTTATTACCCGTTCTAATAACTTAATAGCTAACTGATACTCTTCTATTTCCAAATAATAATCAGCTACCTTTAAAAGAACATCTTTAAACTTTTCTTCTAGTTCAGCTCGCAAAGCATAAAGCCAGCTATAAGCTTGCTCCGGTAAGTACTGGCCTTGATATAATTCAGTTAACTTTTTTACTTGCTCGATATTAGCCTCAATATCTGTTTTTATTTTATTTACCAACTTCTCAAACTCAAGTACATCCCATTTAATATGCTCCATATTCAATTTATAGTAGCCTCGCTTACTGAAAACAATCTCCTTAAATCCTAAGCTCTTAATCAGCTTTCGCAAACTATAAACTGTAGTATATAAAATAGCTACTGCTTTCTCAGGATCCTTATTAGACCATAAAGCTTCAACAATCTTATCACTGCTTACAAAATTCCCCCGATGATATAATAAATATAAAAAAAGCTCCTTACTTTTAGCAGTTGGCCAGTTTAGACTTATTTCCTCCCCTTGCGTAAAGAGTCTAAAGTGCCCTAAAGAAAAAACATTTAACCTAAAATCTTTATTATTAACAGTCTTTTGGGAGACTGACAAGCGAGAAATAGTCTTTTGGAAACGCTCTTCAGTAATAGGCTTTAATAGATAATCAAGAGCATTTAACTCAAAGGCTTCCACCGCATAACTATCATAAGCTGTAATAAAAACAATATCTATCCCCTCATCAATCTCCAAGATCCTTTCCGCTAACTCTAGGCCATTACAATCTGGCATTTCAATATCTAAAAATACTAATTCAGGGCTTATTTTATTTTCTCTAATTTCAGTTAAACAGTTATCAGGATTACTGTAATCCCCCACTAACTTCAATCCATTAGCTTGAATTACAAACTCCTTCATTCTCCCTAAAGCATGGGGTTCATCATCAACTACCACTGTATCTAACATAAGCAACCCCTCCTTACTCCCCACTTCCATTATATAAAATATAATCCTGCTGTTCTTTTTTAGCCTTATACATAGCATAGTCTGCCTTTTTAATAAGTTCCTCTAACTCCCTACCATCATCAGGATAAATACTAATTCCCACACTAATGCTAATAAAAAACTTACTTTCTCCTACAGTTAAGGGCTCTCTAAACTCTTCCATAACTCTATCTGCTACCTTAATAGCTCCCTCTTGAGAATTAATTCCACTAACCGCTATAGTAAACTCATCTCCTCCCAGTCTAGATACAATATCCTGTTTCCGTAAGCTACTTTTTAATCTATTAGCTATTTCCTTAAGTATTTTATCCCCTGTACCATGGCCAAAGTTATCATTTATTTCCTTGAACTTATCAACATCTAAAAATAAAATAGCTAATTTTTCTCTCTTCTTTTGAGCAGTTTTTATTAGTTTATCAAATTTTCCTGCAAATGACTTTCGATTTGCTAAGCCTGTTAACTGGTCCTGATAAGCCAGTTGCTCAAACTCCCTTAATAAATAAGTTGTCATTATAATAAAAATCACAAAAACTGCTATCATAATTAAAGCATTAATTAAAAATAAACGACGATGTTCATTAATTTCATCCCACATCACCTGATCATTATAAGTAATACCAACCACATAAGAGTTCCATTGTTGCTGATCATCATCTCCAGAAACTAAAGCTGGAAAAAATTTATGAATATAATTAGTACCTTCTGATTGAATAACTGTACTTTGCACTTCATTACTTAGAACAGAACGTCTTACTAGTTCTTCTTTAGGTTCAGGAACATCTGGATCTAACCCTTTACTGCTCCTTAACTTAGCAACCCCCTTTTCAATAGGCTCAACACTAAAAAATGAAATTTCCTCCACCATTTCGTACTCTTCCGTTAACTCAGTTGCATCACCAAATATATCTAGATTTTGGAGGACGGGAAATCTTTTTTGGACTTCAATGCTTAACTCTAATATATACTTATTATCATGAGTAGGTAAATAACTATATTTTTTTATTTCCCCCTCTTTGGTTGATAAATCAAGTCGATCAACTACAAATGAATCTCCTTCTAAGCGCTCTCTTAATACCTGAGCAAAACCAGTATATTTTGAAAAATCAAGACCAAGATCTTTTTGATAAGTTGTTTTAATTATCTTCAAATCACTGTCAACAATATAAATATCGTAATCACCGAACTTTTCTTTTAACTTCTCCAAGTCCCAATCCATAACCTCTGGATTCCGCTTATACTTATCTCTCATTACTTGAGAATACTCTTTCATTTCTTGATTTAACTGTTGTTCAGCAATTTTATAGGAGTCATTAATATGATTTATAGTCTGTAAAATACTCTTTTCTACTAGTTGCTGACGATGACTATATTTATCTTTAATTACCTCTTTAGTACTCCGATAATTGGTGTAGGAGATAAATACTATACTTAAAAAAAGTACTACAATAATAATATATTTAAATCTTTCAAAAAAGTCTTTCATCAGCTTAACTCCCTTCTCGTCTAAACTTATCCTCAGGTATTTTGAACTCTACAGTAGTTCCCTGCTTTAGACTGCTATTTATCTTTAACTCTTGATTATAAAGCTTCTTTAATCTCTTATTTATATTTTCTAATCCTATTTTCCGACGTCCCTTACTCTCAGTTGTCAATAAATTAGCTAGCTCTTCTTCTGTCATCCCTATTCCATCATCTATAACTTTAATTACAAAGAATTTCTCTCTTCTACTTATATTAATTTCTACACTTCCCCCTTCTTTCCTCTTTAAAACACCATGTTTAACTGCATTTTCGACTAAAGGTTGTAAAATCAAGGGAGGAACCCCAAAGGATAAGCCTTCTTCTACTTTATACCTTACTTTTACTCTATCTCCAAAACGAGCTTGTTGAATAGTTAGATAAAAATTAACTAATTCCAGCTCTTTATCAATTGATACCAGGCGATTTAAACTTTCAAAATCAAAGCTATAACGTAAATAGTTAGCCAAATCCAAAATTAAATCGCGGGCCCGTTCAGAATTATGTTCACACAAAAAAGCAATAGTATCTAAGGTATTATATAAAAAGTGAGGTTTAATCTGGGCCCTAAGAAAGTCCTGCTCCCACTCAATGCTTTCCTCAACCTTGGCCTTTAAAGTAATTAAAGTTCTTACTCTAGCTTTTAGTTCGCTGATCTCAAAAGGCTCCTTAATAAAGTCATTAATCCCCACCTCAAAACCACTAATCAGATTCTGAGGACTGCTCCGCGAAACCATAACCAGTATAGGTAGTTCAAATAACCTAAAACGCTCCCGGATTTCTTGACAAAGTTCAAGAGTAAATTCATCAAGAGCAAATAAATTTAGAATCACCAGCGCTACTTCGCTATTCAACTCCTCTAGGGCCCGCTTTTTATCTTTAACTGTTTTGATAAAGTAATTTTCCTGCGCCAAAATATTCTTTAAAGAGTTAATCTTATTGACTTGATCACCAACTATTAAAATATACTTTCCCTGCGGCAATAAGTCACCTTCCCTATCAATTTCATTTTTACTTATTTCACTAAGCGTAGCTAACTGGGTATTCGCTTCCTCTAACTCATAGAAGTCATTATATTCAGAGCCCGGCAAAGTAACTACTATAACTAATAACTTATTAGCTAATTTTTTTATCTGCAAATCTCCCTCTTGGAAGCTAATTAACTGTTGAGTTATACTCTGCTTTAAATCACTTTTATTTAATATAAACTCTGCCTCCTGCTCTAATCCAGCTCTATAATCCTGATATTTAAAAAGAATATTAGCAGCTGTAGTTTCTAAGCTAATTTCAACCTTAGCATCTACTTTTTCAGCTTTAAAAAATATTACTCCCTCTTCTATATACTCACATACATTACCTAAAAGATTATAAAAAATCTGAATTAATTGGTTTTGATCAGCAATAACCATAATCTCATTCGGCTCAATATTATTTTCAAATTCAATCTCTTTATCAGCCACAAAAGGCTCGAAAAGCTCTATTATATAATTTATAATTTCATGAGCTTCTAAATGCTCCAGATTTAAATCAATATTTCCCTGCTTGATATCCACATAATCCACAAAGTTATCCAACATATAAGTTAAGCCTTTTCCAGTTTTGATTATTGAGGCTAAGTCCTCTTTCGATTGTTCTAGCAAAAAAGGAGATACCTTGCGAATAACAGATTCAGCAGCAGAAATGATATTATTGATAGGTAATTTTAGTTCCTGAGAAGTACTGGAAATAAACTGATCCTTAAACCTATCCACCTTTGATAACAAAAGATTTTTTTGCTGCAACTCTTTAGACAGTGACTCTATTTGAGTAAATAACTTGATAAGAAAGTTACCAAGAATAAAAAATTGAATTATTAGCAAAATAAATAAGCCTAAATATAAATAATAACTAGTATTAAATAAAGACTTATTATTTGCAAAAACTATTAAAACTAAAAAAGTTAGTAGTATGGAAGCAATTATAAATATCACCATTAATTTATTTTTCTTTTTTCCCATTTTATAACTCCTAATCAAAATTTATAGACCTCTATTTTACTTCTGCTTACTCTAAAAAAGAAGAATATAGAGATACCAGCTAATCATTATCAGTTGTAATCCAATCTTAATCACACTACTACTAAAAAAAGCCATTACCGTACCTAGGGCCCTATTCCAAGCCACATCTCCCCCAACCTTTTCTCCCAAAAAGCTTACTACAAAAACCAGTACAAAGGGCCCTACTATAATGCCAATCGGACCTATGACTAAAGGCCCAGCTAATAAACCTATACTTCCAGCCAAGATCGTCCATCTCGTACCACCCTCTTTTTTAATAAAAAAACTATTAACAATAAAGTCCGAACTTAAGGCCAGCAAGGTAATCACTAACATTGCCAGCCAAAAGCTAGTCGGCAGAGCTAAAGGTGGCTCAAAAAATCTACTTAGAAAAAAGGCAACCCATAAAGGAATAGTATCGGGGATAAAAGGCACCACCACTCCTACTAAACTAATTATAAATAAGAGAAGTATTATAATTGCTAAAATAATATTCATATTTTCCTCCCTAATTTTAACTGCTTAAATCCTTTAGCTTAGATAAAATAGAAAGAGCTGCTTGATAATCAAAGTTATCCAAGGACTCCTTCAATAGTTCAAACTGCTCAATAACCTCTTCCTGTTCAGGTAGCTCCGTAGCTATACTTGCTAAAAACTCTTCTCTAACAAAGCTATTATCCTCTAACTTATTCTCTAAATCAGCTAACAGCTGATAAAATCTTTTAGCATCTCCCTTACTGATCTCTCCTACTTCTTCCTGCTCATTATAATCTTCAAGCAGATCAGTAATATAGCTTTCCACTAAGGCTAATTCCGCTTCCAACTCTTCTATAGCCTGTTCCGAAAACTTTCCTTCTTGTATCTGCTGGCATAACTTAGCAACTTGATTAGCTCCAATATTAGCAGCTGTACCTTTAAGGCTATGAGCCTCTTCCTTAATAAGTTGCTGATCCCCCTCTAAAGATGCCTTCTTTATCTTGGCAAGCGATTCTTTATTCATTTCTAAAAACCTATTTAAAAGCTTAAAATATAGATTGCGATTATCATTTACTCTCTTTAATCCTGCTTCAACATCTAAGTTAGATAAATTATCAACAATATCAACTTCCCTAACCTTACTTTCAAACGAAATACCATCATTTATCCACTTTGATAATTTAAGCAAAAATTCCTGAGGCATAAAAGGTTTAGAGATATAATCATTCATCCCAACTTCCAGACAGTGTTCTTTATCTTCTAGCATAGCGTGAGCTGTTATAGCAATAATAGGTATATCTTGATTTTTGGAATCAGCTCTAATTATTTTTGTTGCCTCGTAACCATCCATTACAGGCATCTGTACATCCATCAGTATTAAATCAAAATCTTCTTCCTTCACCTTTTCAACTGCTTCCTCTCCATTCTCGACTACACTAACCTGCAAACCAACATCCTCCATTAGCTCCTTAGCAATTTCCTGATTAATCAAATTATCCTCAACAAGTAATACAGAAAAGCCAGCTAAGCTTTGCTCCTGCAGCTCACTTATTTGACCCTGTTGATCCGTTAAAGAAAAAAGATGCTCTTGCTGGCCAAAAACCTTAATAATAACATTAAATAATACAGATTGATTAACAGGCTTGACTAGAAAACCTTCTAATCCAAGAGATTCTGCCTTTTCTTTCACTGCATCATTTTCATAAGCCGTAACCATAATTATTGCCGGCCTTTTCTTTAATTCTAATCTCTTTTTAATCCACTGAGCTACTTCCAAACCATCAACTTTAGGCAGCTTATAATCAAGTAATACCAAATCATAAGGCTCAGTCTTCCTTTGCTTATTTCCCAATTCAAGTTCCTCAATAGCCTCTTCTCCACAGCTTACTACTCGATAATCATAATTAAAGGAGGTCATTAACTCCTTAAGAACTTCCTGCGAACTAGGATCATCATCGACTATCAATACCTTTAATCCTTCTCTATCCAGTAAAAACTCTACTGCCGTTATATCCTCCTGAATAGCAAAACAAAGTGAAAAACTAAAGGTAGAGCCTTTATTTAGCTCACTTTCTACCCAAATCTGACCATCCATCAATTCCACTAAGCGTTTACTGATTGAAAGTCCTAAGCCGGTACCACCATACTCTCTACTGGTAGAACTGTCAGCCTGTGAAAACTCCTGAAATAAATCCTGCTGTTCTTCCGGAGCAATACCTATCCCGGTATCCTTAACAGAAAAAATTATCTCCACTTCTTTTTCTTTGATAGCTACAACATTAACAATTAAAGTAACCTCTCCGCTTTCGGTAAACTTAATTGCATTACTAGTCAGATTAATAAGTACCTGCTTTAACCTTAAGGGATCTCCCTCTACATAAGCAGGAACTTGAGGATCCAAGGCAGCCTTTAACTCCAATCCTTTTTCTTGGGCCTGATAAGTAAACATCTCTACCACATTATTTATTACCTCGTGAATATAAAAGTTAGTTTCCTCTAGTTCTAAACTACCTGCTTCAATCTTTGAATAGTCTAAAATATCATTAATTATCTTCAATAAATCATCTGAAGATCGTTGAATTTTACTAATATACTTTTGTAGCTCTGGGTTCTCACTTTTAGACTTAGCAATATGGCTTAAACCTATTATAGCATTGATAGGGGTTCTAATCTCATGGCTCATATTAGCCAAAAACTGGCTTTTAGCTCTATTTGCTACTTCAGCTTCCTCTTTAGCAGCTACTAACTCTTCTTCCTTCTCCTTCCTTTCTCTAAGATCAGCTTTTAATCTATTCTTCATTTTATTCAAAGACTTAATTAAACTAGAAATTTCATCTTTGCCCTTAACCTGCAAATCTTCTACTTCTAAATTACCAGCAGTAATCTCTTGAGCAAATTTATCTGCTTTAATTATCGGTCCAGTAAAGGTATTAGCTAAAATAGAAACTACAAATCCTACCCCAACAAATAATAACACAGTTATTAAAATAATCGTTTCTATAACACTAAATACTTCATCTTTAACATCATTTACATAAACTCCAGTACCCAAAATCCAACCCCATTCTTCAAAATGTTCAACATAAGATATTTTAGGCTCAATTCTATCTTCAACATCGTAATACTGCCATTGATATTCTACAAAACCGCTTCCTTCATTTTCAACTATTTCGGCCATTTCAGTAAATAAGCGTATGCCTTCTGGATCTTCAAAGTCACCAATATATTCGCCATCTAAATCAGGTCGAAAAGGGTGCACTATCATTTCTGGTTTGGTGTCCTGAATCCAAAAATAATCCTGATTATCCGGGCCATAAGTTAAACCTGCAATTACTTCCCGAGCCCTCCGTTGGGCTTCAACTCTACTCAATTCGCCTTTGCTCTCCAATTCATAATAGTAGTCCATCACTCCCAAAGCAGCATTAACCATCTCCTGAACCTGAGTCTTCTTTTCATCATAGATATTCCTACTAATAGTAGGAATAATAAAGGTGTTCAGAACTCCTAAAACAACAAATATCAATATGATACTGACCAAAACCAGTTTAGCCTTAACGCTTTTAAAGTTTAGCTTCATTCTATCTCCTCATCTCTTAAAACAAAAAAGGTGATATCATCCTGACCAACTAAACTACCAGTAAATTCTTTAAAGTCTTGATTAACCTTATCCACAATTTGCTCCGGCGAAAGGTCATGATTTCTAACTAAAACCCTTTTCAAACTCTCTTCTCCGTATCTCTCTTCGGCAACTACTTCCTCAATCAATCCATCAGTAGTTAAAAAGATCGTATTTCCAGTTAAGTCCACCTTTTGTTGACAGTCCGAAATACCCAATTCCCTATATACCTCTTTATAAATCGCTGAAGAAATAGGTAGTCCACAGCAAGAAAGAGAAGAAAGCTCACCATCTTTACTAATTATTATTGGCGGAACCTGAATACCTGCATTAGCAAAAATGAACTCCTGTTCTTTAATATCTAAAACTCCCAACAAGAGACAGATAAAGTAATCGCCTGGAAAGTCTTCTTCATTATATCTAGTTGCTACGTAACTAATTATCTTAACTGGACTTAATATCCTATCTTCATCATGTTCATACAACAAATAATTATTAATTGTCTCTCGCAAAAATATATTTAACATAGAACCATCTAACCCATGACCACTTACATCAGCTAAATAAACAAGTAGTTGTTCTCCTAGTTTGATTGCATTATAAAAGTCACCACCCAGTTTATCGGCTGGCTGAAAATAGGCAGCATAGGATAAACCCTCAACCGCAGGTAGCTCATCTGGTAAGAATTGCTGATGTAATTCAATTCCTTTCTCAAACTCTGTTTCTAAATCATTGTATAACTTTGCTAACTCTAAATTCTTCTTTTCAATCTCTATTTCTTTTTCTTTCCGTTTCGTAATATCTCTATAACTCTGTAAAATCCCCTTTAATTCTCCCTGGTCATTTCTATAAGGAACTACAGTAACTATAAAGTATCTTTCTTCCCCAGCTAAACTAAGTTGAACATCATTCTGAATAAACTCTTTGCCGTTCAGGATTTGAACTAAAGAACATTCCTGCGAATCACAACTCCGAGTACAAAGTGAATAGTAACACTTAAAATCGCTATCTTTAAGATTCTCCTTATCCTGACCTTTTAAATAAAGCCTATTTAATTCATCATATTTATCATTAGATTTTATAGTATTATAATCTGTATCAATATAGCGAATTCCTTCCGAGGAAAGATCCAGTATCTTATTTAACATCTTTTTTGTTTCCTGCAGTTCTTTTTTTGTCTGTTGGTACTGGAGATGGTTCCTCACCTTTGTTTTAACTAGGGCCCTACTAAAAGGCTTAGTAATATAATCAATAGCTCCTAGCTTTAAACCATGAACCTCATCCTCCTCGCTATCCTTAGCAGTTATGAATATAACAGGTATATTTTGGGTAGCAGATGACCCCTTAAGCCTTTTACAGACCTCATATCCATCAAGCCCAGGCATCATAATATCCAATAAAATAATATCAGGTGAATTATTTTTAGCAATTGACAGAGCAGTCTTTCCATCCTTAGCTATCTTTAAATCCCAATCCTTTAGTATCTCCGCTAATATCTTTATATTTATAGCTTCATCATCGACAATTAGCACTGTTTCCTCTTTTAATTTAGTAATGGAAGCTCCCTCCTCATTGTCAATTCATTGCCTGTCTCATTCACTTAAATATCAATAAGCTACTCTTTTATTATACATCAGTTAATTCTTCAACTGCAATAAAATTCAAACTTATTTTAAAAATTTTACAACTTCTAATTACATATTTATCTATAGAAAACTAATTTCCTCTATAATTCATTTATAATCAATAAATAAAAAAACATACTCCACAGCCTTCAGGGAGCATGCTTTCGAATATTGCCTTTGGCATTCCATACCTTGCTTCTAATCTACTTGCAACACAATATAGGTGATATCATCATCGGCTTGCTGGCAGCCATTATTAAAACTTTGAAAGTCTTCATTTATAGTCTGGACAATTTTTCGTGGTGGACGATGGCAGTTATTATAAAAAGCTTCCTTAAGTCTATTTTTATACCTCAAACTTCCATTTGCCTGCTCTACAATACCATCGGTACTAAATAGTAAAGTTGAGCCCGACATTAAAGTAATCTGTTTAGCCTCAAAATCCATTAATTCTGGTGAAATAGCTAAAGATATTGGCGGCCCTGAACTCTTCAATGTTAGTCGCTCTCCATTACCAAAACAAAGCAGTGGAAAGTTTTGAAAGCCTGCTCCGCTATAACTCAATTCATTGCTCTGCAAATCTAATACCATTAGAAATATACAAACAAAATAGTCGTCTGGATAATTATTTTTACAGTATTGCTGATAAACATGACGTAATATTCCTTCAGGCTCTATATCCCCAGTCCTTATGCTCACATAACTGTCAACCGCCTCCTTAACAAAAGCATTAAATACAACTCCCTCCAAGCTATGACCGGTAACATCAGAAAGATAAATAACTAGTTTATCTCCTGTCTTAATAAAGTTATAAAAATCCCCTCCCAAACGCTGGGCCGGCTGAAAATGAGTTGCTAAGGATAAGCCTTCACAGTTAGGTATCTCAGCTAAAAAGTTTCTTTCGTGAATTTGAGCTGCCTTATTTATTTCATTGTTTAATTTTTGATAAAGATTCTCTATTTCCTGCTTTTGGTGTAACAGCTTTTTTTTAGTCTTGGATAACTCCAAATGAGTTTTTATGCGAGCCTTCAAAATTGGAGGATTAATAGGCTTAGCTATATAATCAACAGCCCCCATTTTTAAACCTTGAGTTTCCTCATGAGTACTATCCATCCCCGTCAAAAAGATAATAGGTATATCCTTAGTGATAGCCTTCGCCTTCAACTGTTGACAGACCTCATAACCACTCATTTCAGGCATTAAAATATCTAACAAAATCAAGTCCGGTTTTTGACTGACAGCAATTTCTACTGCTAACTGGCCGCTGATAGCTGCCTTAACTCTATATTTAGGTGTCAAAGCTCTTTTAACTACCTCTAAATTCTCAACTATATCATCCACTACCAAAATAGTTTCTTTCCTTTGCTCACCTTTATTACTCATACTTCTCTACCCTCCACTTTCCTAATTAACTGGGCTATCTGCTCCAAGGCGCTTTCAAAATCATATTTTGATAAGCTTTTTGCTAAATCAAGCAGGAGTGTCTCTATTTCTACCTCTACTCTCCTAGATAAAATCCCCTCCAAAAAATCTATTGCTTCTGTATCATACTCTTCTATCAATAATTTCAGCTTTCGTAATTGAATTAAAAGCTCTTTTAATTCAATTTTTTCATAGGACTTCTGTCTAGCTTCTTCTAAATTAGCCGATTCAATGGTATTAATGACTAGCTGTAATTCTTTTTCAACTCTCCTTAACAGTTTTGAAATATCCCCAACCTCTTCCTGTAAAGCAGCCTCCAAATCAACTATAGCTTCATAGAGAGTATTAGCCCCAATATTGCCGGCTGCCCCTTTTAAGCTATGGGTTAGCTTCTTAACTCCTTGATAATCACCTTTATTAAATAGCTGGCGAAGCTCTTCAGTAGTACTAACTTGATTATCTAAAAACTTGACTAGTAACTTTTTATAGGCAGCCACATTACCACCCATTCTCAAAAGACCACCCTCAGTATCAATACCATTCAATTCTGGCAGTTGCCCTGCTTCCTTTAGCTCACCACAATCACAGTTTAACTCTGCTGGCAGTTCTCTTTCTCCCGGCTCTATCCATTTGAGTAAAGTACTAAACAGTTCCTCAATATCTATAGGTTTAGAAATATGATCATTCATTCCCGCCTCTCTGGTCTGACGTCTATGTTCTTTCATAACATTAGCCGTTAGAGCCAAAACAGGCAATTCTTCTAAACCTTTCTCCTCCCTAATTCTACGAGTCGCTTCATAACCATCCATCATCGGCATCTGCACATCCATTAACACACAGTCATACTCTCTATTCTCCAACATCTCCAGCGCTTCTTCTCCATTATCAACAGCATCTACAATAAAGTTATTCTGCACCAATAGCTCACAACATACCTGTTGGTTTATCATATTATCTTCAACCAACAAGATCCGGGCCCCCTGTATAGATCTAAGCTCCTCCAAATCCAATTCCTGCTCACGATAAACAGCCGAAATTTGAGAAGAATAACCAAAAATATTCATAATCGAGTCAAATAAATAAGAAGGACTAGTAGGCTTAGTCAAAAAAGTATCCAAATACTCAGCACCTGGTTCAGCTAAAATTTCCTCATAAGCAAAAGCTGAAACCAAAATTATCTTGGGTGGAACTGCAATTTTACTATTAGTTACAACTTTGCGCGCCGTCTCCAAGCCATTCAAACCAGGCATATTCAAATCAACTAGCAATAATCCAAAAAGCTCTTCGGCTGCTTCTAATTCTGAAATAGCCGCCTCGCCAGACTCCACTACAGTTACTTGAAAAGAAAAGGACTCCAAATAATTCTTAAATATCTCTCGGGCCGTAGCATTATCATCAGCCACTAGAACTCGCAACCCTTGTAAATCGGAGGGAACAACAAGTGACTTCTGAACCTCCTCTGCTAATAAACCAAACTCCGCAGTAAAAAAGAAAGTACTCCCCTTGCCTAACTTGCTCTCCACCCAGATCTTACCGTTCATCAACTCCACCAATTCTTTAGAAATAGCTAGTCCCAAACCCGTTCCGCCAACTTTTCGAGTATTGGAGAAATCAATTTGAGAAAAAGGCTTAAAAAGATAACGTTGATCCTCTTCGCTAATCCCAATACCAGTATCTTTCACAGCAAATTCCAAAACAATCCTCTCTTCACTCCGCTCACTAACCTCAATAGACAACACTACTTCACCAGCTTGGGTAAACTTTACTGCATTGCTAACTAAATTAGTCAATATCTGCTCCAAGCGTAAAGAATCACCAACTAAAGAGTTAGGAATATCTAAGTCCCTGAAAAAGAGTAACTCCAAGCCTTTTTCTCTGGTCTTATTAGCAATCAAAGTCCATAAGTTATACAAAACATTATCCAACTCAAAAGGAGTAGCTTCAACATCTAATCCACCAACTTCAATTTTAGAAAGGTCTAAAAGATCATTAATAATACGTAGCAAAGATTTACTGGAAACATTAGCTTTAGTTAAATAATCACGCTGTTTTCTATTAAGGTCTGTATTAAGACAAAGATTGATTAAACTAATAATAGCATTAAGCGGAGTTCTAATTTCATGGCTCATATTAGCTAAAAATTGAGATTTAGCTTCGTTTGCTGCTTCTGCTTTTTCCTTAGCTATCTCTAATTCTTCGGTTACAGTATTTGCTAAGTGAGTCAAGGCTTTAATAGTACTCACCTGACGCTCATTACCTAAAGCATTTTCTACTAATTCCAACTCTTTTTTAGCTTCTGCTTCCCCATCACTCTTTTCCGATAAAGCAAGTACCGTTAAAGTAATATTAAGCAGTTTATTTTCTCGCCCCGAACTATAAAACTCTCCATAAGTAAAGAAACCTGCCGTCGGAGCAATCTTTTCTAGCGGTTCTAATTCTAAATCTAAATTTTCCTGTAAAACATCCTTTCTTACAGAACAGGAATAAACATAGATCGCTTGGGCAGATGTCTGAGTCGATAAGCTTTTAATTAAATGTTCATTATTACTAAGAATTGTATCTACATGGCCATAACCTAAATATACCTTTTCCCCCTCCGGAACATTACCAGCAAAGGTTATTGAGCCATCCTCTGCTCTAGCAACTGCTCCCCGAGCTAAAAAGAAATCCTCCTGATCAATAAGCAAAGGAAACTCGGGCCCAGTAACCTGAGGTAAACCGCTAGCAATCTTCTCTCCTAAATACTCAGCATAAATATCATATGTCGGCTGCTCATCTATTGTATAAACCCTCCCTTGATCACTCTTAGTCACTTCCATTTCCTTACCTATTTTTTGCCAGCCTAGATTATAATCAGAAAAAACCTTTAACTCTTTACTATTTAAAGAAACACCTACCACTCCGGAACTTAAAACTCTTTTATTTAAAAATATATAATTATCTTCATATCTAAAATTATCAGCAGCCCTACCCCCAGCTATAATCACCTGATCATCTACAGCTGCTATTCCCTTAACTAAACCATCCTGAATATTCATCCAGTCAGAAAATAAAATAATAGCTTTGGTATCTGCTGAAATTAATTCTTTCCCTAAGCTCTTTCCGATCTCAAAACAGTCCTCTCCCTGATAGGGAATAGCAGTTGAGCTTAAACTAGTTTTCTTAAAACTAGTAAATGATAAAACTGTAGTTTCCTCTTTATTTTTTCCATTTATTATTTCTCCGGAAGTTGTCGTACCAATTATAACCGCTTGAGGTAATAAAAATTTAAGATCAGCTATTACCCGGCGTATATAATCTTCTTTACAGACTCCAATAAAGACTTGAACTAACAGCTTATCATCATTAATCTGATTACTTTCAACAAAGTCTTGTAAAGCAGCTCTATTCTTATAGTAAGTATTTCTTACTTCCATCTTCTCACCTCATTTCATTGATATTAATAATTTGTGAAATGATCTTCGTTATTTCCTTAGCTATTATTTACATATTTCAATCCTCCATTTTCTTAATTAATTCATTTATCTGCTCCAATGCTCTTTCAAAGTCATACTTTGATAAGTTCTCTTCTAATTCAACTAAGGATTCTTCTATTGCTTCCTCTATTCTTTTAGTTAAAATATCTTCTAAAAGCTCTATCGCCTGAGTATCATACTCTTTTATTAAAGACCTCAATTCATATAATAGATCCAAAAGATCTTTCGAATCTATTTTCTCCTTAGTTTTTTGTTTAGATACTTGTAAATTAGCAGACTCGATAGCAGTAATAACCCGCTGCAATTCTTCTTCTAGTACCGCTAACTTTTCTTCCATCTCCTCAGTTTCTTCCTGCACAGCTATCTCCAAATCAGCTGTAGCTTCTTGCAAGTCAACAGCACCAATATTAGCAGCTACTCCTTTCAAGCCATGAGCTAATCTTTCTACTGTCTGATAGTCACCTTTATTAAAAGCTTGACGAATTCTCTCTACAGTATCGGCCTGATTAACTAGAAACTTTACTAATAGCTTTCTATAAGCTTTAGTGTTCCCTTTCATTCTAGCCAGACCAGCTTGAGTATTAAGGCCAGCTAATTTAGAAAAGTCTTCTTTTGTTTCTTCCTCAGTAGCTAGTTTTTGGGGCAACTGGCGCTCTCCAGGCTCTATCCATTTAAGTAAAACACCAAATAATTCCTCAAAATCTATAGGTTTAGATATATGATCGTTTAAGCCAGCTTCCCTGCTCTGACGTTTGTGCTCCTCCATAGCATTAGCAGTTAAAGCTAAAATAGGTAATTGCTTAAAACGCTCATCACTTCGAATTTTACGAGTAGCCTCATAACCATCCATTATCGGCATCTGTACATCCATCAATACACAGTCATAACGACCCGGTTCCAACATTTCCAGTGCTTCTTGGCCATTATTAGCTACATCCACTCTAAAACGATGCTGTTCTAGTAGCTCACAACATACCTCTTGATTAATCAAATTATCCTCAACCAGTAAAATACGAGCTCCTTGTATAGGTCGAAGATCCTCTAAATCTAATTCCTGCTCACGATAAGCAGCCGAAACTGCAAAAGAATAGCCAAAAATATTCATAATCGAATCAAATAACTGCGAAGGACTAGTTGGCTTAGTCAAAAAAGTATCCAAATACTCAACACCTGCTTCAGCTAAAACATCCTCGCGAGCAAAAGCCGAAACTAAAATAATCTTCGGCGGAACTATAATTTTACTGTTATTCACAACTCTCCGCGCTACCTCTAAACCATTCAAGCCAGGCATATTCCAGTCCACTAGCAATAATCCAAAAAGCTTCTCAGCTGTTTCTAGCTTTGAAATAGCAGCCTCTCCCGACTCCACTACAGTTACTTGAAAAGAAAAGGACTCTAAATAATTCTTGAATATTTCTCGGGCCGTAGCATTGTCATCAACTACTAAAACTCTCAGACCACATAATTCTGGCGGAACAAGTAACTGCTGCACTTCATTATCTACCAAAGTAAATTCGGCGGTAAAAAAGAAAGTAGTTCCTTTGCCAACTTCACTCTCTACCCAGATCTCACCATTCATCATTTCTACCAATCTTTTAGCAATAGTTAGACCTAAACCCGTCCCTCCAAACTCTCTAGTAGCAGATGAATCAGCTTGAAAAAAAGGCTCAAAAAGATAGTGCTGATCCTCTTTACTAATCCCGATACCGGTATCTACCACAGTAAATTTCAAAATAATACTCTCTTCACTCCGCTCCTTAACTTCAATATAGAGCACAACTTCGCCAAATTCAGTAAACTTAACTGCATTACTAACTAAATTAGTCAATACCTGCTCTAAGCGCAAAGGATCACCAATCAAGTTATCCGGAATATCTAAGCTTCGCGAAAAAAGCAGCTCTAATCCCTTTTTCTGAGCTTTATTAGCAATTAAAGTCCATAAATTATATAAGACATTATCAAGTTCAAAAGGAACACTTTCAATATCAAGTTCATCAGCCTCGACTTTGGAAAGATCTAATATATCATTAATAATCCGCAGTAAAGACTTGCTGGAAACATTAGCCTTAGTTAAATAATCACGTTGCTTATCATCAAGATCCGTATTTAGACAGAGATTAATCAAGCTAGTAATAGCATTTAATGGAGTTCGAATTTCATGACTCATATTAGCCAAAAATTGAGATTTAGCTTTATTTGCTGCCTCTGCTTCCTGCTTAGCTTTAAATAGTTCTTTTTGGGTCTCTTTTCTTTGGATTTCAATTCCGACAGCCCGAGTTAAAGTGCTTAACATATCCAAAGATTGCTGAGTAGGCTTTATATCTCTTTTAAACAAGGCAGCTAATACTCCATGTTTCTGATTATTAACATAAGCTACACAACCAATATAAGTCTTTAAACCATACTCTTTAATTCCAGGATAAGCTAAAAACTGCTCATTTTGATCTATATTAGTAATAAGCACCGGTTCTCTACTATCTTTATTGATAACATAATTAGCAGGATGATCTTCCATTTCATACTCTTGTTTGATATTCTCCGGGCCATTCCAGCTTGAAATAGCTTTAAACTTATCACCTGTTACTTGGTTATAAAAAGTAGAATCAGCCTTTAATAACTTCCCAGTAGTTTCAACTATTTGCTCAATATTATAGTCATTATCAGAAGTAAAGGATAAAAAGCATTGATTAATCTTTTTAACATTAGAATTTGCCATTTTTAAATCATTATAAAGAAATCGTTGCGGCTCCTGTAAGCTTTTTTTCACTATAATCCGATATAAAATATAAAAAGAAAGTAAATAAAAAATATGACCTAAAATATTAATAACTCCATAAACATCTTTATAAAAGGTAAAGAATAGTTCAGCAATAATCGTAGCCAGCAGAGAATAAACTAACATTTCAAATAAATCTCTCTCGTAATTATCTCTTCTTTGATATAAATTATAAATAGTTATTCCCAATAAAGCTATGATCACATATTCACTATAAATTTTAAAAGAGGTTAAACCCACTCCCTCTTCAAAACAGGTAGGAAAAATAGAATAAACTAAGATTGTTAAGATAGCCAGTACTGTTAAAAAGAAATAACCGCCAATAATTAAATTAACCTGTCGCTGCTTTAACTCACTTTTAATTAAAAAAGGCAAGGGAAATAAAACAAGCGTTTCTAAAAAACGAGCCGCCATCCAAAACTGAATACCAGGATCAGGGCCCGCATCAATAATAAAGGTAATTCCTTCATAAGTAAAAGTATGAAAGAAAGTTAAAATAGCAATACATAAGTAACCAAAACCTAATAAAGTTATATAGTTATTATTATTAACTTTTCGAGTATTTAAAGCAATAATAAAGATACTAACTGCTACAATGATGGCCCAACCCTCTACTAATGTATGAAAGAACAAAAAATTTACTTGAGCAAAAATTGTTAATAAAGCTGCCAGTAATGAAAAATATATAAAACTTTTGATCTCGCTGCTCATCAAGCTCACCCCAAAAATATTAATAATCACCTTTAATCTTTAAGTTCAGTACTAATAGCCTTAAACTTTTCTTGCAAGGCTATAAAAGCCTCCACCAAAAGAGGATCAAAATGCTTTTCTTTATTTCGAATAATAATCTCACAGCTTTTCTCATGTGAAAAAGAGTCCTTATAAGGTCGTTTAGTCCTTAAAGCATCATAAACATCAGCTATAGCCATTATCCTAGCCGAGAGAGGAATCTCCTCACCAGCTAAACCATCTGGATAGCCATTTCCATTCCATTTCTCGTGATGGGAGCGAACAATATCTATTCCCATATTAATAAAAACATTTTCAGTGTACTTTTCCTTTACTTCGGTTAAAGTTTGAGCTCCAATTATAGTATGAGTTTTAATAATTTCAAACTCTTCTTTAGTCAATTTATCCGGTTTTAAGAGTATTGAATCAGAAATACCAACCTTACCTATATCATGCAAAGGACTGGCTTTATAGATATTTTCGCAATATTCTGAATCAATAACCGATCGATATTTATCATGCTCTTGCAGTTTACTAGCCAAAAGACGACAGTATCTTTGTGTCCTTTCCAAATGCTTTCCCGTCCCCTTGTCCCTAGACTCTGTCAGCTTGGCCAAAGCATAAATAGTCGCTGTTTTTGATTCTGAAATCTCCTTTACTTTTTTCTGAACAAGATCTTCCAGATAGTTTCTATGTTTTTTCAGTTCTTGTTTAGTTTCAGATAGTTCCAGATGAGTTTTTACTCGCGCCTCTAAGATAGGAGAATTGATAGGCTTAACTATATAATCAACAGCCCCTAACTCCAGACCTTTAGTTTCCTCATAAGTGCTGTTCATTCCCGTTACAAAAATAATAGGTATATCTCTAGTCTCTGGATTTTCTTTGAGCTGTTGACAAACCTCATAACCATTCATTTTAGGTAGTACAATATCTAATAAAATAAGATCTGGCTTTTTATTTTCAGCAATTTTTACTGCCATCTGACCATTAATAGCCGCTATCACTCTATACTTAGGTGTCAAAGTAGCCTTAATTACATCCAAATTTTCCGCTATATCATCTACAGCCAGAATAGTTTGGGAAGCTTGATCATCCTTTTCCTTCATATTTCTTCAACCTCCTATTGCTAATTAACTTGTTCAATTATCCCCGATACTTAAATGACTTAGCCGTTTACTTGACCTAGATCAAACTATCTATACTACTTAAGCACTTTAAACATGATAAGTTTCGACATTTTATAATAATAATTACTAATTATCTATTTCTAGACTTATTTCTAAATACCTCTTTAAATATAAAAAGATTCCTCTGCCATTTAAAATAATTCCTAATAACTTTTAGAGAGCATATTTCTTTTAAAAAAGAAATATGCTCTCTAAATAATTTCCACTATCTTTAATCTAATTATCTTCAAAAGCCAATGACTTATCAGAACAATTTTCCCCTTATTTTCATTTACCTGTCTTGCTATCTATATACTCTGCTTCCTTAGTTTCATCATTAATATCTTCAAAGACCTCTCCTTGTTCATTAATAACTTGAATATCATCTGTAATATCCTTAACCTTAATAACTACTCTAGGATAAGTTATTGCTTGAGTAACTAATTGATCTGCAGCAGGTGAAGTTTCTACTACCTTAATTTTAGTAAGTCCATCTACCTCTTTTACTGACTCCACCTCTATTCCGTAGCCTCCAGTAGGCTTTTCTCCAACACCTATATAGATTATAGATTCATTATCTGTACTACGAATAACTCCAAATCCCCTTAACTCACCTACAAATCCAATAGCCTTCTTTAAGTCTTCAGGAAGCTTTTCAATAACTTCAAATTCTAATTCTACCTCATCTTTAGCAGCAATTGATATGTCTTCTTTGGCATAGCCTACAACTAAAATTGAAGTAAATAAAACTAAGCATAAAGCTAAAAAAAGCCATTGTTTTTTCAAAGTAATCCCTCCTCAAAGTTTGATAGTCCAATTCTAATTAAATTATAACATCTATCTTAGACTACTTCATTAACAATGATAACTAAACTATAAATGCCAGCAAAAAGAACTCAAATTCTCCTTGCTGGCATTTATAATAATCCTCTTTATTTTAAACTGTAAATCTCGAATTTGAAAAAGAAAGTATCATGAACCTTTTAAAGCTCTAACTCTGCTATTAAGTCTTGACCTTTCTGCAAACCAGCTGCAAAGGCCTTTAGATTAACCTCTTTCCATTCTTCCTTTACTCGATCTACAATAGCTTCCTTAATTGTTTCTTCCTCAATAGGCAGAGCTCCTGTAGCTACCATTATTCCTAGCATAACTACATTTTCAGCAATCTCACTACCGCTTTCTCGAGCTAGCTTAGTAGCATCAACACTTAAAGTTCGCTCACCTAATCCATCTAAAGCTTTCTCAATCTCTTCTGCTTCCGGATAGTCAGCCTCTCCTTTAACTACACTGAGCGGAATAATTCGTCGTTGATTGGTAATTACCCAAGACTCAGAATTTAGATAGTTTCTAGCTCTATAAGCCTCTCCCATCTCCAGACTCAGCACAATATCTGCTTCACCTTCGGGAACTAAGGAAGAGTAAATATCTCCAATGCGCACGTAGGTGTGTACTACTCCTCCTCGTTGAGCCATGCCGTGCACCTCTCCTACATAAACCGATAGATCACTAGCTTTAGCAGCATCGGCTAAGATATGGGAAACTAAGATTATTCCTTGACCACCAACACCGGTAATTACTATATTAGTTGTCTCCATTATGCGCCTCCCTCCTCTTCAATTGCGCCTTCTCCAAAGAGATCTATTAAGGGACAGACCTGTTGACAAGCTCCACAGCCATTACATAAAGCTTGGTCTATAGCTAAACCATCTGGGCCCCGATAAAAGGCTGGACAGGCATATTTCTGTACGCAAACATCACACTCTACACAGTCTTCTTCTTTAATTTTACACTTAACAATCTCTTCGCCCCGTTCCATTTTAAAGCGATTCTCAACTAAGATACATGGAGCTCGGGAAATTACTACTGAAACTCCTTCAAACTCTATTGCTTCTTTGAATATTTCTTCGGTTTCCTCTATATTTTGAGGATCTACTACCTCCAAGAACTCTACTCCCATTCCCCGGACAGTATCTTCAATAGAAACTTCTCTTAAGGAAGCTCCTTCGCCATCCTTAACTGCACCCGGATGAGGCTGATGTCCGGTCATAGCTGTAGTACTATTATCGAGAATTACTAAGGTTATATCGTGCTGATTATGAATCACATTAACTAAAGCCGGCAGTCCACCGTGGAAGAAGGTAGAATCACCAATGAAGCTAATTACCTTTTGCTCAGTAGCTTCAGCAAAACCTCCCGTAGTACCAATGCTAGAACCCATAGATAATAAATAGTCAATAGCCATAAACGGAGGCGCTGCTCCCAAGGTATAACAACCGATATCACCGGTATAAACAGGGTCGGGCTCACCTTTAGTACAGGCATGAGCTGCCTTAACCACAGCATAGTAAGAATGCCGATGCGGACAACCAGCACACATTACCGGCGGTCGAGGCGGTATTTCTACCTCGCTTTCTGCTGTTGATAAGGCTGAGTCCTCAAGCTCAACTCCTAGAACTTCAGCTAAAGCTTCTCTAACCAGCTTAGGTGTATACTCATAAAGTTCAGGCAGATGAGCGCTTAACTTACCAAAAACCTCCACTTCAATCCCCGTTCCGTATAGTAAAGAGCGAATCTCTTTTTCCATAACAGGTTCTAACTCTTCCACAATCAACACCTTATCCAAGTCGCTTACAAAGTCCTTAATTAAGTCATCCGGTAGCGGATAACTAAAGGCTAGAGTCAGTAAAGATACCTCTTGCTCAAACTCTTCCTTCACCTCTCGAGCATAGGCTGCCGCTACACTGCTGGAAATGATCCCCACCCTGCCTTTAGCGGACTCAACTCGATTTAACTCACTACTATTGCTTAACTTTTTAGCTTGAGCAATCCTTTCTTTTAACTCCCGATGCAAATGATAAGCATTACCCGGAGTAGGAACGAACTTAGTCGGATTAGAAATAAACTCCTTTTTACCCTCCGGTACCTTTATCTCTCCAAAAGAAACCGGGCCCCGCGTATGACTAATTCGAGTAGTTAATCTCAAAATCACCGGCATTCCTAACTCCTCAGATAGTTCAAAAGCCTCCTTGGTCATCTCTTTAGCCTCATTGGGAGTAGCTGGCTCCAACATTGGCATATCTGCTAAACGAGAGTAAATTCGCGTATCCTGTTCATTTTGTGAAGAGTGCATTGAAGGGTCATCGGCTACTACAATCACCATTGCTCCTCGCACTCCTGTATAAGCTGTACTCATGAAGGAATCGGAAGCAACATTCAAACCTACGTGTTTCATAGCTGCTAGTGAACGGGCCCCCGCTGAGGCGGCTGCTGCTGCTACCTCCAAGGACACCTTTTCATTAGTTGAATACTCATAATAAAAGTCACAGTCTTCCTTGATTTTCCATAAAGTATCTCCAATTTCTGAAGAAGGAGTGCCCGGATACTGAGTAGCTATATCCATTCCTGCTTCCAAAGCTCCCCGCACAACTGCTTCATTACCTAGTAAAAGATATTCTTTTCCTACCACACCATTAATCAAATCCATCTTATCCCTCCTTGAAATTTATTCACTCATTAGTACAGTAGCTGCTATAGAAATCAACTTAATCTGAGCAGTATTGGCTCGAGAAGTCAATACTACTGGTTGAGTAGTGCCGCCAATCAAGGCAGCAATTCTAGCTTCAGCAAAGTAAATAGTACTCTTGCCTAAGATATTACCGGCTACAATCTCTGGCACTATCAGTATATCTGCCTGACCAGCTACCTGACCCTCAACCCCTTTCATTTTAGCTGCTTCCTTTGAAAGAGCAATATCGATAGCCAAAGGGCCCTCCACTAAAGCACCAGTAATCTGTCCCCGCTGGGCCATCTTAGCCAAAGCAGCTGCCTCTACAGTCTCCGGCATTTGGGGATTCACCTTCTCCACTGCTGCTAAAACAGCCACTTTAGGCTCATCCCAGCCTAACTTAGCAGTAACATCTACGGCATTCTGAATAATCTGCTGCTTTTCTTTCAGCTCGGGTTTGAGATTCATTCCCCCATCGCTAATAAAAACCAAGCGACCTAGAGATTCAGCTTCTACCATAGCAATATGACTGATTAACTGCTCCTGACGCAGGCCATACTCTTCATTAAGTACCTCTTTCATCAACAGCGAAGTATCCACTAAACCTTTCATTAAGATATCTCCCGAGCCCTCACTAACTAACTTTACGGCCCGTTTGGAGGCAGCAGCCTGACTTTGACTGCTCACTAACTCTACTTCGCTTAAGTCCAATCCTACCTCAGCAGCCTGAGCCTTAATTTCAGCTACTGCTCCTACTAAAGTAGCCTCTACTAAACCTTCCTCAATAGCCAGCTTTACTGCCTTCAATACCTCTTTTTCGCCGGCCGCGGCTACTACTAATCTCTTAACTGCTGCTTTTTTAGCTGCATTCAATAGTTCATCGAAATCGCTAAACAAGTCCTTCACCTCCACTGTATATCCCATTGCTCATACTCAGCTAAGCGCTGATTAAAGCTCTTTCTGGCTCTATCATAGTCCTTAGCTGACTCTACTTTAGTTAAAACTCTTCCCACTCCCTGAGCTAAATGCTTCATTTCTTCGGCTCCGGGATAAAGTCGCACCGGAGCAATATACCCCACTCTGGCTATAATCTCCTGCACTAAATAATCAGAGTTAGCCAAACCTCCTGTTAAAAAAATAGCATCGACCTCTCCTTTTAACACGGTAGCCATGGCACCAATTTCTTTTGCTAACTGATAGATCATTCCCTGATAAACTAATTCAGCCTGAGCATCACCATCCTTGATGCGCTCTTCTATCTCTTCGCCACTATTAGTACCTAAGTAGGAAGCTAAGCCTCCCTGAACTATCAGCTCTTTTTGCAGCTCCTCTTTAGTGGGCTCTTCTGCATAGATATAGTCCACTAACTGCATCACTGGTAGCCCACCTGCTCTTTCTGGTGAATAGGGCCCTTGCTGATTAGCATTATTGACATCGATTATCCTTCCTTCTTTGATGGGAGCAATAGAAAAGCCACCACCTAAATGAACTCCAATCAACCTCAGCTCTGTTAACTCTCTATTTAAGTCCTCAGCCACATTTCTAGAAATAGCCTTCAAATTAAGAGCATGCGACTGACAGCGACGAGGTAGTTTAGACCAACCTGATAGTCTCGCTACCAGCGGAAACTCATCTACTGTAATCGGATCTACCACAAAACTAGGGATTTTATACTCTTGGCTGAGTTCAAAAGCAATAATCCCAGCTAGATTAGAAGCATGTTCAGCATTTTTAGCAGCTTTTAAGTCAGCAACCATTACTTCATCAATACTATAGACTCCGCCCGGCAATGCATCCAACCCTGCTCCTCCCCGAGCTGCAATAGCTGCTAACTCTTTTATTTCCACTTCAGCTGCTACCAAACTATCTATTATCAGCTCCTGTCGCCAGGGAAGCTGTTCATTGACTCGGTCAAACTTCGCTAACTCTGCTGTAGAATGGCTTATTTGCTCCTGCCAAAGCTCTTCAGCCCCTTTATAAATAGCTAATTCAGTGGAGGTTGAACCGAGATTAATAGCTAAAATATGTTCTTTCATTATGTCCTGCTCACTCCTTTTCCCAACTCTGTAATTAGCAATTAATAATTAACAATGAATAATGAACAACTTATTGCTTCGCTGTAGTTAACGGTTTATAGTTTATAGTTAAGTTTTAAGAACGAAACAATATCGTTCTAATGTTTCAGAGGATAGATGATAAATGATAGAGGATAGATTAAGATCAAGAAATAAAGTTCAAAGACAATTAGACGCTGACTAAGTTCTGACAAAATCTGACTAAAACATAAAACCTTAAAACCTGTTGAAACCACTAATGAGCACTAATTGACACGAATAAAACCTAAAACTTAATTTAAGCTTGATTTTAATATGGTTCTAAGTTTTTGATTTTATGTTTTAAGGTCTAGTCAGAACTTGGTCAGATTTTAGTCTGTGTCCAATAGGTTTTAATCTTTTGAACTTTATAACAATAATGTATAGTGCCCGACAATAGCTTTTAATCTTTTAAACTTCAGTTATTAACTATTAATTATTAACTGTAAACTATTAATTGTCCTTTATCTCTCTTAAAGGAGCAATCTCCACCCCTTCAGCTAACAAGGCAGCTCGAATCTCCTCGACAAACTCCACCGCCTGCGGATTATCACCATGCACACAGACTGTATCTGCTTGAATCGCAATTTCCTCACCAGTTATAGCCTCCACCTTAGCTTCTTTAATCATCTTCACTACTCTAGCTATAGCTACTTCTGAATCATGAATTACTGCTCCATCTTCTTCTCTAGGAACTAAAGTACCATCTTCATTATAAGCTCTATCGGCAAAAACCTCATTAGCTACCTGTAAACCCTGTTTTTGACCAGCAGTAATTAATTCACTATTAGCTAAGCCTACTAGTATAATTTCTCGATCCACCTCAAAAATACCTTCAGCAATAGCCATAGCTATTTCTGGATTGTCAGTAGCCATATTATACAAAGCTCCGTGAGGCTTAACATGTTCCACTTTGCTTCCGGCTCCTTTAGCAAAGGCTTGCAAAGCTCCTAACTGATATTTAACATAACTTTTAACCTCCTGCGCCGTTACCTCTATAACTCGCCGTCCAAAGCCCATTAAATCAAAAAAACCAGGGTGGGCCCCCACAGCAACCCCGTTTTCTACGGCCTGCTGTACTGTTTTCTGCATTACCAAGGGATCTCCAGCGTGGGCTCCGCAGGCAATATTAGCAGAAGTAATATAAGCCATTATTTCTTTATCTAAACCCAAAATATAGTTACCAAAGCTCTCCCCTAGATCGCTATTTAAATCTACTTTAGACACTACTTATCCTCCCCAGAATAAATCTATCTTCCAATTCATATAAAATAATTCTTGTTACTAACTACCCTACTTTAAAATATCCAACTCTACTAAAGCCTTAGCTACTGCTCCTACAACTCCTATTTCCTCTTTTAACTCCGAAACTAAAATCTCCACTGCTGCTGCCGAATCCTCTAAAGCACGCCAACTGACTGTTTCCTTAATCGGTTCTACAATCATATCGCCAGCTTCGATAACTCCTCCACCCAAAATTATCAACTCAGGATTTAAGATATTAATTAAATTAGCTATGCCAATTCCTAAATAATTCGTTACTTCCTTTACTAACTCTTGAGCTACCTGGTCTCCAGCAGCGGCAGCCTCAGTTACTACTTGTCCATCAATATCCTCTATCTCTGCCGTTGACTGAGCAATTAAAGTATCTCTGCCGGCTCTTACTGCCTCCTGGCCTAAACGAGCTAAGGCAGTACCTGATGCTAAGGTCTCCCAACAACCTAAATTACCGCAATTACACTGAATAGCCGCTTGAGGATTGATAGTCATATGGCCTATTTCTCCGGCACTGTAATTAGCTCCACTATAAAGCTGGCGATTAATAATAATCCCGCCTCCAATTCCGGTACTGACGGTAATATAAATTAAGTTATCTACCTCTTGACCTGCTCCAAACCACTTCTCACCTAAAGCTGCTGCATTAGCATCGTTCTCAATCCAGACTGGTAAAGCTAATTTATCTGCTAATATATCTTTGATTGGGACCTGTTGCCAGTCTAAATTAGGAGCATGATAGACAATCCCTTCTTCAGCATTCAAAGGACCAGGACAGCCTACTCCTACTCCAGCTATAACCTTTTTATTCAGCTCAGTTTGAGCTAAAACATCTTCTATACTTTCAATTATTCTAGCTATCACTGCCTGCTGTCCCTCTTCAGCCTTAGTAGCTAACCTACTGTTAGCTAAGATATTACCCTCTAAATCTGCCACAGCAGTCAATATCTTAGTCCCACCTAAATCAACTCCAACTACATAATCACCCAATTCGGGCCCTCCTTGCACTAGATTAATCGTTTCAATCGCTCATTTTTAGTAATACCTGGAATTCTACCTCGTTTAGCTACTGGCTTTCCCCCTATCTCCTTAATATCCATAGTCATATTAATAGACTCAGCAGTAGAAATATAGCTTCCTACTCCAAAACCGCTCACTCCTAACTCTTTCAAGTTACTAATTCTTTCAGGAGTAATTCCCCCGGAAATAAAGAGGTTTACCTCTTCATAGCCAGCCTGATCCAGCCTAGCTCTAACCTCCTTAACTAAAGCAGGAGTTACGCCTCCTCTTTCCGAAGGAGTATCTAACCGTACTCCATCTAAACTCTCCTCTAATTCCGCTGCTAAACGCAAAGTTTCTTCAGCCTCGTCCTTAAAAGTATCAACTAAGATAATCCGTGGCTCTTCCGTTGGCATTATCTCATGATAAGTTTGAGCTACCTTTAAAGTATCGCCTGCTAACAGAATTAAGGCATGGGGTACTGTTCCCGAAGGTTCCTGACCAGCTAATTTAGCCCCCAAAATACAACTAGCTCCAGCTGCTCCACCTATAACTGCGGCCTTTTCCATTACTGGAGCTACTGCTGGATGAATATGACGAGCTCCAAAGCAGAGTACCGGTATCTCACCAGCTGCCTCCTTGCACTCTGCTGCTGCCGTAGCCCAACCGCTGGAACTAGCTAAGGTTCCTAAAATAGAAGTTTCAAAGATTCCAAAGTCATTATAACTGCCTTCAATTCTCAAAACTACCTCTTTCTGTTCCATATTACTTCCTTCAGCTAAACCCCAAACCTTAACCTCCTTATCGGCTAATAGATTAAGAGCTTCTTCAACTCCTGCTAAAACTCCTGCTCTACTAGCAAAAACCTCTGCCGTTACCTGTTGCTGACCTAAGTCTAACTCCTTTAAAACCTCCCTAGTCTTAATAAAGTAAACGTCAGTGGTTAAACCACGTTTAATCTCATCGTGATTAGCAGAGTACAACAGTCTGTCTGCTGACACAGATAGCTGTTTTACCTCTGCTAAGCTCTGCAGTTCTCCTTCCTGATCCGCCATTACTATCTTCCTTTCTATATAAAGTTATATAACACACTCACCTGCGTTAACTTAATACACATTTTTCTAGTTGATTTGCTCTTTTATAGATAGATTGTTGCACTGCGTGCAACAGTTATGAGTCTTGAGCTATGAGCCGTGAGCTAGTTCAAAACCATAAACCCAAATCAAAACCAAGTTCAAACCCCTAATATCAAGGGATTTTTATGATTTTTAGGTCTTATTTTTATGCTCTTGAATTAAGCTCATGAATCACAGCTCACGACTTATAGCTAAATTTGAACTTTATCTATCACTACTGGCACTAGCTCCGCGTCACCTCTATCCTTTATCATTTATCATCTGAATATAATAATCCTGATCTATTTTCGGTAACTGAGCTGAGTATAATAAATGGCTTTTACAGTTACAGTCACTAGCTCCAAAACCTAATACTGGAACTGCTAGCTCTTCTTGAATAGCCAGCTGCTTATGTAAACGACACTCAGCCTTTTTATCACCGGGCCAAACTAAAACCTTTACTACTTCAGCTACTTGCAACAGATAGTCTATATGCCAGTGTAACTTCTTATCTTTACTTTTATGGCGGGCTATCCGGGCCCGCAAAGCTCGCTGGGCTGTACCGGTATAGATATAGTATCCAGACTGAAAATGAAACTCCCCTAAGCTACCTATCTGTAGCTCTTTAGCCTTGTCCAAATAGATAATTAAATTATAAATTCCACTATCTAAGTCCATTTCCACACTAGCTCACCTCATTTATACACTTTAAAAATAATCTCCATCAGCTACTGATTAGTCCTTGCTCTTTAGCAGCAGCTACCAGACCAAAGCAGCCCGAAAGCATCATATCTCCGCACGGAACAGCTAAGTAGTAACCTAGTTCGGCTGCCAAATGTCGATTGGGCCCGGTTACAGCCACCAACCCAAAGTCCTGCTCAGTTAGTTCAGGATCTATATAGGCTCCATGGCCTCGGTCAGCATAGACCTCCTGATTACTTAACTCCTTGCTCTGTAGCCGATTAATATAGTCAACTAATTTCTCGCTAGTCATCAAAGAAGTATGATGTTCAAAAAGTCCTCGCACTCGATTTCCTTTAACCAAAATACCTAAAGTATGTAAATTACCGATATTAACTACCACTACTCCCTGCTCTTGTTGAGCTGCTACTTGTGGATCACACAAGGCACCGCGAATAGCTGCCGCTCCAGTATCCATCAATAGGGCCCCCGGAGCTAAACTCTGTGCGGCTTTCATCCTAGTCAGATAATCAGGGATCTCCAAATAACTGAGTTCTGCCAGCTCTCCTCCACCTTCTACAAAACTCTGCCAATGCTCAAATCTAAACTGGCGATCACTTCCGCCTAAGTTTTCACCGTGATCCTGAACAGCTAAAGCATATTCATCCGGCAGTTCAACTCCAAAACCAGCCAAAGAGTCTGCTAATAGTTCTAAATCTACATCGCCAAAGCTAACCTCTCGATAATCACCCGCCGGAGGCTCTTCCACTATCTCAACCCCTAGCTCTCTTACCAGCTCCAAATTATCCTTGATAGTCTTAGCTGCATTAGCTTGAGCATAGACTTGATAGCCAGCCTCCAAATGCTTTTGAATAGCCTTTTTATTGGCTCCTCCCCCCATCAGTCGACCACTGATAAAGAGATCCTGACCTTGTTCTGTAGCCTCTTTAATCTCTGCCGCCTTAATCACCGTTGGGGAAGGTAAAACTAACTTAACACAGTTTTCAATAGGCTGACCGGCTTCATAAAGCAAAATATCTTGAGTTCCAGCACCTACATCTATAGCTAATAATCTTTGGGCAGTTTTCATTTGTAGACTCCTTTCCTGAGTATATTATTCAGGATTAACCTTGAAGTATCCTCCTTTTCACCTTCATTAAATCTTAAATCCCCTATCCAGAGGATAGAGGATTCTAAAATTAAATATCTAGCTCAGCCCGTACATCATTTTGAATCCTTTCCATCAATTTACGATCGGAGGTCTCCACATAAATCCTAATTACTGGCTCAGTCCCTGAAGGACGCATCAAACACCAGCTACCGTCCTCTAAAACCAACTTCATGCCGTCCTTATCTATTCTCTTGACAATCTTCTGCCCAGCTATCTCTTCCCCAGCAAAGTTTTCAATTTTATCCACTACCTCTGCCTTTTCCTCAGGCCTACACTCCAAATCCAATCTCTCGCTAAGCAGCTTACCGTACTTATTTTCAACCTCTTTCAAAATCTGCGAAAGCTGCTTACCTTTACTTAAGACCATCTCAATGATTAAACAACAGGCTAAAAGTCCATCCTTTTCTGGAATATGACCTTTGATACTCAAGCCTCCACTCTCTTCGCCACCGATAATAATATCCTTTTCCAGCATAGCATTACCGATATACTTAAAACCAACCGGAGTTTCATAGACCTCAAAGCCTTTTTCTTGAGCCATCTTATCCAGCATATGAGTAGTAGCTACCGTACGAACTACATCGCCGCTTAAACCTCGCTCCTCCAATAGGTGATCTAACAATAAGAAGAGAATCTGATTCGGTACTAGGTACTCTCCCTTTTCAGTAATAATCCCAAAGCGGTCAGCATCACCATCCAAAGCTAAGCCTAAATTAAAGTCTTCTTTCTTCACTCTATCTATCAATTCCGGTAGATGGGAAGCCATAGGTTCAGGCATTCTCCCCCCAAAGAAAGGATCACGCTGATTATGCATTTCCTCTATCTCAATTCCCAAAGGCTCCAAAATCTCACTTAAATAACCGATTCCCGCCCCATACATTGGGTCTGCTAAAACCTTTAGTTTTTTATCCTTAGCCGCTGATAGATCAATTATTTCATTTAAATGTTCCAAATAAGCCGGTTTAGGATTGAACTTTTGCATCTTTTCTTCTGCTTCCTGATAGCTACAGCGCTTAATATTATCATTCTGTTGCACCTTAGCTACCTCTTCTTCAATCTGATCAGTAATCTCAGGCATAGCCGGGCCCGCATACTCTGGAATAAACTTAATTCCATTATAAGTAGGTGGATTATGACTAGCCGTTAACATCAAAGCACCATCCAGGTTCTGATCCTGAATTGCAAAGGCTGTCACTGGAGTCGGCAGCGGTGTCTCAGCCACCATTACTTCAATCCCATTACCAATTAAAACCTTAGCCGCTACTTCCGCAAACTCCTCTGCTAAAAAGCGATTATCATAACCGATAAAGATTCCATTATCGGTCTTATCGTGATCCTCTAAGTAATTAACTATTGCCTGTACTACTATCTCCAAGTTAGCAAAAGTAAAATCATCGGCCATCACTGCTCTCCAACCATCAGTTCCAAACTTGATTGCCATTTGAAATCCCTCCTAAGTATTTTTAAAAAACACACCTTATATTTTATCCCAACCTAAAGAAAATTATGCTAAAGGATCATCGCTTCAGGCCGTATCAACTTACGCCCTTCAATAACATAACTCCGGTGTGGCCATTCCGAATCCATAGTAATTAACTCCGGGCCCTCAGCAGTAGCCACCACTGTGTCTTCCAGTTTTAAGCCTGGTAAAGCAGGAGACCAAGCCACAGGTTGATTTTCCGCTATCTTTTTATCGCTAGCAGCAGTTACCAAGTAGTCTCTAACTGTATAACCTAGGGCCCCACCGTGATCACTAAGCTCCCATTCATCATCATAGCCTAGCTCCTTATACTTAGCAACCACTTCCTTAAACAGCTCTGCTACCTCTCTTTCCACCTCAGTACCAGCTAAATAGAGTTTTTCCAATTCAAAAAGATCATCAAAGCGCTCCACCAACTGATAAGGCAGACTACCAAAGGAAACTAAGCGGGTTAAACTAACTATCAAACCCTCACACTGAGCAGCAAGGCTAATTATAACTCTATTATTAGCTCTCTTATCAGTAGGCTGGGGATGCCCATACTTAGTAATCCGCTCATCAGCAGCCACAAGCAAAGAAACAGGAGTAATTCCCACGCTCCACAGCTCCTTAGCTAGCAAACCAGCTACTTCATGCTCACTAATCCCCGGTTCCAACTGCTGACAGGTAGCTGTCATTATTTGGCCCACCTTTTGGCCAATATCCTTATATTTAGCCAGTTCAGACTCAGTTAAAGAGTAGCGTAGTTCAGCTAACTCTGGGCCCACATACCTTACTCCTTTAGAAGGTAAATCAGAGCCGAGCTTTAGACCTGAAGTTAAATTATCCACTGTTCTATGTTCATGCCACTTCCGCTTGAGAAAAGTAAACTCCTGATTAAAGACCTCTTCTTCGCGCAAACGCTGTTCTTCTAAATTATTAGTCAAAATATACTTATCACCTTTAGTGATTAATATCTCTGCTGCTCCAGTTTCTTGATTGTTAGTTAGTTTATTATTACCTCCCGCAGTCAACCAAGCAAAGTTATAGTTCTTACCAATGATAACCCCATCTAACTGCTCTTCCACTAAAAAGTTTCTAATTCTTTCTTCTTTAATCTGAATCTCTTCAGCTAATTCTTCTAGAGTTCTTTTATTTTGATGTCGATAGATACTCATTTTAATAACACCCCTTTCTATAGTTAATAATTAATTAACAAACTCCTTAATTAAACTTAATATTAAGTTCAAAAGATAAATGATAGAAAATAGAGAATAGATAAAAGCATAAGTTCAAGAAATAAAGTTCAAATTCTATTAGACGCAGACTAAAGTCCGACTAAGTTCAGACTAAAATATTAGTACATTAAGAACCTAAAATATTTAATTTGTTTATTATTTAATCTTATACGCTTTAGTCAGATTTTTGTCAGAACTTAGTCAGCGTCAAATTGCTTTTGAATTTGACTTTGAACTTCAACTCTACACTATACACTAAGCAATGCATTAACATAGTTTCAACTAGCATAATAGATTAATTATTAACTAACTTCCGATAATAATTCTCATACTGAGTAACAATCTGCTCCGCATTAAACTTCCTAACTACCCAATGACGAGCATTTTGAGCAGTTTCACTCTGCAACTCCTGATTCTGCAATAGCTCTATCCCATAACTCGCCATTTCTGCTATTGCTCCCGGCGGAGCTAAAAAGCCGGTCACCCCATCCTTAACCACTTCCGGCAGCCCTCCAGTCCGACTAGCAATCACCGGCACTCGACAGGCCATAGCCTCTACAGCTACTAACCCAAAACTTTCTTTAGCCGAAGGTAGTAAGAATAAATCTGCGCTGGAAAGTAAGGAAATCACATTATCCTGTTTACCCAAAAAGTAAACTCGCTCCTCTAAACCTAACTTATTTACCAACCCCTTAGCTTTATGTCGCTGTGGCCCATCACCTACTAAAAGCAGATTACTCTTAACCTCCCGATTGATCTGAGCAAAGATCTCAATTACATCGGGAATATTCTTCACCTCTCGAAAGTTGGAAATATGGATAATATTTTTTTCCTTTCCTCGATTCCAGCTAAACTTTTGTTCAGCTGTACCGCGACAGTATTCTTTAGTATCTATAAAGTTATAAATAGCTTCGATCCGCGAAGGAGCTATGCCAAAAGTCTCAATAGTATTCTGCTTTAAACTCTCCGAAACAGTAGTAATCCCATCGCTAGCCTCAATGCTAAACTTAGTAATTTTTTCAAAGGAACTATTCTTACCTACTAAGGTAATATCAGTTCCATGTAAAGTTGTAACTACCTTAACCCTGCTTTGCTCTTTAATTGTACTAGCTAAAAAAGCTGCTAAAGAATGAGGAATAGCATAATGGGCGTGAATTATCTCTAGCCCCTCCTGAGCAATTAACTCCACAATCTTATTAGTTAAGGCCAAAGAATAGGGTAGATACTTAAAGAGTGGATAAGAAGGAATATCTACTTCATGGAAATATAAGTTTTCATAGTATTGGTCTAATCTAAAAGGTTGTTCATAGCTAATAAAATGAATCTCGTGCCCCCGCTGGGCTAACTGCTTGCCCAACTCAGTAGCTACCACTCCGCTACCTCCATAAGAAGGATAACAAACTATCCCAATCTTCATTTTAAACACCACCCTCTAAGCTCAATAAATCCTTTAACTCTAGCATCTGCTTATACTTAAATCCTTCGGCATATTTCGACTTAATTAAAGAACCTAAATATCTAAATCTAGACTCTAATTGATTAATAAAACTGGAATCGTTTAATACTGTTTTAAAATCCTCTTTCGGACTATAATTAAACTGCGAACTATGAGCAAATAAAGCCTCCATTTTTTGTTGATACTGCTCAGAAATATCTATTGCAAAGTCAACTTCCTCTATCTCTGAGAGAAAATAATAAACTAGTGCTTGGGGACGATAAGGAGCACCCCTACCAGGAAAGTTTTTCAAACCAGCTTTGTGGCAAGCTTCAGTGACTAAACGACTAGCTTGTTCATGATCAGGATGACGATCCCTCCAGTAGGGAGCTAATACCACCTGCGGCCGATAACTCCTAATCACTTCCACCACTGCTTCCACATACTCTTCCTTAACTCTTAATCTGCTATCAGGCAACCCCAAACAGTCTCTAAACTCTAGCTCCATAATTTCAGCCGCTGCTTGAGCCTCTTGACTCCTAATTTCAGCGGTTCCATTACTACCCATCTCTCCGGCAGTTAGATCAACAACTGCTGTCTTATGGCCTGCTTGAGCATGATTAATTAAAACTCCCCCAGCTCCAATCTCTACATCATCGGGATGAGCACCAAAGGCTAATAAATCAATCTTCATTGCTATCAACACCTTCGTAAAAAAACAGTCTATGTTCAAGAATATCTAAATCAAAATAGTTTACTAATTCATTAATCAAGCTCCGACTATACTTAAATAAATAGGGAAAGATATTCAAAACTCGTTCCTGTAACTTATCTTGGGGGAGTAAGTTTCGCTGCAACTTCTTAAACTGTCTCACTAAAACTTCACTATTTCGTTTATGAAACTGTTTAGCCTTTTCCTCCAAATAATCAACTTCAGCTAAGATTCTCTCTAAGTTCTGCTCTCCTAGCTTTTCCAAGTTTTGATCTATTTTTTTGAGTTTTGGAATTACCTGATCGTACTCCTTGCTAAATCTTTTTTTAATCTGTTCAAAGGTACGTGGAATATTCAATTCATCTCGAGCAGCTAATTCTTTCTCTAATGCTTGTTTTAAATTATTGGCTAAGATAACCTCTTTTCCTAAATCATACTTATCTAGATAATCAGCAATTCTAGACTCCACAATAGTAATGCTCTGGCGCGGATATAATAGCGGCATCTCCAAATTAAGCTCACTATATAAGCTCTTCAGTTGAGCATGATAAGCTATTTCTCCGGGCCCGCCCACATAGGCCAGAGTAGGTAGTAAATACTCCTGCACCAGCGGCCGAGCCAAGACATTAGGACTGAAACGACTAGGCTCCTCTTCAATCAAAGCCAACAGCTCCTGGCGACTAGCTTCAAAACGGCGATTGCGAGTAGCAAAGCCCTCACCATCTTTCAGCAATGCATTTCTTTCTCCCTCAATATAGATAAAAAGCTGGGTGTTTTCAGCTTCCTTATCCACCTGTAGCGAATAACCCTGCGCTAATAAAGCTTGATTAGTAGCAGTCAAGCTTTCAACCAGCGCTGACTGAGAATTAATCAGCCGACGGTAGATCTCAGTACTCAACTCTCTAACTTCCGCTAACAATGGATCAAAAATAACCAATCCGTAATCTGCAAAAAGATAAAGCATCGTGCTAGCAAAAAAATCAGCTAAGGTGCTAGACTCTGCTGCCATCTCCTTTAGGGCAGCCACAATATCTGCTCTGAACTCCGTAGCATAAGTCTCAGCCACTAATTGATCTATTAACTCTTCAAGCTGCTCTTCTACCTTAAAGTGACCTACCGAAATAGACTCACTCTTCGGCTGCCCAGCTAACTCCAACTTCCTAAGTTGATTATCGTTATTGAGCAGCTGTAAATGATTAACCTCTTGATAGTCATGGTCCTCACTGGCTACCCAAAAGATAGGCACCGTCGGCTGACCAGTAATTTCAGTAGCTCTGCGGGCCAATAAAATAGCAGTTATAGCCTTATAGACTGTATAAAGCGGGCCCGTCAAAACTCCCGCCTGCTGACCAGTAACTACCGCTTGCGTCTCTGCTTTTCTTAGTAATTCAATATTTTCTAAAGTCTTGACCCCAGCATCCAGCTGAGCATTATAGTCCGCTAAAGCAGAACATAACTTCTCTCTAGACTGGTTATAATTGCTATTTAAATAATGGCTCCTTTTTTTAAAGGATTCCTGAGAATAAGGATTATATTCATAAAATTCAGCTACCTCTACAAAATCTAATAGATAATCACTATATAATTTATTACTAATAAACAACTTCCATTCACACTCCCTAGAATTAACTTAATCTAAAGCAGCAAACTCTGCTTTGAACTCCTCCAGCAGCTCTTCTTGTTCCTCCTTGGAAATAAAGGCTGCTTTAACCCCATTTAAAATCAACTCCTTAATATCGGCTAAACTAAAGTCCAGCCTTTGCTGTAACTTTAAATACTCCTCGGTTAAAGTTGTATTAGAAACAGTTCTATTATCGGTATTAACCGTCACTGGAACTCCCTCTTGATAGTACTCCTTAATCGGGTGCTCGCCTAAACTATCAACTACTCCGGTATGTACATTGCTGCTAGGACAAACTTCCAAAGCAATCTCCTTTTCCTTAATAATCTCTAAAGTTTCCTCATCTTCGCCAGCCCTAATTCCGTGCCCAATTCTTTGCGCCTGCAAAAAATCAATAGCCTTTCTGACACTTTCAACTCCAGCAGCCTCGCCTGCATGAACAGTTCTATGCAAACCACCACCCTTAGCTAGACAGAAAGCCTGCTCGTGTTCCTCGGGCGGAAAGTTAGCCTCATCACCAGCCAAATCTAAAGCTACTACTCCTTCTGTTAAGTAGTCCAAAGCTAACTGAGCAACTTTAGTACTTTGAGCCGGGTCCTGATTACGCATACAACAAAGAATAACTCTAGACTGAACACCATAGTCCTCCTCTGCCCGCTGCAAAGCAGCTAATACTGTTTCCACTACCTCTTCTTTACTCAGCTCTGCAGTCAACAATAAAGGAGCAAATCTTAACTCCAAATACCTAACATTTTCACTAGCCACATCCTCTACTAATTCATAGGCTACTCTGCTGATAGCCTTTTTACTCTGCATTATCTTTACCGGTAGCTCAAATTTCTGCAAATACTCTTCTAAGCTACTACTCCAGTTGCTATTAACCTGTAAATGACTTTTCAAATCCTCTATCATCTCAGCAGGCAGTTCTATTCCCTGTTCAGCAGCCAGTTCCTTTACCGTCTTGGCCCTCAAAGAGCCATCCAGATGAAGATGTAGCTCTACTTTAGGCAACTTTCTAAGCAGTTCTTTCATTTTAAACCTCCTATTACAGTCTATCTAAGTATAAACTTTTTAATCACTTCAGCCACACCATTTTCCTCATTAGAGGCAGTAATATAATCAGCTTCTTCTTTCAATTCTGGGTTAGCATTGGCTACAGCTACCCCCAAACCTGCCTCTTTAATCATTTCCAAATCGTTTAAACTATCACCAATAGCTATCACTTCTTTATAGTCAATCCCTAAATCACGAGCTAAATCCAACAAAGCCACTCCCTTAGAAACGCCTGCTTGCATAATCTCCACAAATCTATCCTTAGACTTGGTAACACTTAACCGCTCAGCAAATACTTCTTGTAACTTCAAGTTAATCTGTCTAGCCTCTTCAAAATCCTTAGCTAAAACCAACAGTTTAGTAGGAGCTGTAGTCAAAAAGTCCGCCAATGCTCCCTCAATTAAGGTAGCTTTGATTCCGGCAATCTGCTCATACTCCTTAACTTCAACTCCCATCTTATTTACATATAGTTGATCGTCCTGATATATATTCAAATGCCAGTCTTCACTTGCAGCCAAGGTAGCTACTTGCTGAGCCAGCTCTAAAGAAATAGGCTGATGCTTAAAAACCTCTTTAGAAACGGGGCTTTTAACTAAAGCACCATTATAAGTGATAATAGGAGCCTGCAACTCTAGCTGTTGAGCATAAGGAAGGGCCGAAGAGTACATTCGACCAGTAGCTAAAGTAACTTCTACTCCCTGAGTAATAGCCGCCTGTATAGTCTGCTTTATTTCGCTAGTTAAGACCAGTTCATCGGATAAAAGGGTATCATCTATATCTATAGCCAATAGTTTATAATCTGTCATTTATATACCTCCAAACTTCCAGAGTAATGGTTAACTTTTTATCACTGGTATTTATTCTACTTCTACAGTCAAGATTTAATCTCCTTGTTAAAAAGGAATTATATAGCAATAGGCTATTTTCCTAGGAAAATAGCCTATTGCTAACTCTTTATTCTACTTGATAGGGCCCGGCTTCTTCAATCGCTTGCTCAATTTCTGCTAACCCCACCGTCGCTGCTTCAAAATCAACCTTTACCAGTTCAGAATCTAAATCAACCTCCACTGCTTCTACTCCTGATAAAGCACTTACCGCTTCTTCTACAGCTCCTTTACAGTGTCCACAAGACATTCCTGTTACTTTAAGCTCCTCTTTACTCATTTTTGAAGCCTCCCTTTTTATTCGCTTTTTCAATATCGGCAAAGGTAACATCCACTACTCTCTTAATAACTGGCTGGTGCTTACCTTCTTCTTTACCGCGCTTTCCATACTCTCTAGCTAAAATAAAGGAAGCCATTAAAAAGGCAATCCCTACCCCAGCCCCTACTAATTCTGCATCTCCCCAAGCTAGGCTAGTACTTAAACTACTGCCTACAAAATAACCGATAAAAAAGCCTAGTAAAGGCACTAAATAAACCATAAATACTGCTCCCATCATCTTTTGATCAGCAATTTCAACCTTTACCATCTGTCCCGGCTTAGCTCCGATAGGATTGCGGGCCCTAACCCTTAAATCTTTTTTACTTCCAGTTTCTAAGCAGCCTCCACAGTCATCACAGCTAGCATGACGTCTAACCTCAAGTACTGCTTCTTCTCCCTCAAGATCTAGCACTTTAGCGTACTCTTTCATAGTTCCCCTCCTCGAAACATTTATCTCGAAATTTTAATCTGTAAATTTAAAAATAACTTCCATTAACTCATCAATAATCTCATCACCGTCTTCCTCCTGAGCTACGGCTTCTCGTACACAACCATGAGTATGATCAGCCAAAATAGACATCCCTACCTTATTTAAAGCTGCTCGCGCCGCAGCAATTTGAGTCAAAACCTCAACACAGTACTTATCTTCATCAACCATCCTTTGAATTCCTCTAATCTGTCCTTCAATCCTTTTTAATCTATTAATTAATTCCTCTCGTTCCTTACTATAGGAACTCATCATCTTCTCCCCCTAGCTATTATTTTAATGCATCTTATTAAAATCCAAAACTAAAACGCAGACTAAAAACTGGAGCTCTAAAATCATCTATTGCTACGCTTTGACTATAGCCTGCCGTCTCCCAACCAGAGCTATGAGTAATTAAGTAGCCTAAAGATAAATCAAAACCTACTAAGCTACTAATTTGACGATGAAAATTAATCCCTGGTTGAAATGCCAAAAAAGATTTAGTATAATAGCCAATTTTTTCAGCCCCTTTTTCAGGAATTTTCATCAAAGTAGCATCTCCTTTACCTAACAAAACTCCCCAGGCCAAATCATTATTTTCAGTAGTATAGAAGGCTTTTTCATATAAAAACCCACTATAACCTACTTCTAAATTAACTCTGGCCCCATCATCACCAGTAGAGACCTCTTCACCACTCAGTCTATGATAAGCAAAGCGGCTCCCCTTTCTACTGCCAGCTATCAACCCAAAACCTGATAAAAATAAATCCTCACCTACAGCTTTATAATCAACGTCATTTTCAGCTAATTCGGTATTTAGATCGCTAAGATCTAGCTTTAACAGAGCAAACTGCGGGCCCATATTAAAACGCAAATCAACATTACTTTTAAATTCATCTACATCAAAATCTAGTTCATCTAAATCCAACTCTTCCCTTTCCGAAGCACCTTCTTCCTCTAAGCGATAATCTTCCACATCAATTATAATTTCTTCCTCATTTTCCTGCTGCTCATTAGCCCAACCAACAGATGTTAACAACAAGCAACTTAAAACTAAGCAAAACACCACCAGTCTTTTATTCATCAATATTCAACCCCTTAGTCTAATTTATCCAAACTATCAATTATGTAGAAGTTTCTATTTTTCTTTTATTATAACATAATTAATTAACTTTAACCAGACCTGCTAATATGAACTTATTGTGACCTTAATAAATTTTCAGTTGAATCAGAATACTACTATCAAAAGGAGGAATCAAAATCTTTAAACAGATAGAACAGCATATGAAATTCGGCGGGATGAAAGTAAGAAACGAAGTCCCTATTGAAGAAATAAACGACTTTATCCTCAATCTACCTGAAGATAAAAGAGATAGCTGGGCTGAAGTTACGGAAATTTTAAAAGAAGAAGGCTTAATTAGTATGGAGGATGATTTCAGTACTATCGATGATGAAATGTTAGACGCTCAGGTAGAAGAAAACCGCAGAATATAGCCTTAAACTTCAAGAGTAAGCCCCTCTAATTGATGGGGCCTACTCTTCTTTGGGCATAATAATCCAAGCCAAAATATAAACTAGTACTCCCGTACCTAAACTAATCACCATCAGCCCCCAGAATAAACGAACTATAGTAGAATCAATTCCAAAATATTCAGCTAAGCCTCCACAGATACCAGCAATCTTTTTATCATCACGCGAACGACGTAGCTTTTTACCAGGATACATAACAAATCCTCTCCTTAAATTATCGTCTTTACTGTACTATATTCAACAAGTTCCAAGGCAGTTCCTTTTTAAAACAGACTATTATAGACCACTCTTCCTTCTAAAAGGGTTAGCTTAATATCAAAGTCTTGATCAAAAATTACTAAATCAGCATCCTTACCTTTACTCAAGCTCCCCTTTTGACTCGCTATCCCCAAACTACGAGCCGGATTCAAAGTAACTAGCTTAACCGCTTCAACTAAGTTAAGTTTTGTCATAGCAACTATATTCCTCAACGCCTCCCTCAGAGTCAAAAGGCTTCCGGCTAAAGCACCAGACTGTAAGCGAGCTACTCCTGATTTTACCTGCACCTCTAGATCACCTAAATTATAATTTCCATCCCCTAAGCCAGTAGCTGAAATAGAGTCCGTAACTAAAATAATCTTTTCCAAATCCTTTGCTTTTAATACCAAATCCACAGCTCCCCAATGCAGATGTTGACCATCAACTATCAACTCTACACTTACTCCCGGAGTATTTAGACAGGCTCCCGCCGGGCCCGGCTGCCGATGATGAAAGCCAGCCATTCCGTTAAAAAGATGAGTACCCTGACTTACTCCCCAATCTATTGCCTGCTGCAGTTCCCTATAGCTAGCTGCTGTATGTCCAGCCGCCACCACTACTCCTGCTTCTTGAGCATGCTTAATTAACTCTGCCGCTCCTTCCAATTCAGGAGCTAAAGTTAAAAGTTTCAGCTTAGCACCTAATATTTGCTGCCAAGCTTTAAACTCCTCTAGGTCAGGTGTTCGCAAATGAACTTGGCAGTGAGCTCCGCGTTGTTGGTAGTTAAGATAGGGCCCTTCCAAATGAACTCCCCATAAATTAGCTTTAGCTGTTGAACTTTTCATATAATCAGCCACTGTCTGACAGGTTTCTTTCAACTTCTCTGGACTAGCCGTCAAAGTAGTAGCTAAAAATCCAGTTACTCCCTGACTAAACTTATACTCAGCCATTTTATCCAAAGCCTGAGCTTCAGCCTCCATCACCGAAGCTCCTCCACCGCCATGAGTATGAAGGTCAATAAAGCCGGGGACTATATAATTTCCCTTAGCATCTATTGCTCTTTCTAAATCAGCCTTTCGATAAGTACCGCTGCCTACTTCAACTATTTTTCCCGCTTTCACTTTTACAAAGCCTTTTTTAATTACTTCTCTTCTAGTAATTACTGCACCGTTATAGATGGTCAGAAAGTTCGAGTTCATAAGTTGCTTCTCCTTTTAAGTAATATTGGTATAATGTTTTGTTCAAATGATAGAGGACAGAGGATAGATAAGTTCAAAAGATTAAAAGCTATTGGACACAGCGCCCTGAAGTAAGCTGGTTTTTGCTTACTGAGGAAGTACTCTTGGGGTGACTAAAATCTGACTAAGTTCTGACTAAATATTAAGAAATAAGTTCAAAAGCATAGTTTAGCTATTAGAATATTGGTATATTGTCTCGTTGGTGTGGAAGGCCAAACAGATGTTTCCAAAGTAATGGTTAGCTTCGCGTCACACATAGAAAAAATTATTTGATGCTTCTAGAACTCATCTCCACTAAAATAAGAGCAAGCTAATTTTAATTAGAAAAATTAGCTAAAATAGCTCTTATTTTAGCTCCGATTCGTTAAGAAGTATTGACAAATAATTTTTAATATCGCTTAGAAACACCTGTTTGGCTGTGCTGATAACGAAATAACTATCTTAACCTACAAGTTGATATGTTTCAAAGAGCGACTCTGAGAATAGCCCGGAGGCAAGGATGCCGGGAGGGCTATTCTCGAGAGTGAAGAAGGCAGGACGCCGACTGAACGGCAAGTGGTTGAAACATATCAACTAGCTCAGGCTCCCGATAATAGCTATATATCGGGAATGAAACAATAGAACAATAATGTTTTACTCTTAGAACTTGAATTTAACTATTAACTATCTAAATCACGGCCTAGTATGTTCCTGCAAATAATTATAAACAGCAGTAGCTAGCTTATCACTAATCCCTGTCACCTCACTCAATTCCTCTAAACCAGCCTTTCTGATCTTATCCAGAGAGCCGAAATGTTGTAACAAAGCTTCGCGTCTTTTTTGACCAATTCCCGGAATATCATCTAACATAGACTGCGTCACCCGCCGCGAACGAAGACGCCGATGGTAGTTAAGCGCAAAACGATGAGCCTCATCTCTAACCCGCTGTAACAGATAAAGCGCTTCGGAATTTTTGGGTAAAACTAAAGGCTCTTTCTCCCCAGGAATAAAGACCTCTTCCTCTCGCTTAGCTAAACTAATCACCGTCTGTTCTGCTTTACCTAGTTTCCTTAATATCTTCCTAACTGCATTTAACTGACCCTTACCTCCATCTATCAAAATCAAGTCCGGAAAGTCCTCATCTTCAGCTAATAAACGAGAGTATCTCCGTTGCACTACCTCCTGTAGCATGGCGTAATCATCCGGGCCCGACACCGTCTTAATCTTAAAACGTCGGTAATCACTCTTTTTAGCCGTACCGTTCTCAAAAACCACCAAAGAAGCTACTGCCTGACTACCTTGAGTATTGGAAACATCGAAGCCTTCGATTCTCAGCGGCACTTTATCCAAATCTAAGTAAGTTCGCAACTCCTGCACAGCCTTAATCGGCTTCCGCTGCTGATAGTCAGACTTAAGTAAATAGTCCTTCAAGTTATACTTAGCATTACGCTGAGCCATATTTACCAATTGACGCTTGACTCCGCGTTGAGGAATACGCAGATAGACTCTAGAACCTCGCTTTTCATTCAACCAGTCTTCAATTACCTCTTGTTCTTTTATCTCTTGTTCTACTACTACCTCCTGCGGAATATAATCGGCATTCATATAATACTGCTTCAAAAAAGCCGTTAGCGTTTCCGCCAACTCAGCAGTAGAAGTCCCTTCCATAATAAAGTCCTCTTCTCCCATCAGTCTACCGTTTCTAATTATCAAAACCTCTACGCAGGCTAAGTCCTCCTTAACGGCCGTAGCAATAATATCCTGATTAGCAAAGTCAGGGGAAACAACCTTTTGTTGCTCTGTTAACTTTTTAATAGCTTCTATCTGATCACGCAACTCAGCTGCTTCTTCAAAATCTCGCTCTTTAGCTTTAGCTTTCATCCGCTGCTTTAACTGCTTAATTAAATCATTATGTTGTCCTTCTAAGAAAAGAATAATTTCCTCGATCAACTGTCGATACTGCTCTAAATTCAAACTCTTGACACAAGGCCCTAAACAGTTCTCAATATGGTAGTTCAGGCAGGGCCTATCCTCCCGGCTTTCTTTAGTAATCTTCTTTTTGCAGTCCCGTAAAGGAAAGAGATCTTGGATTAGTTTTAAAGTCTTATTTACGGCCCGAACGTCGGTATAGGGCCCGAAGTACTTAGCTCCATCCTTTTTCACCGTTCTAGTCATAAAGACCCGCGGGTAGTCCTCCTGAGCAGTTATTTTAAGATAAGGATAGCTTTTATCATCCTTGAGCCTAATATTGAATTTAGGATTATGCTTTTTAATCAGATTAGCCTCTAAAATTAAGGCCTCTACTTCAGAATCAGTAACTAAATAATCAAAATCTGCTATTCTTTTCACTAAAGCCTTAGTTTTAAAGGAATGCTGACGAGATTTTTGAAAATAGGATCTTACTCGCTTGCGTAAGGATTTAGCCTTACCGACATAGATCACCTGTCCCGCTTTATTTTTCATTAAATAAACTCCAGGTTCAGTAGGTAAATTAGCTAGCTCTCTTTTCAAATTCATAACTCCCCACTCCATAAATAATTTCTTTTTAAATTTAGTAATATCAGCCTATCACTTTTATTATCTATAATAATTATAAAGTATTAAACAACTCTTTGTCCAATACAAAAGTCCTTCGAATAGCGTAATTTTAGGAAGCCCATTGATTTTTAATCTGCATTCTATTATAATTGTAATATCTTCATATTTTGAAAGGAGATGATTGCTTCCTTGTGAATAATAATAAAACCGAGAAAGTGCTAGAAATAGAAGACTTATTAAATATAGGGATTGCTCTCACTGCCGAAAGAGATCATAATAAGCTACTAGAGATGATTTTATCGGCAGCTCGCAGAATTACCAAAGCTGATGCGGGAACACTATTTTTACTTGAAAATAATGAACTGGTCTTTAAAATAATTCATAATGAAACTTTAAATATTTTTAAAGACAATAGTAAAGAAGAAATAGAGCTACCTAATGTTCCCTTAGTTAAAGAGAATGTAGCTGCTTATGTTGCTTTAACTAAAGAAAGTGTCAATATTCCTGATGTATATAATTCCACTAGATTTAACTTTTCTGGGCCTAAAAAATATGATCAGATTACTGGTTATAAAACTAGTTCCATGTTGGTAATCCCTTTAAAAGATCACCAAGAACAAGTTATTGGAGTTTTACAGTTAATTAATGCTCAGGATGAAACTAGAGAAGTAGTTCCTTTCGCTCCCTACTTTGAAAAGGTAATCTCTTCTTTAGCTTCTCAAGCAGCAATAACTATCTCCAACGCTAAGTTTTTAGCTGCTATTGAAAACCTATTAGATTCATTTGTTAAAGTAATGGCTACTGCTATTGATGCTCGTACTCCTTATAATGCTAATCACACTCGACGAGTAGCTAAAATGACAGAAAAATTAATAGAACTAATTAACCACTCTACTAAGGGTAGCCTAGCCTCTGAACACTTTGATCAACAGCGCACTGATCAATTAATAATGGCAGCTTGGTTGCACGATATAGGTAAAATTGCTATTCCTTTAAAAGTAATGAACAAATCTTCTCGGCTAGAAGATAGACTGGAGTTAGTACTTCAGCGCCTAGACTACATAGCTGCTAAAGCTGAAGCCGATTATTTGCGAAATAAGTCAGAAAGTTCAAACAATAAATCTTTACGAAAAAAATATCTACAAAAACTAGATACCATTAAAGAAGCCAAAAACTTAATAATTACCGCTAATGATCCTTCAGTATTTGTAAGTGAAGATATGATTGAAAGGTTGAAAAAGATAGCCAATCTAAACTATACTGATAGTTCAGGTGAAGTTCAACCTTGGCTTAAAGAAAATGAGCTGCACAACTTAAGCGTTGCTAAGGGAACTCTTACTGAACAGGAACGAGAATTAATGGAACACCACGTAGAGTTAGCTGGGCAAATTTTAGAACTAATTCCTTTTCCCGAAGAGTTAGCGCAGGTTCCTGACTGGGTGGTACAACACCATGAGTTTTTAGATGGAGAGGGCTATCCAAAACAGTTAGTAGGAACAGAAATTTCCTTAGAAGGTAGAGTCCTAACTTTAGTAGATATTTTTGATGCCTTAACTGCTGCTGATCGTCCTTATAAGCAGCCCCTCTCCGTTGATAAAGCCTTAAATATCCTAGCCAGTATGACTAACGAAGGTAAGTTGGATGCTGAACTCTTTTCGATCTTTAGGCAAGGCCAGGTTTGGACTTGCTTAAATGAAGAAGATGAAGATATATATAACTTGAAAATCTTTTAGCTAAAAGGTGGGAAAAAATAATGCGTAAGCGATATGCTGCTTTAGCCTTAATTATTACAGTTATCTATTTACTATTACGAATAATTGGCTTTGCCTGGATTGAAAACTTAGAATTAGTAACTCTTAACTTTAGAACTAGAATGCGCGGCGAACTTGAACAACCCGAAGAAGTAAAGATAGTAGCCATTGACGACCGTAGTTTATCAGCTCTTTATTATGATGAACAGAACCCTTGGCCCTGGACTAGAGATGTTTACGCAAAGCTTATTAAGCAACTAGATCAAGGCAATGCTAGCAGCATCGGCATAGATGTTTCTTTCGATACTCTAAATCCTAATGATAGAGAAGGTGACTTTCTTTTTGCTGAAAGCTTATTTATGAACCCCCAGGTAACTATTGGTAGTTACCTAATCAACGATGAAGAGGAGTTTGCAGCCTTAGCTCCTGCTTATCAACAACAGTTAGTTGATAATGCCGACCATTTAAAGTTCCGTTATCAGCTGACTAATCTTCCGGAGCACTCTATTCCTGAATTTTTTTCTCCTTATTTAGTAGTCCCGCCCGAAGACTTATTTCGGAATAGCGCCTGGGCCTACGGTACTTACGAGGTAGGGATGCCCGGTGAAGACGGAATGTATCGCAGTATCCCTTTAGTTATGCAAGAGAAATACTTTAGCGAAGCAGAGCAAAGGTCTTTAACTTTATTACCTAATCTAGGCTTGCTAACTCTAGCTGCTCACTTTGATCTAGAACCAGGAGATTATACTCTGGACCTAGGAAATCAAAAAATATACTTAGGGGATAAAAGAAATATCCCTGTTGATAAGCACGGCTACTTCACTCTTAATTACTATGGGAGCACAGCCTTTGAAGAGATATCAGTAATCGATGTCTTAAATATGGAAGAAGAGCAGCTCAAAGAAATATTTGCAGACAAAGTAGTTTTAATTGGGCATACGGCCCAGGCTAAGGGGCTTTTCGATTTAAGACCAACCCCTTTTAATCGTAATGAAGCTGGAGTGCAAATTCATGCTACTTTAATTCAAAACATACTTGAAGAAAACTACTTTCAACGTGTTCCTTTCTGGGTAAATTTATTAGTGATCTTTTCTTTGGTCTTTATAGCTGCTAATTTATTACTACTATCTAACTTAAAAGTAAGTATTTTTTCTGCTTTAATCTTTATTGGAGTCTTTAACATAGTTAACTATTGGCTCTTTTTAAATAATATCTGGCTTGATTTATTCTATCCTAACCTAGTCTTAATTCTCTTTTTACTATATAATGTAATTACTAAGGTCTATCAAGAAAATAAAGAAAGAATACAAACTAAAGACTTCTTTTCTAGGTATGTACCTGCTCCTGTGGTACAGACTATTTTAGAAGATCCTACTCAGATTAACCTGGGTGGCAAGGAAATGGAAATTACCGTTTTATTTAGCGATATTATTGGCTTTACCAAAATTTCTGAACAACTGACTCCTACGGAATTAGTGCGCTTGCTCAATGAGTACTTTACAGAGATGACTGAAATCATTATGAAGGAATACGGCGGCACTCTGGATAAATTTATTGGCGACGCTATTATTGCCATTTTTGGGGCCCCTTTCCCTCGCAATGATGACCCTCTAAGAGCTGTTCAAGCTGCTTTAGCTATGAAGAAAAAAAGTGATGAATTACAGCAAAAGTGGCAGGAAAGAGGGGAGAATATCACCTTTGATATAGGAATTGGAGTTAACACCGGGCCCGCTGTAGTAGGAAACATAGGCTCTCCAGAACGAATCAACTATACCTGTATTGGAGATTCAGTAAATGTAGGAGCTCGTCTAGAGTCTGCTACTCGTAAGACTAATTCTTCAATCTTAATTAGCTCTTCAACTTATGAACAGGTAAAGGGTCACTTTATCTGCGAAGAGATCCCCAATTTAACTGTCAAAGGCAAGAGTGAGTCGCTTACAGTCTACAAGGTCATTGACAAAAAAGAGTCTGCTAAACTAGATTAACTTAGTCAGTTTAAACTTGCGAAAGGAATGATCGATATGCTGCGTTTTAATTTCAAAGCTATGTTTTTAATTATATTATTAGTTCTAGCCTGCTCAACAATGAATACATATGCTGCCAATGAGATAGCAGTTAGTACTGATAAAACAGAGCTTCAACCCCAAGAAGAAGTTGAGGTCTTTATTGAGCTTTTAACTGAGGATGGAGAAACTTTTAAAGAGGATACTACTCTATCTGTTGATATCTCCGCTGGCAGCATAGCTGAACCGGAAATCTTAGACGAAGGCTTGAATATCGAAGCCGGACAAGGGAGCTTTACCTATATCGCTCCGGAGGATAGTGAAGATATTGATATTTATATTAGTGACCCCAAGACTGAGCTTTCTGCTCAGCATTCCTTAGAGGTCATTGCTAAAGAAATAGTAGAGGAACAGATAGCTGATCAGATAGTAGTCAGTACTAAAAAAACTGAAATCCAAGCAAGCGAAGAAGTTGAGGTCTTTATTGAGCTTTTAACTGAGAATGGAGAAACTTTTAAAGAGGATACTACTCTATCTGTTGACATCTCCGCTGGCAGCATAGCTGAACCGGAAATCTTAGACGAAGGCTTGAATATCGAAGCTGGACAAGGTAGCTTTACCTATATCGCTTCGGAGGATAGTGAAGATGTTGATATTTCTATTAGTGACCCAAAGACTGAGCTTTCTGCTCAGCATTCCTTAGAGGTCATTGCTAAAGAAATAGTAGAGGAACAGATAGCTGATCAGATAGTAGTCAGTACTAAAAAAACTGAAATCCAAGCAAGCGAAGAAGTTGAGGTCTTTATTGAGCTTTTAACTGAGGATGGAGAAACCTTTAAAGAGGATACTACTCTATCTGTTGACATCTCCGCTGGCAGCATAGCTGAACCGGAAATCTTAGACAAAGGATTGAATATCGAAGCTGGACAAGGGAGCTTTACCTATATCGCTTCGGAGGATGTTGAAAATGTTGATATCTCTATCACTGACCCCGAGACTGAAGTTTCTGCTCAACATTCCTTAGAAGTCATTGCTAAAGAAATAGTGGAGGAACAGATAGCTGATCAGATAATAGTCAGCACTGAAGAAACTGAAATCCAAGCAAGCGAAGAAGTTGAGGTCTTTATTGAAATCTTAGATGAAAATAAGAATATTTTCAAAGAAGATTCAAATATATTTATCAGACTATCTAAAGGCAAGGTGGCTAAACCAGAAATTTTAACCGAAGGACTAACTATAGAAGAAGGACAAGGTAGTTTTACTTATACTGCTCCAGATGAAGCAGGTGAAGTAAGCATTTTAATAATCGACTCAGAAACTAATCTTTCTACTCGACATTCATTAGAAATTATTGAAGAAGCTGCAATCGAAGACTGGCAAGAAGAGCTAGCTATAATAAGTAGTGTACAAGGAAATGCTGCCTTAAAATCACCTGAAAAAGAAACCTGGTCTGCCATTACAGCTGATACTGAAGTTTCCGAAGGAACTATCATTAAAACTTGGGATAATTCTTGGGTAACTTTAGAGTTATTTGATGGCTCAGAGCTAATTATAGAGCCTTTAAGTACAGTCAGTATTGAAGCACTAAAAAGTTCTACTGAAAAACCCGATACCAAGCGTAGTGCTTTTAAGGTTTTGGCAGGAAATGTACTAGCTGAAGCTAGAGGATATATTGAACAGGGAGCTAGATTTGAAATTGAAAGCCAGTCTACAGCTGCTGGAGTACGAGGAACCTTTTTTGAATATACTTCTAGTTTAGATGGAAAGGATGAAGTAACAGTTTATGAAGGTTCAGTAAACTTTGAATATCCTGAGCAAAACTTTTCAACTGCTGTTGCTGAAGGAGAAAGAGTTAGCGTTTCTACTATCGACTTTGTTACTCCCAGTATTATAGAGCACGATATTACTCCTGAAATGCGTAGAGAAACTTTAGCTAAGGAACAGGAGGCTGCTAGAGAAAAAGAAGTAGAAGAGATAGATGAGGAAGAAATAGAGGAAGAAGAGGTAGTAGATGAAGATCGCGAAAGATTAGGCAGATTTACTCCTAGCCAAGCTAATCTTTCTTTCGGCTCTCGTCTTTTTGATGATGATTTATACTTAGGCTTTGGTTTGCAGCCTGAATTTGAAGAGTTTTTAAGTCCTAATCTGAGCTTTGGTCTTGATCTAATACTTTACCAAGACCCGATCAGGGAAGGACTCACCTTAACTCCTGGTCAAGAAGATGTAAGATTAACTAATCCTTTTAACTGGATAGAGTACGATGGCGACTATGCTTATCTAAATTATGGTGATCTAGAAAATATAAGCTATGGTTACGGACTGCTTTTTGGTAATTATTCCAAAGATAATGCTAAGGGAATTCAAGTAGGAGCTAATGATATATCTAAGTATGACCTAGATTTCAGGTTTTTAATACCTATGGATATCAGGTCTATTTATCCTTGGTATACTGAAAGTACATCTACTTTATATTCAGCTAGAGTAAGTTCAGATTTCAAAGCAAAGAATATTCCCTTTGAGGCTGGAGTAACTACTGTAGCTGACTTCAATTCCGAGCTGGAAGAACTTGAAGTACCTCAATGGGGGTTAGCAGCTGATATAAGTATCCCTATGGTCTCTTTAGCAGAACCTTACTTAGAAGTATCTACTTTGGACGGTTTGGGTTCAGGTAGCGAAATAGGAGTTAGAGGAGATTTTTGGGATCGCTTTTGGCATCAGTCCGGGATAAGATTTGTAGGCCAAGGTTTTATTCCTAACTACTTTGGTAATGACTATGAAGACTCTAAGGAAAATAGCTTAGCCGAAGACTCAACTATCTCAGCTAGCAGAAAACTACCTACTAATGCAAGGGAAGATTATCCTTCGACAGTGGGTGCTTATTCTAAGCTGGGTATTAACTTTAATATGTTAAGCTTTGAGCTAGGCTATGAAGTATATAAGTCTAATAGAGAAGAAGCACCCATACTAACTTCAAACTTAAATGTAGATACTTCTCAGTTACTGATTCTACCTAAGATTAGTGCCGGTTTTAAATATCGACAACCAAACTTCAACCAAGAGGCTGATAATCTATTATTTAATGAAAACACAAGGTTTTCTTGGTATTTAGCTTATCCTCTTCAAGCAGGAAGCTATATTACTTTAAACAATACCTATACTCCTGAAAAAGAGACTAGCTTCACCAGAGAAATCGGCTTTCAGATGAGATTTTAACTCAAAAAAGCGGGGAATGCTCCCCCGCTTTTTTTATTTAACCTTAACCTTAATGCTCTAGTACGTTCTGCAAAAACTGACCGGTATAGGAGGACTCAACTTGCGCTACCTCTTCGGGAGTTCCGGTAGCAATTACTTCTCCTCCGTACTCGCCTCCTTCGGGCCCTAAGTCAATAATATAATCAGCCGATTTAATCACATCTAAATTATGCTCAATCACAATAATAGTATTTCCTTTATCTCTTAAGCGCTTCAATACCTCTAAAAGCCGCTTCACATCGGCAAAATGCAGCCCCGTAGTCGGTTCATCCAGAATATAAACGGTATTCCCGGTACTCCGCTTGCCTAGCTCCGAAGATAGTTTAACTCGCTGTGCTTCTCCCCCAGAAAGAGTAGTCGAAGGCTGTCCTAAGCGAATATAGCCCAAACCTACATCATAAAGAGTCTGCAAACGCCGCTTAATCTTAGGAATATGCTCAAAGAAATCCAAGGCTTCTTCTACTGTCATATCCAACACATCAGCAATATTCTTACCTTTATATCTAATCTCCAAGGTCTCCTGATTATAGCGCTGCCCTTCACAGACCTCACAAGGCACATAGATATCGGAAAGAAAGTGCATATCGATTTTAATAATCCCGTCCCCACTACAGGCTTCACAGCGACCACCTTTCACATTAAAACTAAAACGGCCCTTCTGATAGCCGCGCTGCTTAGCTTCAGGCGTCTGGGCAAAGGTTTCCCGAATATAATCGAAGACTTTAGTATAGGTAGCCGGATTAGAGCGAGGAGTTCGGCCAATAGGCGATTGATCGATAGTAATTACTTTATCCACCTCTTCTATACCTAATACCTCCTGGTGAATACCCGGTTTTTCCTTAGACTTATAAAACTCCTGCTTTAATCTTTTATTGAGAATCTCATTAACTAAAGTACTTTTACCGGAACCAGAAACTCCAGTTACACAGTTAAAGACACCTAAAGCGATCTCCACATCTATCTCTTTTAAGTTATGCTGGGCCGCCCCTTTGATCTCCAAAAACTTACCATTAGTTTGCTGCCGCTCTTTCGGAACAGAAATCTTCTTTTCACCAGCTAAATACTGCCCTGTCAAGGACTCTTCTACTGCGGTAATATCCTCTACCTGGCCCTGAGCTACTATCTCTCCTCCTTTTTTCCCAGCTCTGGGCCCGAGATCAATAACATGATCAGCAGCCCGAATAGTCTCTTCATCATGCTCAACTACCAAAACTGTATTTCCTAAGTCTCTTAACTCCTTGAGAGTATTAATTAACCGAGCATTATCACGCTGATGAAGTCCAATACTAGGCTCGTCCAAGATATAAAGCACTCCCACCAAGCTAGAACCGATCTGAGTAGCTAACCTAATCCGCTGTGCTTCTCCTCCGGAAAGGGTGCTAGCAGCTCGACTGAGATTGAGATAGTTTAAACCAACATTATCTAAAAAGCGCAACCGTTCTCGAATCTCTTTTAAGATCTGCCCACCAATTAATTGATCCCTTTCAGCTAACTCCACCTCCGTAAAGAAGTTAAGAGCCTCCTCAATAGACATCTCCGTAATCTCAATAATCGATTTGCCGCCAAAGGTCACCGCTAGGCTTTCCGGCTTCAAGCGCTGGCCTGTACAGTCAGGACAGTTGCGAATACTCATATATTTCTCCAGCCTTTTTCTACCTTTATCGGAAGCCTCTCTTAACTTCCGCTGCAAATAACCAATTATCCCTTTAAAGCTAGTTTCGTGCAGCCGCGTCCGATTATAACGATTAGTATACTTAAACTTCAACTTCCGGGGAGTACCATAGAGTAACAGTTCAATAGTCTCCTGCTCTAAATCTTTTAAAGGAGTATCTAAGCTGAAGTTATACTCTGCTGCTAAAGCTGCCAGTAACTGCGGATAATACTTACTTCTAGTTCTCCGCCAAGGAATAATAGCCCCTTCATTTAAAGACTGCTGCTGATCTAAGATAAACTCCGGGTCAAACTCCCGTTTACTCCCTAAGCCATCACAGGTAGCACAGGCCCCATAGGGACTATTAAAAGAAAACATCCGCGGAGTCAACTCCTCTAGATTAATTCCACAGTCAGGACAAGCAAAGTTTTCACTAAAGAGCAGCTCTTCTCCTTCGATCAAGTCCACAATTACTAAACCATCAGCTAAATCCAAAGCTGTCTCCAAGGAGTCTGCCAAGCGCTCCTTAACTCCTTCCTTAATAAGCAACCTATCAACCACTACTTCTATCCGATGCCACTGATACTTATCCAGATTAATCTCTTCGCTTAATTCTCTAATTTGACCGTTAACTCGCACCCGAACATAACCCTGCCGCTGTATATCGGCCAAAAGATCCTGATGCTCTCCTTTACGGTCTCTAACCACCGGGGCTAAAATCTGCACCTTAGTCCGTTCTTCTAACTCCAACACCTGCTCTACAATCTCATCTATAGTCTGCGAAGAAATCTCTTCTCCACACTGCGGACAGTGAGGCTGTCCAATTCTAGCGTATAAAAGACGCAAATAATCATAAATCTCCGTCACCGTCCCTACAGTAGAACGAGGATTCTGGCTAGTAGTCTTTTGATCAATGGAAATTGAAGGCGATAGACCTTCAATATACTCCACCTTCGGCTTCTCCATCTGCCCTAAAAACTGACGAGCATAAGCAGATAAAGACTCCACATAACGTCGCTGTCCTTCGGCATAAATAGTATCAAAGGCCAAAGATGACTTACCAGAACCACTCAGTCCAGTCATCACCACCAGTTCATCTCTAGGAATCTCTACATTTACTTCCTTTAAATTGTGTTCCGCTGCTCCTTTGACAATAATTTTATCTTTAGCCATCTCAATCTTCCTCCCTAATAATCTAAACTTCTATACTCATGCGCATCAACTTAATACATATTTTTCTAGTTGACTTGTTCCTTTATAGATACATTGTTGCACTTCGTGCAACAGTTAATAGTGTACAGTATATAAAAGGCCTAAGCAATTAAAGCATAAGATCAAAACCTTGGAACCACGAATCAACACTAATGAGCACGAATAAGTTCAAAACATTAAAAAATAAAATTGTTTAGTTGATATTTTACTAAAATTTAGCTTAAGTTAACGCATATGACTTCTATCTAAAAACCTACTCCGCCTCACTTACTCAGTCAAAAAATAACCTCCCATAGTAATAATACTGTCGCTTTAAGACATGTCAAACAGGTTTTGAACTTATCTCTTAATCTATCCTTTATCATCTATCCTTTATCATCTATAATTGAGCCTCTAACTCTTCAATCTCATCTCTAATCTGCGCCGCCAGTTCAAACTCCAAATTATCGGCGGCTTCTTCCATCTCTTCCTCCAGTTCTATTAACAACTGTTGCAGTTCAGCCTTAGTCAAATCTTCAGTATCCAGTTCTCCTTCATCGGTAGTATACTCTACACTTTTATCTTCGGCTACCATATCCACTGGCCTCAATACCTCACGTACCGGTTTATTGATGGTCTGCGGACTAATATAATGACTTCGATTAAAGTCCAGCTGTATCTGTCGTCGTCGTTCGGTCTCTTCGATAGCAGCCTGCATAGAATCAGTAGTTTGGTCGGCATACATCACTACTCGCCCGTTCTTATTTCTAGCCGCCCTACCGATAGTCTGAATTAAAGACCTAGTAGAACGTAAGAAGCCTTCTTTATCCGCATCAAGAATAGCTACCAAGGAAACTTCGGGAATATCCAAACCTTCCCGCAACAAGTTAATCCCTACCAATACATCAAACTCTCCTAAGCGCAAATCACGAATAATTTCCAAACGTTCAATAGTATCTATATCAGAATGAAGATAGCGCACTTTAATTCCAGCCCCAGCCAGATATTCAGTCAAATCTTCGGCCATCTTCTTAGTTAAAGTAGTAATCAAGGCTCGTTCTCCCCTCTCAACTACCTGACGAAGTTCAGCCAAAAGGTCATCTATCTGTTCTAGAGTGGGCCGTACTTCTATCTCCGGGTCTACCAAACCAGTAGGTCTAATAATCTGCTCCACTATCTGCTGACTGTGTTCTTTTTCATAGGGCCCGGGTGTAGCTGAAATATACACCGCCTGCCCCACTAACTGCTCAAACTCAGTAAAGTTCAAAGGACGATTATCCAACGCCGAAGGTAAACGAAAACCGTGCTCTACCAAGCGCTGCTTACGAGACCTATCGCCAGCATACATCCCCCCAATCTGAGGAATAGTCTTATGTGACTCATCGATCAACACCAAAAAATCATCGGGAAAATAATCAATTAAAGTTTCCGGTCGCGAACCAGGCTTTCGAGCAGCTAAATGACGAGAATAATTCTCTATCCCCTGACAAAAGCCCACTTCCTCCAACATCTCCAGATCATATCTAGTCCGCTGTTCTAAGCGTTGTGCTTCCAATAGCTTGTCCTGACTACGCAGTTCCTCTAAACGCTCTTCAAGCTCAACCTTAATAGACTCAATAGCGCGCTCCAACTTTTCTTCTTTAGTTACAAAGTGACTAGCTGGATAAATAGTTAACTCTTCTAATTCCTCTTTAATCTCACCACTCCAGTAATCAACCTCTCTAATTCTATCTATCTCATCCCCAAAAAGCTCTACTCGATAAAGACAGTCATTATAAGCCGGATAAATCTCCAACACATCACCTTTAACCCGAAAACTACCTCTCTCTAACTCATAATCATTGCGATTATACTGAATATGAACTAACTCTCTAATAATCTCACTTCGCTCTTTAATCTCACCTCTGCTTAAAGAACAGGTTAAATCCAAATAATCAGCCGGGGAACCAAGACCGTAAATACAGGAAACGCTAGCTACTATGATCACATCTTTTCTTTCAAATAAGGCGCTAGTAGCAGCCAAACGCAACCTATCCACTTCATCGTTAATCGAAGCATCCTTTTCAATATAGGTGTCAGTCTGAGGTACATAGGCCTCCGGTTGATAGTAGTCGTAATAACTGACAAAGTACTCCACTGCATTCTGCGGAAAGTACTCCCTAAACTCACTACAGAGTTGAGCTGCCAAGGTCTTATTATGAGCAATTACCAAAGTCGGCTGTTGAACCTCTTCAATTAAATTAGCCATAGTAAAGGTCTTGCCAGAACCAGTAACTCCCAATAAGGTTTGATGACGCATCCCTTTTTCCACTCCAGCAACTAACTCTTCTATAGCCTGAGGCTGATCACCAGCAGGCTGATAATCGGCTACTAAGTTAAACTCTGACACCTGAACCACCTCTTTGTTTATATATTATACCCTCTTTGAAGCTTAGAAATCAAAACTTATCGATAACAATTACTATTATAATAGAGTTTGCAGTTAAAATCAAGTATTTTATTTGAATTTAGAATACAATAATATCATTCTATTGTTTCAAATGATAGAGGATAAATGATAGAGGATAAATTAAGGTCAAGAAATAAAATTCAAAAACAATTAGACGCTGACTAGAATCTGACTAAGTTCTGACTAGACATTAAAACATAATTTCAAAAAATTATTTAAAGGGTTTTTATTCAGCCCAAGACTTCAGCCCAAGACTACTTCTTCAAGGATTATCATCCTTTCAGGGCGCACCGCAAGGGCACTAGCTCCGCGTTGCTTTTTCAAGGGTTATCATCCTCAGTGTAATAACTAGCTAAAGTACAAGTATTGCAAGTATCGTTTCAAGGCACGTGGTTCAAATAGATTTTAAAGGTTCTAATGTTTTGTCAGATTTTTGTCAGAACTTAGTCAGCGTCAAACATGTTTTAATCTTTTGAACTTTATCTATCCTCTATCCTTTATCATCTGAACTTTATACCAATATTGATGCAAAAAATCCAGGCACCATAACAGCACCTGGATCTCTATTAATTAACCAACTCCGAAACATAAGCCAAACGAATCCCCCGCTCTTCCAAGACCGGAATCATCTCTTGGATAGCTAAAGCCGTATCAGTCCTTACATGACCAATAGTAATCAACTTTCCTCTATCTAAAGCTACTTTAGAAAGTTTATCGATTTGCTTTTTAATAGCTTCCTTTTCATCAACATTATCGATAAATAAGTAGTTTAAACCATAAGGCCCGTTGTTTTCACTAGCTATTTGAGGCACTACTGATTTAGGCGCCGTACTACTATCTATAAAGTATAACCCTTGCTCCCATAAATAATCTAAGACTACCTCCATTACCTCTTTATCGGCCGTAGCTTTAGAGCCCATATGGTTATTAACTCCTACAACTTCTACCTCTAAATTCTCTATACTTTTTCTCAATTGCTCTTCGATCTCTTCCGCAGACATATCTACATAAATAGCCCCGGGCCCGGGATCAACATCAGAAATAGCCTCCATCGGCATATGCAGCATTATCTCATAACCAACCTCTTTAACCTGCTGAGCCTGCTCTACAGTACCCGGCAAAAAAGGTAAAACCGCTGCTGTAATAGGCCGATCTATGTTCAATATTTCATCCAAAGCTAGCCAATTAAAGCCAAAATCATCAATAATAAAGGCCATTTCAGCCTTAACCTCAGGCTGTATCAACTCCAATCTATAAACAAAAATCGGACCATCTATGTACTCAGAGTAAATTCCAATTTCCAGTAGGGCCCGCTCTTGACCAGCTTCAGTACTTCGCTGCTTCAACTCCATTTGCACCCCAATTTTGGCCAAGTTTTCTTCCAACTCTTTCAATAAGTTATCCAACTCCCAAGCAGAATCAACTGGAAAAGGCAGTTCCACCTGCTGTTGAGTATGCTCCCACAAAAGCTTTTTATCTGCTTTCAACTCTTGACGAGGCTCCTGCACAGTCTCCTCTGCTTTTAACTCCCAGTCCTGCTCAAACCAGAAAGCAGTTATCCTTTGCTCAAGCTGCTGGCTGAACTTAGTATAGTCCAGCCTAGGTGGATCTTGCTGAGGATAATAGATATAGTCCTCACTAGTCACTACCTCCTCTTCAACCTCCAGCCGAGTAAGAAGTAAATATACTCCAGATAAAAGAACCACCATTCCTATTAATGATGCTAAAACAATTAATTGCTTTTTATTCAGATTCATCTTTCAATTCAACTCCAAACTCAACGCTACTTACTCAAGCTTATCTAAAAGATATTCTATAGCCTTATCTAACTGCTCATCCTCCTCAGTATCTAAATCAAACTTCACTTCAAGATCAGGCTCTATCCCTTTTTCATTAATATCTCTACCGTCAGAAGTAAAGTAACGAGCAGTAGTTAACTTCAAAGCAGAACCCCCATCTAAAGGTACTATGGACTGCACAGCTCCCTTACCAAAGGTCTGATTACCGATTAAAGTACCGCTTTGAGTATCCTGAATAGCTCCGGCAACTATCTCCGAACCACTAGCACTACCCTTATTAATTAAGACTACCACTGGCAGTTGTGTAGGCTCTATATCCGGATTAGATAAAAGTGTTTCTTCACCGCTATCACGCTGCTTAATATGAACTATCGAGCCATTGGAGACAAAATTACTTGCCAAATCCACAGCTTCATGTAAGATTCCTCCTGGATTATTTCGCAAATCAAGAATAATCCCTTCGACTTCTGTTCCTTCAAATTCAGCTAACTTGCTTGCTACTTCTTTGCCAATCCCTTCCCCAAACTGAGCAACTCGAATATAACCTAGTTTATCGGCTTTAATTTCCGAATCCACATAGGAAATCTCTATAATATCCCTAATAATATTAACTGAAAAAGTTTCTAGCTCTTCATCGCTTTCTTCACCGCTTTCATCCAAAAACCCTCTTTTAATCCTCAGCTCTATTTCACTATCCGGCTCCCCGCGCATTAAATTAACGGCTTCATCCAAACTCATCCCTTCCGTAGACTCCCCGTTAATCTCAGCAATTACATCACCGGCCTGCAAACCGGCTTCATCACCGGGAGTTCCTTTAATAGGAGAAACCACCATTACTCTATCTTCACGCATAGTAACTTCAATTCCAATTCCTCCGAACTCTCCTTCGAAACCACTCTGCATATCTTGATACTCGCTACTGGATAAGTAACTAGTATAAGGATCATCCAAAGCTTCCAGCATTCCGTCAATTGCTCCTGTTAGTAACTTCTCCACATCTACTTCTTCTACATAGTGCTGATCAACAATACTTAATACACTCTTAAAAGTCCTAAATTGATCAGGCACCTCTGCCAACAGCTGATTATCAGCACTGACATCTCTAATCAAAAATCCTAAAAAACCAGCTGAAAAGATTAAAAAGGCAATTATTAACACACTAATTACTTTTCTACCTTGTCCTTTAAACATAAATCTACCTGCCTTTCAAAAATCAATTATAGTAATCTAATTGATTACTTCTAGCTGTAATTGCTATTTCCTCTTTTTAAATAAATAATTTAATTGAAATTTTTGTGATATAATTTTTACAGCTTTTTCAGAACATCCTCGGCTATCTCTTCAGCTTCAAAACCAAAGCTTTTTCCTACCTCTTCTCCCGGACCACTAGCTCCAAAGCTTTCTAGGCTAACTAAATGGGATTTAGTACCTAACAACTGATACCAACCAGAACCTACACCTGCTTCCATTGCTACTCGCAAAGCATCTTTAGAGCCTAAGCTTTGCTCAATGTACTCTTGATCTTGAGCTAAAAACTCTTCTTTGTCGGGTATAGACAGTACTCTAACTGCCTTTCCCTTATCTCTTAATAGCTCAGCTACTTCAACAGCCAAGGATACTTCACTACCGCTAGCCATCAAAGTAACCTCTTCCTGATCATCCTCAGTAACTACGTATCCACCCTTATCTACAGCTACAGTTTCTTTCTCAATATGGGGTACTCCTTGTCTAGTTAAGACTAAAGCAGTAGGGCCCTCTGTACGCTTCATTGCTTCCCACCAAGCTGCCTTTGTTTCTTCATCATCAGCAGGCCTGATCACCTTTAGATTAGGGATTAAACGCAGTGACTCTACATGTTCTACAGGTTGATGCGTAGGCCCATCTTCTCCCACAAAAATCGAATCATGAGTTAAAATATAAACTACCGGCTGTTCCATTAAGGCCGACATCCTCATCGAAGAACGCATATAATCAGAAAAAACTAAAAAAGTAGCACAGTAAGGTCTTAGCCCCCCATAAAGCGAAAGTCCATTACAGACTGCGGCCATTGCTTGCTCCCGAACTCCAAAACGCAAATTACGACCAGCGTAGTTGTCCTTCTGTATTTCATCGTACTTATCAAGATAACTTCTATTTGAAGGAGCTAAGTCTGCCGAGCCACCTATTAGATAAGGCACCTCTTCAGCAATTGTTCTTAAAGCTGCTCCCGAAGAATCTCGAGTAGCGGTAGGAGTTTCAATCTCAATATCTTCGATCAGCTCCTTTAAGTCACTAGGTAGTTCTAAATTAAGGGCCCTATCCCAGTCCGCTTTTAACTCAGGATTAGCCTCACTCCACTTAGCAAACTTCTTCTGCCAAGCTTGATACTCCTCTTTAAGCTCTTCTTTTCGCTTAGCAAAAAACTCTCTTACCGCTTCGGAAACATAAAACTTTTGCTTAGGAAGTCCTAGTTCCTCCTTCATTCCAGCAATCTCATCTTCTCCCAAGGGTGCTCCGTGAGCTGAACTGCTATCCTGTTTATTAGGAGCTCCATAACCAATATGGGTTTTAGCCATAATTAAGCTAGGCTGTTCACTATTTTCTTGAGCTTCTTTGATTGCTGTTCTTAACTCAGCTATATTATGACCGTCTACATCTTCTATTACCTGCCAGTCACAAGCTTTAAACTTAGCTGCTACATCTTCAGTAAAGGTGAGATCTGTGCTGCCGGCTATTGAGATTTCATTATCATCATAGATAGTTATTAATTTACCTAAACCTAAGTGGCCGGCTAAAGATGCTGCCTCAGCAGTAATACCTTCCATCATACAGCCATCACCCAGCAAAGTATAGGTATAATGGTCTACAATATCTATATTATCTGTATTATATTTCTCAGCTAATACTTCTTCTGCTAAAGCCATTCCTACAGCATTAGCGAAACCCTGTCCTAAGGGCCCGGTTGTAGTCTCTACTCCCGGAGTATCTTCATACTCTGGATGCCCCGGCGTTTTAGAGCCTAACTGCCTAAAATCCTTTAAATCCGCTAAAGAAAGGTCATAACCTGATAAGTGAAGATAAGAATATAAAAACATAGAACCATGCCCTGCTGATAAGACAAAACGATCTCTATTAGGCCACTCTACATCCTCCGGATTATGCTTCATTACTTCACCATATAGTACTGCTCCTATTTCAGCACAACCTAGCGGTAAGCCAGGATGACCCGACTTAGCTGCTTCTACTCCATCTGCTGATAAACCTCTAGCTATATTTGCTACCTCTTTTAACAATTTAAAATCCCCCTCTAATATATTTTAGTAAACTGCAAAAAAATCTGACCAAACATTAAAACTCGAATAAAAACTTTTAAATAATTTATCAGAACTTAGTCAGATTTTAGTCTGCATCTAATAGAATTTGAACTTGAATTTTATCTCTTGAACTTATGTTTTTATCTATCCTTTATCATCTAACTATTAACTACACAAACCCTTCTCCAAAAACTTCGTGTACATCGGTAATTACTACAAAAGCTTCTTCATCTATCTCACAAACTAGACTTTTTAGTTTAGCCACCTGATAAGGTCTAATAATACAAAGTAGTACCTCCTGCTCACTATCAGTAAAACCTCCTCGTCCTGTCAGCACAGTTACTCCTCTATCCAAGTCCTCGAAAATAGCTTTCTTTATCTCCGTACTCTGTTTAGAAATAATCACAGAACCCTTAGCAACTCCAAACCCATCCTGTAAAAGATCAATAGTTTTACTGGCAATTGCCAAGCTGATAATCCCATATAAAGCTAATTCTACACTAAAAACTACTGCTGCTGAGGTAATTACTAAAATATCCACTATCAATAGACCCTTCCCTACACTTAAGCCCAAATAATGATTCACTAGCTGGGCTACCAAGGAAGTCCCTCCAGTACTACCTTTATATTTAAAAACTATTCCCAAACCAATTCCAATCAAAACTCCACCATAGATTGCTGATAATAGCGGATCAGTAGTTAAGACTGGTATATAAGGAGCTAACAAATCACTGGTCAAAGAGAGAACTATCGTTCCATAAATCCCCCTAATCCCATACTGAAAACCAAGTACTCTTACCCCAGTCATAAATAAAGGCACATTAATCAACAGGATAGTCATTCCTACCGGAAAATCAAATACATGATAGACTATAGTAGCTATTCCGCTCACTCCTCCGGCAGCAATTCGAGCCGGTACCAAAAAGACTATCAGTCCTAAAGCCACCAAAATAGCACCAAGAGTGATTATTAGATAATCCGCTAACTTTTGCTTTAACATAGTTAACACCTTTCGATTACGTTATCAATTATATATTTCCTAGTCAATTTTTTCAAGCATTACTCGCTATATTTTGACAAAATCTTATAGCTACTTCTCTATAATATTTCCTTGATTAAGACTAAAAATACAAACTTGGGTAGGGCCCGAAGCCTAAACAAACGCTGCGGCTCCTGGCAAAGACGATAAAACCACTCCAGACCCAATCTCTGTACCCAGAGCGGGGCCCGCTTTTTATCTCCAGCTAGTATATCGAAGCTACCGCCTACTCCAATAGCAACTTTGATCTGTAAATCAGGGAGATGTTTAGCCAGCCATTTCTCCTGCAACGGAGTCCCCATTCCTACCAAGAGCAAATCCGGCTGGAGGCTATTAATCTCTTCAATCACCTGTGCTTCACTCTGCCGATCCAAATAACCGTGATGGGTACCTAAAACCCTTAGCTGAGAATACTTCTCCTTTAACCTTTGCTTAGCTCGCTGCGCAGTTCCCGGCTGAGCTCCTAAAAAATAAACACTATAACCTTTCTCAGCTACCACCGCCAACAGCTCCTTAGTCAAATCAATCCCTGTTACTCGTTCTGGTAAAGACTGACCCATTAAGCGAGCTGCTAAAAGTACTCCTACTCCATCAGCTACTGTCAAATCAGCATTATTTAAAATCTTTTTCAAGTCGGAATCTTCCTCAGCTAAAACTATCATTTCAGAGTTAGGAGTAACTATTAAATGAGAGTTGCTAGCAGTCATTAACCAAGCTTCTATCTTCTTTAGCACAGCCTCCATATTTAGTTCATCGATTTCCACATCCAGTATTTCCACTTAACTCCCTCCAGCAAATAAAACCTCTAAAGCCCTATCCAAATCCTGACTAGCCTCTTTTTGCAACTCCTTTACCCGAACTGCTAAGTTGCGCTTAAACTCAGCCCTTTGCTGCCAAATCTTTAAAATCCGTTTATGTAAGCCATCCACCTCTAAATTCTCCACTCTCCCTGCTGCTTTGAGGTTCAAACGAGCTAAAAAACCATCTACCTTCGGATCATAAGAAAGACCTAGCAAGGGCACTTCCTGTAAGGCAGCTAAAATCAAAGCATGCAGCCTGACCCCTATTAACAAATCTAACTCACCAATTAAAGCTGCCATCTGTCGAGGAGCATAGCTACCTGTAAAGAGTCTAGAATCTCCTTGCAGTTTAGACTCTAACTCATAACTAGCCTCTAAATCTTCCGGCTTTTTAAAAGGTAGTAGGCAGATAGTAACTCCTAACTGAGACTGTATTCTATTTAAAACCACAGCCAACTTCTCTAAATAATCCGGAGCTGCCGACCAATAACGCACCGCAACTCCTAACAAAGAATTAGAACTACTAAACCCACTAGCCACTTCCAACTCCTTATCCTCTTTTGGCTTAGTAAAATCGAGATTAAAGGTAGGATCAACGCTAAGCTCTATTTGCTTAGTTACCCCCCAATTAGTTAATAACTGTTGCGAATCGACATCCCGCACACTAAGCCAATCAACCTGATTTAAGATTTTAACTAATAAAGCTCTATTAAAAGAAAAATTAACCGGGCCCATTCCTTGTGCATAAAGTGAAACCAACATGTCTAATTTTTTAGCTAAGTAAATTAAACCTAAGTAATAATACAAACTGCGCCAGCTAGTTACATCCTGCAACAGACTACCCCCGCCTAATAATAACAAGTCAGCCTTTCGAAATGTTTTAATAACCTGTTTAAAGCTAAAACGATCGACGGCTCTTACTCCGTAAGTTTGCTTAGTCTTTTTTGGAGTAGCCGAAAGAACGGTGATTTTTAAGTTTGGATAGCTGTGCTGAAGAGAAGAGATAATAGCTGCTAAAATAGCCTCATCACCTAAGTTATCGAAACCATAGTAGCCTAGTAAAACTACTTCTTTCATCAAGCTAGCTCCTCTCGAATACTAAATCTCCTTTGATCGCTCTTGCTCATAGCTAAAATATCTTTGTGCCAATTTTTCTACTTTAATCAACACTAACCCCAACACTGCTCCTAAAACAATCCCATTAACAGCCCTCAAACCACTTACCCAAAAGGGAGTATGCAGATGAGAGAAAGTATTAATAATAGTGATCTGTCCCACTAAAGCTCCTAAAAGCAAATAAGCTCCGCTCTGACCCTTTCTTTGATAAAGCAAATAGATTGCCAAGATCAATAAAGGATGTCCAATTAGAAAGGCTTTAAATCTAGGTCGAATCAAAAGTAAAGCTTCCAACCAATGCCGAAAAGCTACTTCAAAATCCAAAACTGGAATTAAAGGCTGATTGCCACTGCGAACAGTATATAGTATAACCGCAAAAACAATAAAGATTAATAATAACAGGTCTTTAAAGCGTAAACAACGATTTAAATAGGCTTTAATCCGCTCCTTGATTAAAGGTAAGCTCCATTGTTCATTATTTAACCAGAAAGAATAATGGAGATAATAACCTAAAAATATCACTAGCGGAGCAAAAAGAGCCAACTTAACCCCTCTAAACTGCCGAATATGAAGAAAGTATCTCCAGTCACTCAATGCTCCGGCTATCAGAATTCCTCCTCCTAGAGTTATAAAGTTAACTTGTAGATAAAGCTTAATTAAAGCTCTCCAACCCAACTCTTTATTCTGTCGCTCTGGGTTAAAAATATCAGCTAATAAGACAGCTACAACTGCTAAAACCGGAAAAACTAGAGCTGCTAACAAGGCTATTAACTGTCGATTTAAATTAACTGCTCCTACTCCGAATATCATTAGTGCTGCCGATAAAGATAACAATAAAAAAAGAATTACTTTTATAACCTGATTAGGCTGTCCTGGAAAGCTGCCTACCTCTAAGTAGTCTATTAAATAAAAAAAAGCAGCCAAAATTCCCAAATTAATCAGCAACAAGGAAAGTCTACTACTGCTATACCTTTCCCCAGGCTGGGCTACTCCAATAGAATAACCATTCTTTTCTAGGCTAGAAACTAAATCAACTATTAAGTTTTGACTAGCCTCTAAAGCTGATAGACCTTCTTTGCTTTCTAAAACAGGTCTTAAGTATAGACTTCTAGCACCTCTTTCGCGTACGGCTCGCAAATAACGAGCTACTAATTGAAAGTTAGTTAGTTTATCAAACTCTTCCTGGTCAGCACTATGCACCCGCAAAGTAGCTAATTTTTCTGAATTAGCTAAGCTTTTAACCCCCGCCTGAGAGGTAATAAAGGATTCAATCATCCCTAAATTTAATTGATATTCTCCCATTAACTCTTCGGTCAACTTTAACTGATCTGGATAACCCAAGGCTTCGGAACCATTAAAGATTAACTGAGAGGTAGCTTCTTTAGCCAGCTCATCTAAGCTGGCAAATTTACCTTCAATTATTTGAGGGTTTATATTATTTTCATTGCTCAGCCGAGGAACTATCTTAAAACCCAGTTCAGTAGCTAAATTAAGCTCTGCTGCTGAAAATCCTAGCTTCAAATCTAGCAGTTCTCCTTTAGAGGAGTCTAGAGCTATTAATTGTAACTCTTCATTCACTGCTACTATTCGCTGCTCTCCTAAGTGTGTGGCTATATTGTTAAGAACTCTTTCTTTAGCTGCTGGCTGCTCATAAAGTAAATAGCTCTGAGCCTTCGCGGTATCCAGTTGAGATAATACTTCTTCTTCGCTCCGCGAAAGCTGAGTTAATAAATTGATATCTAAACTGCTAAAAAGACTTATTTTTCCTCGTTCAACTAAGTCCTCTACACTTTCTTCTTTAACTGCCAAAGAGCTTACTCCTAACTCTCTATACTCTGTTAAAGTTTGGCTCAGCTTTTCCTCTTCCAGACCTAATTTCTGCCACTGTTCTAAGTCTAGAATCAACTCCACTTGCTGATTTTCACTCTCCAAGTGATAACGTTGATAAGCTAGAGCCCCAGCAACTAATAAAGCAACTATGATTACAGCCAGCAATGCTTTCTTATACATCGACCTAACCTCCAGTTAGCAAAAATATAAATTAATAGCGCTCTTCTCCACTCAGAATTAGTAAATTATCCTTTTCTACTCTAATCTCTTCCATTTCTAAAGGAATCGGCAAAGCTAATTTTGCTAAATCTAAAGAAAAGCCTACTTCTTCTCTTAACTGTTCAACTAACTCCTCTGAAACCAACATCTCCCCTACCATCAGCTCACCTGGATGAAAAACTAAACTATTTTCAGCAGTTAATTCAAAATTACCGGCTAACTTCAGCTCTAAATGAGTGCCAAGCAAAGGGAAATCCCCTCTGAGCACTGCTTCGCGAGGCGGGCCCAAACGAAGCCGTAAGTTATCTATATTTTCTATTTTAGCTGCTAAATAATTCTCCAAATCTCGAGCTGTAACTACCATTTTTAAAAACTCTTGTTCAGCTTGAAGCTCTCTAAATTGCTCCAATTGACCGAGGTCTAAGTATAGATTACTAAGCTCAGCTTCCAAAGTAGCTATCTGCAAACCGGCTAAATCAAGCTGCTCACCTTTAACATCTACGCTCTGAAAATGTCCTCTTAACATCAATAAAGCCGGCCAAGACTTAGCCTCAACCTCCAAGGACTCAAAGTCTGCTTCAGCTAATAGGGCCCGCTCCAAACGATAGGAAAAATACCTAGGTAAGAGCAATTGACTAGCCATTAAAGCTATTAACAACAAAACTATAAGCAACCCCAAGCTCTTTTTCACAAATTTTAACCTCACTTTACTTTCTTTTTCAAGTAAGCCTCAATCAACTCCTCTAAGTCTCCATCCATCACTGCTTCGGTCTTAGTCACCTCTAAATCGGTACGATGATCCTTAATTAGCTGATAAGGATGGAAAATATAAGAACGAATTTGACTTCCCCAAGCAATCTCTTTCTTTTCACCGCGAATTTCCGATAACTTTTCGGCCTGCTGTTCCTGTAAATAATCAAAAAGCTGTGATTTCAAAATCCGCATAGCTTTACGACGATTTTTATGCTGAGAACGCTGACTCTGACACTGAACTACTATTCCAGTAGGCTGATGAGTAATCCTTACTGCAGAATCAGTAGTATTTACGTGTTGGCCTCCAGCCCCGCTAGCCCTAAAGGTTTCTGTCTTCAAATCCTTTTCATCGATATCGATTTCTAACTCTTCATCTATTTCCGGAATAACGTCCACTGAAGCAAAAGAAGTATGACGTCGACTAGAAGAATCATAGGGAGAGATACGCACCAGACGATGAACTCCCTTTTCCGATTGTAAATAGCCATAGGCATAGGGCCCGTTAACCTGCAAAGTAGCACTCTTAATTCCAGCTTCTTCTCCCGGCATTAATTCTAATAGTTCTAGTTGATAATCATTTTGCTCGGCCCATCGCTTATACATCCTGAATAACATCTCCGCCCAATCCTGAGAGTCTATTCCCCCAGCTCCTGGATTAATGGCTAATATAGCATTATTTTGATCATATTCGCCCTGTAAAAGAGCCTTAAGTTCTAATTTTTCAATTTTTGCTTCTAATCCCTCTACTTCTGCTTCAATCTCTGCAATTACCGCTGGCTCTTCCTCTTCCTGACCTAACTCCAAAAGCACCTCTAATTCTTCTAAGCTCTCAGCTAAGTCCGCAAAACTCTGTATCTTATTCTTAAGTGCACTTTTCTGCTGCGCAAGCTGTTGAGCCTCTTCGCTATCGTCCCAAAAACCCGGCTCTGTCATCTGTTGCTCTAACTCTTCGTGTTGAGCAACTAGATTTTCATAGTCAAAGAGAGACCCTCAGTTCTGATAATTTATCTTTTAATTCTGTTAAACAGTCTTCTACTTCTATAAACACACTCAATTCCTCCTTAAAAAACATAAGATCAAAACCTATTGACGCTGACTAAAATCTGACTAAGTTCTGACCCGATCTTAAAACATAAGTTCAAAAAAATTATTTAATGGTTTAACTAGATTTTAAAGCTTTTTAAGGTTTAGTCAGATTTTGTCAGAACTTAGTCAGCGTCAGATTTGCTTTTGAACTTGAATTTTATTCTACCTACCACAACACCGCTTATATTTATCACCACTACCACAAGAACAAGGATCATTACGCCCTGGTTCTTCCTCTTTAACCACCGGCTGAGGCTTTTCATCGCTCTGAGCTTGCTTCTGTGACTGGCTTCTAGCTGTACTAGGTTGAGCTTGGCGTTGAGCCTCAACTGCCTCATAAGCAGTAGGAACCTCTTCTCTTCCTACTTCAATAGGCTTCTTCCTACCCTCTACTTCTCCGGAAACCAGCTCAACTCTAAAGATATACTTAACTATATCCTCGCGAATAGTAGCTACCATATTCTGAAACATATCATAAGCTTCCTGTTTATACTCTACTAAAGGATCACGTTGTCCATAGGCTCGCAAACCAATTCCCTGACGCAGATCGTCCATAGCGTGTAAGTGATCCATCCATTTTTGATCTACAATCTTCAACATCACTATTTTTTCTAGTCTGCGCATCATTTCAGAACTAACCTCTTCTTCTCGAGCTTCATAGTTTTCACGAGCTAATTCCAATAATCTTTCTCGCAAAGCTCCTCGACCATAATCTTTTATTTCAGCCGCCGTTAAATCGCCTTCCTGTAAGAAAAGAGTCTGAGCATAGTTAATTAAACCTTCTAAATCCCACTCTTCATGGTGTACATCTTCATTTACATAGATCTCCATCATCTCATCGACTAATCTTTCGATCATGCCCATAATCTTTTCTTTAAGATCATCGCCTTCTAAAATCTGTCGGCGCTGACGATAAATAATTTTACGTTGTTGATTCATTACGTTATCATACTCTAGAACCTGTTTTCTAATATCGAAGTTCTTAGACTCTACTTTCTTTTGAGCATTCTCTAAGGCTTTACTAATCAAGGAATGTTCAATAGGCTGATCCTCATCTAAGCCTAAAGTATCCATCATCCCGCCGATCTTATCGGAACCAAAGAGCCGCATCAACTCATCCTCTAAGGAAACATAGAACTGTGAAACTCCTGGTGAACCCTGGCGGCCGGTTCGACCTCGTAGCTGATTATCAATCCTTCTACTTTCGTGACGCTCAGTCCCGATTACATAAAGTCCACCTCGCTCTTCTACTCCTTCGCCTAAGACAATATCGGTACCCCGACCGGCCATATTAGTAGCTATAGTTACCGACTTTAACTGACCAGCCTTTTTAACAATCTCGGCTTCTCTTTCGTGGTGTTTAGCATTAAGTACATCGTGGGGAATCCTTTCTTTTTTCAAGCGTCGACTTAACTTTTCAGATTCCTCAATTGATCTTGTTCCCACTAACACCGGCTGTCCTCGCTGATAGGACTCCTTAATATCCTCTACTACAGCTCTGAACTTAGCCTCTTCAGTTTTATAAATTACATCCTCTCGGTCTTCACGAATCATTGGCTCATTAGTAGGCACTACTACTACCTCTAAATCATAGATTTCTCTAAACTCCTCAGCTTCGGTAACTGCTGTTCCCGTCATTCCCGCTAATTTATCATACATTCTAAAGAAGTTCTGAAAAGTGATACTAGCTAAGGTCTGAGTTTCTCTTTTAACCTTAACCCCTTCTTTAGCCTCAATTGCCTGATGGAGCCCTGAACCAAATCTACGTCCAGTCATCAACCGTCCAGTAAACTCATCAACGATATGCACTTCCCCGTCCTTGACGATATAGTCCTGATCCTTTTTCATCAAGACCTGAGCCTTTAAGGCCTGCTGCAAGTGATGGTTTAAGTCTAAATTTTCATCCTGATACAGATTCTCTATTCCTAACATCCGTTCTACCTTAGCAATTCCTTCTTCGGTCATTAATACGTTGTTAGCCTTTTCATCTACTTCATAGTCCTCTTCTTCCTTTAAACGAGGAGCTATCTTAGCAAACTTGCGATATAATTTAGGTGAAGTTTCTGAGGGCCCGGAGATAATTAAAGGAGTCCTAGCCTCATCAATTAAAATACTATCCACCTCATCTAAAATAGCAAAGTTCAATTCTCGCTGACAGAGATCTTCCTGACGAGTAGCCATATTATCCCGAAGATAATCAAAACCAAACTGGTTGTTAGTTCCATAAAGAATATCGGCCTGATAAGCTTCACGACGTGCTTCCTTATCCAGTCCATCGTAAATTACTCCTACCTCTAGGCCCAAGAATTCATAAATCTGGCCCATCCATTCACTATCTCTTTTAGCTAGATAGTCATTAACGGTAACAATATGCACTCCCTGACCTGTTAAAGCATTGAGATAGGCCGGCAAAGTAGCAGCTAAGGTCTTCCCTTCACCAGTCTTCATCTCGGCTATCTTACCTTCATGGAGTACAATACCTCCTATCAACTGTACATCGTAATGACGAAAACCTTCCTCGGTAGCCCGCTGTGAAACTTCTCTAACTACCGCAAAGGCTTCTGGCAATAAATCGTCTAAGCTCTCCCCAGCCTCCAGTCTATCCTTAAACTCATCCGTTTTAGCCTTCAGCTGGGCATCAGTTAACTGCTGAACTTCTGGCTCTAAACTATTAATCTGATCTACAATCGGCTGTATTCTCTCCAACTCTTTTTCATTGGGATCTTTAAATATTAATTCTTTTAAAAAACCTAACATTACTTAACCACCCTTTTAATTATTTATATTTAACCAAACAATCTCATCCACAATCACCTTTAAATTATATCATTCAAGCTTAAGTATAGCAAATCTTAAGACTAAAAAAGACTAGCCTAAGTCTTAGTTTTGACTAGGCTAGCCTTGCTTAATCTGCAATTTTTAATTCAAAGTAGGTTCAATCAAGCCATAATCACCGTTTTTACGCTTATAAACTACATTTACTTCTTCAGTGCCCGCATTAAAGAAAACAAAAAAGTCATGATCTAAAAGTTCCATCTGCATTACCGCTTCCTCTACTGGCATAGGCTTCATAGCAAACTGCTTAGTTCTAACTATCTTCGGTTCTTCAAAGGCATCGTCATCATCCAGCATATAATCATTATCAGCCTTCCGTCCACCCTGCTTTTTAAGTTTTCTTCTCTGCTCATGAATCTTACGATTTATTTTAGTCTTGTACTTACGGGTTTGACGCTCAAGTTTATCTATCACTCCATCAATAGAGGCATACATATCCCCAGTAACTTCTTCCCCTCTGAGCATTAAACCATCAATATGTACAGTTACTTCTACAATATGTCTTTCTTTTTCTACCTCCAATGATATATGGGCTTCAATAGCTGGTACATCATCAAAGTATCTCTCTAACTTACCGACCTTTTCTTCTACATACTCCCTTAAAGCATCGGTAATCTCAATATTCTTGCCTCGAATTATAAATTTCATAGTTGATCAGCCCCCTTTTATAACAGTATACTATAAATATTCTCGATAACTAAATATTTTCCTGCCAAAATCTATCTAATTTTCTTAGTTATAGTCTATCCAAAATTGAAAATAAACATTAAAAAAAGCCCTAGTTTTAAACTAGGGCCCTTTGAAAATCGTTGCCAAGAACGCTTAAAATAAATCTATCTATATAAATAAATAATTTATTTTATATCTTAACAACATTTGCAGCTTGAGGACCTCTGTCGCCCTCTACAATTTCAAACTCAACTTCTTGTCCATCTTCTAATGTTTTAAAGCCTTCTTCTTCAATTGCTGAAAAGTGCACAAATACATCGTCACCCTCTTCTCTTTCAATAAAACCATAGCCTTTCTTTGCATCAAACCACTTTACTGTTCCTGTTAATACCACTGTACATTCCTCCTTAAGTAAAAATAATTCCAGAGACTCGGCTTTGAATTTGAGCCTCAACTTACATTTCTAAATATATCACAAAGAATATTCTTTGTCAAGCACTAAGTTAGAGAATATTTACTTAGCTGACCTGGTCTTTGCCCCCACACTCGCCTGCTGACAGCTTCGCTCAAGGGTTTACCTTCCCACTACTACTGCTCTCCAATCTTGGTCTAGTTAATCAAGTTCAGACTATTATGTACTGAATCCTTAACTATAACTCCGATTAGGCAGGACTTACTTCTAAGCCGCACCATGCTCAGTAATCATTTTGATTACCTTAAGTGGATCGTTTTGCCTGCGACTGGCGTCGATTTTCAACCACAGACCTAAGTAAATATTCATTGTTTATATTATACTTTGCTTTTAAGAAAAAAACAAGTTGAATTTTGAGAAATCGCAAATTAAGTTCAAAAGCAATTTGACGCTGACTAAGTTCTGACAAAAATCTGACTAAAACGTACAAGATTAAAAACAAAGATACTTAAATATCTTAAGCTCTTAATGCACTAATCTTTTAGTCTGAACTTAGTCGGACTTTAGTCAGCGTCTAATAGAATTTAAACTTGAACTTATGTTTTTATTTATCCTCTATCATCTATCATTTGCTCTTAATAAACCTCCAATACTAATCCGCAATAGATTAGGAATCTCTAAATCTCTACTCCCAGCTCCATAGCCTATGCTTTCAATCCTCATCAAAGGCAGATCTCCAAACTGCTCAGCTAAAGTAGTAATAATAGCTGCTCCGGTGGGAGTTACCAGCTCACTCTCAATCCCTGTAGAATAAATAGGGACTCCTTGCAATAACTCCAGCGTAGCTGGCGCCGGAATAGGCAATCGACCGTGAGCACAGTCTACAAAACCTCGACCAGTATGGACTCGGGAACAATGAATAGCCTCGATTCCTAAATGCTGAATCCCAATTACCGCTCCTACAATATCTATAATCGCATCTATAGCTCCCACTTCGTGAAAGTGAATCTCTTCTGGAGTGGTATTATGTATCTTAGCCTCAGCCTCTGCTAAGCGTTGGAAGATCTTTAAGCTTTGCTCCTGAATAGTATCATCAAGCTGGCTAGTAGTGATTATCTTTCTTATATCAGCTAAGTCACGAGCAGGAGAGTTATCTTCCGCGGTCTTTACTTCTACATAGCTGCCGCTGACTCCCTTTTTAACTGTCTTTTCTACTTCTAGAGTATAGTTCTTTAATCCCAACTTTTTTAACTCTGCTGCTAAGTTTGATAGTTCCAGCCCAGCATCCAATAAAGCTCCCAAAATCATATTACCACTAATTCCTGAAAATATATGGAAATAGGCTATCTGCATTCAAAACCACTACCTTCTGTTAGTCCAAAAATTTTCTTAATCCAATTTATTAATCAAACTAGCCAAATAAGCCGCTCCAAAACCGTTATCTATATTAACTACTCCTACTCCGGCAGCACAGCTATTTAGCATTCCTAAGAGAGCTGCTAATCCTTTAAAGCTAGCTCCGTAGCCCACACTAGTCGGCACAGCTATTACCGGCTTATCTACTAAGCCGCCGACTACACTGGCTAGGGCCCCTTCCATACCAGCGGTGACAATAATCACTCTGGCCTGCCGGAGCTGTTTTTGATTTTCTAATAAGCGGTGAATTCCGGCTACTCCTACATCGTAAAGCTTTTCTACTCGGTTGCCCATCATTCTAGCCGTTTCGTAGGCTTCTTCAGCTACAGGAATATCGGAAGTACCAGCGCTAATTACCAAGATTGAACCTTGTTCTGCTAACTCTGTCTGACAGAGAGTAATTGTGCGACCTAACTCATTATACTCAGCTGCTGGTAGCTCTTCTTTTACTGCCTGATATACTTCCTTTTCAGCTCTAGTAGCCATCACTCGATCAGAACTAGCAGCTGAACTTTTCATAATCTCTACAACTTGCTCAGTAGTCTTTCCTTCACACAAGATCACCTCGGGAAAACCCCGGCGTAATTGACGGTTTTCATCTATTTTAGCAAAGCCTAGATCCTGATAACCCGGGCCCTTTAACTCCTCCACCGCCTCTTCTATCTCCACTTCCCCTTCTTTAACGTTCTTCAAAATCTCCTTTAATCTATTTTCCCGCATCTACTCCCTCCTAGCAAAAATCTAATCAATCTTCTTAAGTTCAAGCTTAGACATAACTTCACTACCCAACTCCAGCCACTGCTGAACATTATCCTGAGTCAGCATTTCATTATTCTCCTTAACCTGCCTAGCGATTAAATCAGTCTCGCTTCTCAATATATCAATCTTGTCTTCTACTTCATTAAATCTTTGATCTACTTCATCAAATCGTTGGTCAACTTTATCAAATCTTTGATCTACTTCATCAAATCTCTGCCTCATCTCTTGCTTAACACTACTGACTTCTTCTTTAACACCACTTAACTCTGCTAAAATAGTTTCCAGCATCTCTTTTTCAGTCATTTTACTTCGCTCCCCTCAGATTTTAATTTAAATCCAAAACTTCATTCATACTCCCCGTTCGGTAGCCTTCCAAATCTAAAGTAACATAAGTATATCCAATTTCTTTTAATCTGGCAACTATCTGCTGACGGTTTTCCAAAAAGAACTCCATATCCGCAGGAGTGACCTCTATCCTAGCTGTATGCTGATCGTGGTGTCGTACTCGCAACTGCTCAAAATCAAACTGCCGCAGATATCTCTCCGCAGCATCGACTAACTCCAGTTTATCAGCAGTAATCTGCTCTCCATAGGGAAAACGAGAGGATAGACAGGCAAAGGCAGGCTTATCCCAAGTAGGTAGACCTAAGTCCCTAGATAGCTCTCTAATCTCTTCCTTAGTAATCTCCGCTTCCTTGAGCGGGCTTCTCACCCCTAGCTCCTCCGCTGCCTTAAGACCGGGTCGATAGTCATTAGCATAGTCATCGTAGTTAGCTCCATCGGCCACCTCAGCATAGCCTTCCTCAGCAGCTACCTCTTTAAGTTCTGAAAAGAGCTCTAGCTTACAGTGATAACATCTCAGTTTATCGTTTTTAGTAAAATCGTGATTTTCTAATTCAGTGGTGCTAGTAACAATATGACGCACTCCAATCTCTTGCGCTAATTCTTTAGCCTCCTCCAACTGCTCCGCTGGATAGGTCTCCGAGGCCGAGGTTAGAGCAGCCACCTGATCTCCTAAGACGTCGTGGGCTACTTTTAATAAGAATGTACTATCCACTCCACCGGAAAAGGCAATTAATAGGCTATCCATCTCTTTAAGATCGGCTTTTAGTTTGTTAAATTTTGTGTCTAGTGCTTTCATCCGAACAATCTCCCTCGCTTTCTGTAAAGCAGCTTTTCGTTTATTTGCATTTACATCCTCCTCTAACCACTCATCCTCTTTAAAGTTATCCCAATAATGCCGACTCAACCACTGCCAATCGTTGTACTTTTTCATAATATAAGTCTGGTATTGGATGAACTTATCTTCATCTCCAGAAAGCAGTTTGCCTTTCACGATTGCTTCGTAGGCCAATAGCATATCACTTTCGTCTATGATTGAAATATCAAGCTTATCTTCATCAAAATCTAAAATATCTTTCACCAAATAAATAAGCTTTAGATAGGTATCGGAATCTACTTCCAACTCCCTATCCAATACCAAAGCAATATCAATATCTGAACTTTCTCCTGGATGCCCCTCGACAGTGGAACCAAACTGGACAATGTATTTGATTTTCTCCTTCAGTTTTTCCACGCTAAGCACCTCACTTGGCTAATCTTTGGTTTTCCTTCTCTAAAGAATAGAGTTCTTCCAGAATGGATTTTAACTCTGTTAACTTATCGTCTTCAGCTGCTTGCATTAGTTCAAACTTGCTGGTATTCTTAGCGTTGAGGACTAAGTCTATCTTAGCGATTTGATCTCTAACTTCTCGCTTTTCTGTAAGTAATTCTGCATCTATCTCTTGAGCAGCCTCAAGTAAGTTATTCTCTTTTCTGATTAACTCCAATAGCTGCTGATAGAGTTCAAGTTGGGTTTCTACTTCGCTAATTAATTCCTCTTTTGTTTCTGCTGTCATCTATAATCTCTCCTTCTGTTGATTATCTTTTTTATTATATCTTATTTTGATAAATATTTAAAGACACAAAAAAAGAGATGGAGTCTATATTCTCCATCGGGTTGATTAATTAAATTTAATTTTAACTTCTTGATCAGTTAACTTCTCCATAGTTTCTTCTAACAGCTCTAAATAGCGAGTTTTTACTAATATAATCATGTATTCCCTTTTGTTTAGCTATTAATTAAAATATTTATCTATATCTTCCAACTTCTCTATATCAAATATATCATCTCTAATTATTTCTAACTCTTCCTTCTCAAGATCCTTTAAGCTTTCTTTGTACTTTTTAGGTAGTTTGCCTATTTTTTTAGTGAGTAACTTAAATACTGTTTCCTGTAGTTGTTCTATCTTGCCTTCTTTCTTCCCCTCTTCCTGAGCAACCTTGAATATTTTAAGCATATTATAATCCCTCCATATCTCTTTGACTTCTTTTTCTTCTAAAAACTTATTACTCAACACCAAAGTCATAGCTATTACCCTACTGGTCATTACTTCTCCATATCCTAACTTTTGTTCAAGATCTATAGCCTTCTTGACTCTTTTTACCATGCCTTCTTTACTTTTCATTAGTGGCAGAAAGATTAGTTCTAGTACATTTACCTCTTCTCCAGCTTCTATCTTTCTTTGAATTTCTTCATATACTGAGTCTCCATCTCTATCAGACATATCCACTACTATTGTTTTATAAGCCATACTTCCTGTGTTGAATGTGGCTTTACTATCTTCAAAGCCATTAATACAAAGAATTACTGTTCTTATTGGGTCTCGATATCTGTTATAAAGCTTTAGGTCATAGGCAGCAAATCTGATTAAATCATTTTTTGATATGTCGGCTTCCTCTTCTAGGTGCAAGATAGAGCCATCTTCTAATCTGAAATTTAAGTCTAATCTTTGTTTACTGGTTTCTATCTCCGCAAATTTAGTTTCTACAAAGGAGTCTATCCTTGGTAAGTCTACTCCTAAAAAATCTATCACTTTATTTTTGAATACTGAAAATGAATTGGTGAATATAGTATCGTAGTTGTGGTAGCTAATATTAAATTCGTCTTGATTATCGGGCATTCTTCTAACCTCCAAGCTTATTTAGTTAAGAGTTAATAGGTAAAAGTTAAGAGTTGAAGTTCAAAACCACAAGACCTTCATACCCTTGATCTTATGGTTTTAACTAATAACTCATAACTCTTAACTATAATTATATCTTACTTTACTGGATATTTAAAGGCACAAAAAAGATGGAGCTGATATCTTATCTTTGAGTGTTGTCAAGAGTCGGGCCCATATTTCGACCACTCCTCACGAAATATAATTAAATTATCTAATCTGTACGCTTATCAAGTAACTTTACACTACTCCCACAAATAGTTAAAAAGATCTAGATTATTCAGTATTGATTTACACGCTCTATTTGTTGTTTTATTATCAGCTTTGATCCTCAACAAAGCTAATACTCTACTGTAAATATACTCATTATCAAGACTAGCTTCAATAAAATCCCAAGTGTTTTTAGACAGATAAAAATATTTATTATACTCCATCAGCAGTCTCATCTTCTCTGACTTAGAATAATCAGCAAAGTCCACTTCGCTTTCAGCAACGATCTCCTCTATAGTCTCTTTAATCTTCTCCAAAAACTCCTCGATTTCCGGCCAGATCGTCTGCCCTGGCTCCCAGAGTATCAATTCCTCAACTTCTTCAATATCATACTCCTGCTTTTTGCTCTGCTCTTCACCTCTTTCCGCTAGTAGTTCTAAAATCTGATTATTTATCTCAGCCTCAGCTTCGGCATCAACAGATAAGACCTCCTCAAAAATCTCTTCCACATCACACAAATGACCAAGCTTTCTCTTAAAAACTTCTTTAAGCTCCTCTACAGTAGTATCTATCTCCACATGACTACTAAGTCCAGACATTTGCAAAAAGATTTTGCCAAACAAAGAAGGTACCGTTTCCGGTGCTGCAGAGTCAGGACTATTGATTCCTACATCGATTCCATCTTGAGTAGTCCTCTCGTTCTTATCGACAAACTTGAGCACCTTTTTAATAAAAGCAGTAGGGTCATAGTTACAGCTATCTTCATCTAGAATACAAATATTACAAAGCATCTCTAAATCAAATCCTAACTTCAGATACTCTTCCAAGCTATTACTAAAGCCTACCTGTGTTACTTTATATCTCTTAGACCATTCGCTATAGTATCTCTTTATTGCTGCCTGACTAAAATGATTGGTGATGAAGTCTCCTAATTCCTTATTTTTTTGATTAATGGTCAAGTAAAGGAAGGCTGATAGTTGACTATACTGATCAGTTAAGTAAGCTGTTAATCTTTGCAAAAGTTTTTCATTATTAGCTCGCTCACTAATCTCAATCGGCTTTTCTAGTATGCTGTTGGCCCATTCTATAGCTTTTTGCATTTGAGCTTTTGTCACGTCTCCGCTTACGCAGGCGTATTTAGGAAAGCGGCTTTCGATTAAACAGGCAATAGCCAGTATGTACATGTGATAGGGATAGCCCTGGGTCTTTGAATTAAATACGCTTCTAGTATTCACAGTTAAGCTTTGAATTTCCTCAGTCATCTGAGACTGCCAATTAATCAAAGAGATCAACACCTCATCACAGTTTGCTTCCTTAGTAAAGTCTTCGTAATAGCTTAGGTCTCTGATTAACATAAAGTTTTCAGCATTCTTCATTCTGATCATATCGCCAAATGTATACCAACCTAATCGTCCAGAAACTAATTCTCGCTCCTTACTTTGTTGAGTGTAGATCCATTTGTAGTTATATTTCTCTTTGTCTACTATCTTATCCATAAAGCTGTATTCGTTTAAAAGGATAAGTGTCTCTTCGTAAACGCTCTCCCATTCGGCAGCATCAATTTTTTCTGGAACTATATCTAGCTTTATCATTACTCCCATATTATCCCTCCAGTGATTTTTTAGCTATTAGTACTATCTAAGTATATTTTATATAACATAATGTTATTTGTCAATGATAAAATAAGATATAATTAACTTTTAGTTAATCCAGAAGAAGAGTTTGATCTTTTATGTTAAAATTAGTTGGGCAGAGGAGGTCTAATATTGGCAGAATTTAAAGATCGTTTGCGAAAGTTAAGAAAGGAAAAAAATATATATCAGAAAGAACTTGCAAAAAAGATTGGAGTTTCTGAGGGTGCTATAGGTATGTATGAAACTGGACGTAGAACTCCTGATAAGGGAATATTAATTGAACTAGCTAGTTTCTTTGATGTAAGTATTGACTATCTTTTGGGTTATGCTGATGAATCTAAGCCAGCAGAAAAAATTAAACAGTCTCTATTAAATGACCCAGAATTAATAGAAGTCTGGGAAAAAATTAGACAAAGGGATGATCTTAAAAAATTCTTTAAACAATGTAGTAGTCTTGACCCTGATGCTATTGAAAAAATGAGTAAAATATCCCAAATATTCAGGGAAGAAGAATCAAAAGATAAGTAAGAAATAACAACTACAAATTTTCTTCTTCCTTATTAAAAAAGACAGCTATATTAGCTGGCGTAGTTTAAGGGATTCTTAACTCTTCAGTTGTAGCTTGCTTAACATCTCTCTTCAAAAATAACACAAAATAATAAAACCCCTGCCAAAAGGCAAGGGTCGATATTATCAATTGTTAATGTCTTTTCTGATTTCCTCCACTTGATCTCTTGATAAGTTAGTATATTTAATTATTTTTTCTATATCTTCATTACCCTTGAGCATTTCCTTTGCTATTTCTAAGTCTCTTTCTTTTTTAGCTCCTTCAATACTACTTACATAATCATGGATTGCTTTTTGTCTTGCCTCATATATTTCCCTTGCTTCTTCATCCTGACTCAACACTTCTAAAGTCTCCGCAGCCTCTTTTAATTCCTTTACTCTCTCTTCAATCATTTTTACCACCTCACTATCAGGATTTTTTAAAAATAGTAACCAGGGAAGTAAGTTGTTATCTATGTCCTCGGGGGTTTGATACTTATTTTCATCTAGTTTTGTTAGCTCTATGAAGTGTATTTCTTCTAGATCGGTTAGTATCTGATTAGTCTCTTTTTCTTTGAGTAAGAAGCAGTTGTGATACTTATCCATTCCCTTGAGATAGTCAAAATTTAGAATGTTAATTGCTACTGTTTTGTTTAGAGTGCTATATTCTTGACCTTCTTTGAGCTGTGAGGAGTATAGCTTAGACCAGTAGTAGAGGCTTCTTCTGGTCATATTATATTGGTTTTTTAGCTGTATTTCTACATTTACCTTTTTGTTATTATCAGCAGTTGCTTTAACATCTAAGCGGGATAACTTATCTTCATCCCAATCTCTATTTATTTCAGCGTTATCTATTTTTACTTCTACTATTTCTCTTTCTGTCCCTTTGGCTTGAAATACTGCATTTAAGAAGGCAATTAGTATATTAGGTCTCTTTTCTGAACCAAATATTTTCTTGAAAACAAAGTCAACTTTAGGATCTAATAGATCTTTTTTGGTCATAGTATCTTCCTTTCTGTTAGCTTATATCTACATTATATCTTATTTTGAGTGAAAATTAAAGCAATTCAACTGCTTTAGCCTTCTCTTCTTTGGAGGTGCTGAGATAATATCGATGAGTGGTTTCTATTGATGCATGTCCAGCTAATTCGCTGACTGTAGCGATATCAACTCCTTTTCTGATTAGCATTGTGAAGTAGGAAGCCTTTGGGATCTGTGCTGTAGTTTTCGATTGTCTTGGGGGCTTTACTGTCTCTTTTGAGCCAACTTTGAAATTCGGTTAGTATTTACATTTTTCTGTTCCTCCTTTTTTCTTCCCCTCATCTGTCGGCAGCAGCGGCTGTGCTGGCTTGACCTTGCCGCCAGAGCCGCGTTGGCTGGCAATTTAGGGGGAGAATATTTGGGTTGCACTTTTTCCCGAGTTCGACAGTTCATAGGTATAAAATAACTATTTAGAGGTCAGAAACCTTGATATAGCAGGGTTTGTGATTTT
>NZ_JALKBZ010000070.1 GCF_023227765.1 Fuchsiella alkaliacetigena
CGATTGCATCCTACACAATTGTAATCCTGTGAAATTGTGGTCTATAGTTAGTTTTGTATAGATTTTTATAAGCAGGGTCAAAATGGCTGTATCAATTTGGTTAATTATTTTACCAATGTTTACGGCGTTTGCTTTGGGAATAGTGAAGTTTTTTTCTAAGAAGTTAGTTAAGCCTGTTTTAATGATAAGTTCGACTATTCATTTATTTTTAGTAGTGAGGGTGACCCTTAGAGCTTTGGAAGAGCCTATTATCTATAGTTTAGGCTCTTGGGATCGCTTTTTTGCAATTAACTTAGTGATAGATCCTTTAGCAGCAGTACTTATTTTGTTGATTACTGTAATCTCATATTTGATGATTATTTATTCTTTAGACTTTATTAAAGAAGACTATCCGAAGTATTATTTGCTTTTGTTATTATTAATTGCTGGCATGATAGGTATGGTAGCAGCGGGAGACTTATTTAACCTTTATGTTTTTTTCGAGATCGTTTCTTTGACCTCTTATGTTTTGGTTGCCTTTAAAAAGACCGATATAGCTATTGAAGCTAGTTTTAAGTACTTGATTTTGGGGACTATCAGTGGTTTCTTTGTTTTACTAGGGATTATCTTTATTTATCAAGCTACTGGAACTCTAAATTTGGCTCAGATAGCTGTTAGAATGCCTGATGTCTCTTTAGGTTTTCAGATAATTACTTTAACTACACTTATCTTTGGTTTTGGAATTAAGTTTGCTTTAGTTCCTTTACATACCTGGTTACCTGATGCTCATCCTGCTGCTCCGGCTCCAATTAGCGCTTTATTATCTGGAATTGTAATTAAGACTTCTTTATATGCTCTATTGAGAGTTATCTATGTTCTCTTTGGGCTAAACTTTATGATGAATACTAATTTGATTAGCATAATGGTTATTTGGGGAGTATTTACCTTCTTGCTGGCCCATTTAATGGCTTATCAACAAAGTAATTTAAAGCGATTATTAGCTTTTTCCAGTATTGCTCAAATAGGGTATATTACTATGGCTATTGCTTTAGCAACTGAAAAAGGAATTATAGCTGGCAGCTTCCATATAGTTAGCCATGCCTTAATGAAAGGGGCCCTGTTCTTAGCAGCGGGAGTCTTTATTTACAGCTTTAAAGCTTATACTATAGACGATATTAAAGGCTTAGGCTTTTCCTTGCCTTTAACTTCCTTTGGCTTCACTTTAGCTGCTTTAGCTATTATAGGCTTACCACCTTTTAATGGTTTTATCAGTAAATGGTTGATTATAGAAGCGACTTTAGAAGCAGGTTATTTGGGAGCAGCCTTTTCTTTGATAGTGGGGAGTTTGCTTTCCTTAGCTTACTATTTAAAGGTGATTAGGTCTTTATATTCAAATGGTGATAGCTTAAAACTAAAGAAAAAACCTAATTGGAAATTGGAGTTTTCAGTATTAGTACTAGGTCTTTCTTGTTTATTATTTGGCCTTTTACCTCAATTACCATTAGCTTTATTGGAAGAAGTACCAGCCTTTTTATTGGATAGCGCTGATTACATCAATCTTTTGTTAGGAGGTTAAGTCAAGTGATAAATCCGGGAATTATTTATTTATTAGGTGCTGGGGGCTTGTTTTTGACTAAAGGTAAGTTAAGACAGGCTTTGGCTGTTTTGATTTCTTTAACAACTTTAATAGTTGTATATAATTTACCATTAGGTGAAGGTTTAATTATTCCCTTTTTGGATTTTGAATTAATATTGATCAGTGTGGATAGTATGAGTAGATTTGTTGGTTTAGTATTTGCTTTTGCTGGTTTAGGTAGTACTATTTATTCTTTGTTAATTGCTCAGAAAAAGCAGTATGTATTAGGATATATATATATTGGAGCTTCCATATCTATTTTATTTGTAGGTGACTTCTTTTCTTTTTATATATTTTGGGAGTTAATGACTTTGAGTTCTTTTTTCTTGATTTTTGATAGAAGTAAGCCCTTTACTGGGCAGACTAGTTATTATTACTTTATTATGCACTTAACAGGGGCCCTTTGTTTATTATGGGGAATAATTATGCACTATACTTCAACGGGGAGCATGGCTTTAACTACTGTTGAAACTGCTTTACCCTTTTTTGTAATTGCAGTAGGAATTAAGTTAGCTTTTATCGGTTTACATACTTGGTTGCCTCAAAACTATGCTAATGTTCCTTTTAATACTAGCATTGTTTTATCGGCTTTTACTACTAAGGTTGGTGTTTATGCGCTTTATCTTTTATTAGGGGGAATTAACTTAGGCTATGCGGGTACTATTTCAGCTATTATTGGGGTAATTTTCGCCTTAAAGCAGACTAATGTGCGTAAGCTACTTTCTTATCATATTGTTAGTCAGATTGGTTTTATGATTGCTGCTATTGGAGTGGGCTCTCATTTAGGGATTATTGGTGGAATTTTGCATATGGCTAATAATATTTTCTATAAGGGTTTACTGTTTATGGTGATCGGAGTGGTTATTTATACTACTGGTAAAGAAGATTTAATGAACTTTGGTGGCTTAGCTAAGAAGTTGCCGATCACAGCTTTTTGTGGTTTAGTAGCTTCTTTAGCTATTGCTGGCTTTCCCTTTACCAATGGTTATATTAGCAAGTATATTATGAAGGCTGGAATTAATGATCCCTTTATCTACTGGGGACTAAATGTAGCTGGGCTAGGAACTTCACTTTCTTTTTTAAAGGTCATGTACTTTGGTTTCTTCAAAACAGGTAGATGTGAAGTAGAGCTTAAAAGAAAGCCCACAAAATTTATGCTAGCTAGTATGTTATTAGTAGTGGTACCGATTTTAGCTATTGGTTTTTATCCTCAACTTTTAAAGAACTTTTTTGACTTAGAAGCAGGAATGGGTTATTTTGATCTGGGTTATATCTGGGCGGGATTACGTCCAATATTAGTAGCCATAATTATTTTCATTGTCGGCCATGACCTGATAACACCTCATCATCATGAAAAAGTTAATAGGGATCCGTATCCTATATTTGCTAGAGCTTGGGATAGGATAGGAAGTGTGGCTAGTGATTTACATAATGGTGACTTAAGTAGGCATTTGGTCTGGGCCCTGACTGCCTTAATTATTTTATGGTTTAATCTGATGTTTTAAGCAAAACTTCTAAAAATACTAGTGATTTTTCAGGGTACTTATCTCCATATTTTGGGATTAGTAATAAGGCTTTACTAGCCCCAAAATATGGAGATCTTTATTTAAAAAAGTTAAAAGCTTAGGGTGTATATATCAGCTAAGGTTAAAGCTTTTACTAGGCTTGACAAATTAACTAAAAACTTATATAATACAGCAATGATAGTGTATGTAATTTTATTAACAAAAGAGCTTTTGAATTAACAATTATCAACTTATTAGAAGTAATATTTTTTAAAAATACGATTATTTTTAATTTTTTTAATATTTTCAAGAAGGGAGGGAAATAAATGGCCAAGAAGATCAATGGTATTTTCATTTTCATTATTCTTTATGTTATTTGGTTTATTGTATCTGGTAATTTTTCATTAGCTTCAATAGTAGTAGGAGGCTTAGCTGCTATTTTGCCGGCTAAGGTAATCAGTGATTATTTTGTAAGATGGTCAGCAATGCGGATTGTAACTAAGTTTTTTATCTTTGTAGCCTATCTACTCTTACTACTTAAAGAAGTTATGGCCTCTAGTCTTAATGTAGCCTATATAGTTCTCCATCCTCGCATGCCTTTTAATCCAGGAATTGTCAAAGTGCCTACTGGGTTTGAAGGTGAACATAAAGGAATTGCTATGAGTTTTCTGGGTAATACAGTAACCTTAACTCCAGGAACTATGACCTTGGATTTAGATACTGAAAGTGGAGATTTATATATTCACTGGTTGGATGTAAAGACTAGAGACCCAGAAGAGATGCGCAAGACTATCTATGGCAAATTTGAAAGCCTGATTGGGAGGATACTCACATGATAGAACCTATTTTATTAGCGGTGATTTTAACTGTTGTAGCTTCTATAATACTGATTTTTTTTCGAATTTTAAGAGGGCCCACAATTTTTGATCGAATTGCTGCGGCTGATTCAATTGGAGTTTTATTTTTATTAGTCTTGGTTTTATTAAGTGTTTATTTTGATAGACCAGCCTTTTTGGATGTGGCTTTAGTTTACGGTATCTTACTTTTTATGGGGGTACTGATGTTTGCTAGGTATTTTGCTAAACGAAGAGAGGTGAAAGAAGATTAGCGCCTTACTTGAAGTAATAGGTCATATTTTGATCATTGTTGGAGCTGCTTTCGCCTTAATTACTGCTATTGGCATGTTGCGTTTTCCTGACTTTTATGCTCGCCTGCATGCTGGAGCTAAATGCTTAACTGCTAGTGGAATAAACATTATGTTAGGAGTTATTTTTATACAAGGCTTTAGTTTTAACTCTCTAAAATTAATAATAGTAATTGGTTTTCTAGGCATTGTGAATCCGGTTACGACGCATGCTATTTCCAGAGCGGCTTATTTATTTGGTTTAGACCCTTGTTGTGATTCTAAAGGAGAAAACCTGGAAGATTGTGTTGTTTATTCTTCTCCTATTTTGGGCTTAGATCCTGCTCAAAAAGACTCTACAGAAGCAGCTAATAATTAAAAGGAGTAGGTGATTGTAATGGAGCAAATTTTATATTATCTGTTATTAATAATTTTATTAGGTAGTTCTATTTTTGCAATAGCTACTAAAAACTTATTAATTTCTGTGATTACTTTAACGGTATTTAGTGGAAGTTTGGTAATGCTTTATGTTTTCTTACAGGCTCCGGATGTAGCTTTAGCAGAGATAGTAATTTCTGGTGGGATCACTACTGGGTTATTTATAGTTACTATTAGTAAAACGGAGGGGCTCGAATGAGAAAGTTATACTGTTTGATTTTAGCTATTTTGTTGGCAAGTATGTTTTTTATGGCTTTTAGCGGTTTGCAAGAAGTAGATATGGAGCTTAGTAACTTTTATTTAGAAACTGGAGTCGAAGAAACCGGAGCCATTAATATGGTAACAGCTATTTTATTTGATTATCGTGGCTTTGATACCTTAGGTGAAGCAACAGTAATCTTTGCTGCTGCAACTATTATATCCTTTTTGTTGCCTAAAAAACAAACGACTATGTTAAAGGATGACTTTTCTTTACTTGTGCATAAATCCATTAAGTCAGTGATTCCGATTGTGTTTATATTAGGGGTTTACTTAGTTGTCTTCGGACATTTATCTCCAGGTGGTGGTTTTACTGGAGGGGTAATTTTAGCTGTAATTGCTATTTTATGGACTGTAGTTTTTGATTTAGAATATTCTGAGAGCAAACTGAGTTATAGTACTAAGTCATTAATTGAAGATTTGGGTGCTTTAGCCTTTGTAATCATCGGTCTTTTCGGCATGATAGCTGGTAGTACTTTCTTAGCTAGTGGTCAAGCTGGCTTTTATTTAGGAACTCCTGGCGAGATACTTAGTGGAGGAGCTATACCTTACTTAAATATGGCTGTAGGGGCTAAGGTAGGAGCTGGCTTAGCTATTATCTTTAACAGTTTGATAAAGGGGGAGTAAAGTGGAGTTAACTTATCTTGTTATTGCAATCTTGATTTGTGTAGGCCTTTATGCCATTGCTTCTAAGCGCAACTTGCTTAAAATAGTGATTGGTATTAATATTTTAGAATCTGCTGTGATCTTCTTATTTGTTTTTTCAAGCTATAGACCTGGCGGAACAGTTCCTATCATCAGTGGGAACCATGAATTATTTGTAGATCCTGTCCCTCAGGCTTTAGCTTTGACGGCAATTGTTATTGGAGCTAGTACAACTGCTTTGATGTTAGGACTAGTAATCGAACTTTATAAAAGATACGATACTTTAAACATTACTGAAATTCGCAAAATGCGAGGATAACGACAAGAATACTTACTTATGTTAGGAGGATGAAGATGGCTTCGCCTATTTGGTTAATTATTTTACCTTTGATTACCGCTTTTGGGCTAGGAATAGTCAAAATCTTTTCTAAAAAGTTACTTAAGCCTTTCCTAGCTTTATCGGCGACAATACATTTAATTTTAGTGATTGATGTTGTAATTAGAGCTTTTGAAGAGCCAATGATCTATAGTTTAGGTGGCTGGGATAGGCTTTTTGCTATTAATTTAGTTATAGATCCTTTGGCAGCTATTATGGCTTTATTGATTAGTGTGATATCATACTTAGTAGTAATTTATTCCTTGAGCTTTATTAAAGAGGATAAATCTAAGTATCGGGTTCCTAAGTACTTTTTATTACTCTTTTTATTAATTGCAGGGATGCTAGGTATGGTATTAACAGGTGATTTATTCAACCTTTATGTCTTCTTTGAAATAGCTGCTATTACTTCTTATGCTTTGGTCTTAATTTATAAAAGAGATGGAAGCCTTGAAGGCACCTTTAAGTACTTGCTGGCGGGAACTTTGAGTGGAGTGTTTATTTTAGTAGCTATTCTGCTAGTTTATCTAAGTACGGGAACTTTGAATATGGCTCGGATTGCTGTTAAGTTTGCTGAAGTGCCAGGACAGTTAAAGAGTATTATCTTAATACTGTTTTTGACTGGATTTGGAATTAAGTTTGCACTGGTTCCACTTCATACTTGGATGCCTGATGTATATCCGGAAGCACCCGCTCCTTATAATGCTATTTCTTCTGGAGTAGGAATCAAGGCTTCGTTATATGCTTTTATTAGAGTAATTTATGTGCTGTTTGGATTTGATTTTATAGCCAATACTGAACTAACTAGTCTCTTAGTAGTTTGGGGAGTAATAACCTTCATGGTAGCTCATCTGATGGCTTATCAGCAAAAGAACCTAAAACGATTGTTTGCTTTTTCCAGTATTGCACAGGTAGGTTATATTATTATAGCGGTGAGTTTAGCTACAGATAAGGGACTTATAGCAGGAGGCTTTCATATAGTTAATCATGCCTTGATGAAGGGAGCTATCTTTTTAGCTTTGGGTATTTTCATCTATTACTTTAAAGCAGAAACTATAGAGGATATTAAAGGCTTAGGTCGTTCTTTACCTTTAACTTCCTTTACTTTTACCTTAGCTGCTTTGGCAATGATTGGTTTACCTCCTTTTAATGGTTTTCTCAGTAAATGGTTAATTATTGAGGCTGCTTTAGAGTCTGGTTATACAGTGGCTGCTTTCTTTATTCCAGTAGGAAGCCTTTTATCTTTGGTTTATTACTTACGAGTGCTGCAGTCCTTATATTCCAGCGGAGAGCCTAAGCCAAGAGTTGATTTTAAAAGGCCTCGTTTGAGCTTAGAGTTGCCGGCAGTTATTTTAGGATTTTCTTGTTTGCTCTTAGGTATCTTCCCGAGATTACCTCTGGATATGCTGGGTCAAATTTCACATTATTTATTGGATAGCAGTAATTACATCAATCTGTTGTTAGGAGGATGAAATTAGATGATCAATCCTGGTTTTTTATATATACTTGGAGCTGGAGGACTGTATATTACTAAGGGTAAGTTAAGACAGGCTTTAGCTCTGATAATTTCTCTGGTAACTTTTTTGGTAGTGATTGGACTATCAGTAGGTGAAGTTGCTACACTGCCTTTTATGCACTTTGAACTGGTTTTGTTAGAGGTTACTGAGATGAGCAGGGTTTTTGCTTTAATATTTGCTTTCTTTGGACTCTGTGCTGTGATATATTCGCTAGTTACTGACCAGAAAAAACACTATGTACTATCCTTTTTATACATTGGTAGTTCACTGGCAGTGGTATATGTAGGTGATCTCTTTACATTCTATGTTTTTTGGGAACTGATGACTATTACTTCTTATTTTTTAATCTTTGACAAAAGTAAGAAGATTACTAAGCAAGCTAGTTATTATTACTTTGTGATGCATATGGTAGGGGCTATGGCCTTACTCTGGGGAATACTTTTACAGTATACCGCCTCGGGGAGTATAGCTTTAACTACCGTAGAATACGGTCTGCCTTTCTTTGTAGTAGCAGTAGGAATTAAGTTAGCCTTTATTGGGCTGCATACTTGGCTACCTCGTAACTATGCTAATGTTCCTTTTTATACTAGTGTAGTCTTATCTGCCTTTACTACTAAGGTGGGGGTTTATGGACTTTATCGTTTATTAGGAGGAATTAATTTAGGTCATGCCGGTACTGTTTCAGCTATTATCGGAGTAATCTTTGCTCTGAAGCAGACTAATGTGCGGAAACTGCTTTCTTATCATATAGTGAGCCAGATTGGGTTTATGGTGGCTGCTATTGGGGTTGGAACTCACCTAGGTATTATTGGAGGAGTGCTCCATCTAGTTAACAATATTCTTTATAAAGGCTTACTGTTTATGATGATTGGAGTAGTTATTTATACTACTGGCGAGGATGACTTAATGAAATTCGGTGGTTTAGCTAAAAAGCTGCCTATTACAGCCTTTTGCGGCTTAGTAGCCTCATTGGCTATTGCTGGTTTTCCCTTTACCAACGGTTATATTAGTAAGTATATAATGAAGGCCGGTATCAGTGATCCCTTTGTTTACTGGGGTTTGAACTTGGCTGGAGTGGGAACCTCACTTTCCTTTTTAAAGGTAATGTATTTCGGTTTCTTTAAAACAGGTAGATGTGAGGTAGAGCTTAAACGAAAGCCCAAAAAGTCAATGTTATTTAGTATGTTAATAGTGGTAATACCTATTTTAGTTATTGGTTGGAGGCCGCAGGTATTACAAACTTTCTTTGACTTAGAAGCGGGAATGGGTTACTTTGATCTTGGTTATATTTGGGCCGGATTTCGACCGATTCTCTTAGCAGTAATTCTCTTCATTGTTGGTCATGATATTATCACTCCGCATCACCATGAAGAACATGATAGAGATATTCTGGCTCGTTTAGGAAAGAGTATGGATTATAGCGGTCGAATTTTGAGTAGACTTCATAATGGCAATATGAGTAGATATGTTTTATGGTTGTTAACTACTTTAGCTATTTTATGGATCAGAATTTTAATATAAAGATATAGAAAAAAGGTAAGGTCTTCAGACCTTACCTTTTTTAGCGTGTGTTCCGTAAATTACATTGATAATAGGTGAAAGTCCTATCTGTACTTTTAGCATGGTAGATAAGGTTGAGATAT
>NZ_JALKBZ010000071.1 GCF_023227765.1 Fuchsiella alkaliacetigena
GCTAATAGATGGTGTCAAGCTAGTAGCATAAGAATTAGCGAGTAAATTAGAGCAATTTTCTGTTAGAAAAGCATAGTTTTTTCTTGTCCAAAATATAGGGGGCAAGGACACCTTTATTTTAACCGATGGATAATATTAACAAATGACTGCATAGAAAGAGGTATATTATGTTACTTTGTCATTTGAAATAGAAAGCTAAAACTTGTCCAAAATACAAGGGGCAAGGACATAAAGTTAATACGACACTACTCCTCCTAGTTTATTTATTTTTGTAAAATATTATAAAATAAAAAAGGAATATTAATTAGTTTGTTGAAAGTATTAAGTATGAATTAAATTACATTAATGGTTTTTTGTAGATACTTGTCGAAGTTTAGCAAAAAGCTATATAAATGATAATATAGGGCCCTGTTCTATTTAAAGATCAGGGCCCTAATCTTGATACTAATAAATCAAAGATTTCCATAATGCATTTAACCCTAATCAAAAAGTTAGCTAGTCATATAGTTGAAAGATTTCTCAATTATTTAGTTCCTTATCCCGTTGGAACTAAAGTAGAACTGGACAATGGATGTGAAGGAGTTGTTTCTAAAATAAATAAGCAGTTTTTCAACCAGTAACAAGTATCTTAAGAATTACTAATAGAGATCTAAAGTATCCTTTTGAAGTTTGTTCAAGTTAGGAGGTGAAGGACAAATAAAAAATGTCTAAATCAAAAAAGAAAACAAAAGCAAACCGATTATTAGTAATCTTAATTGTAATATTTATAGTTTTAAAAATAATTAGAAACACAATCATTTAAAGCATTTAAAAATGAACTTAACATTGAAAAAATTGTGCTTAACTAATACAGTAAAATATAGACCAAAAATAATGACAAACTAACCAATTAACACAAAAATCGGGCCCTATCAAAGCCAAGAAAAGTATCTAGGCGATAATATAGGGCCTTATTCATATTTATAAAATCTTAAGCTACACCTAAATTTTAAGTAGTCCAGCTGCTCTATTAACTTCTTATAGCAATGAAGCCACTTGTAGTTAACTAACTTCTTCTTCAATTTCAGATAGACATTCAGAGCAAACAATTTTATCTTTAAAATTAACTATATCTTTTTCGCTACTACAAAAAGTACACTGCGGCTCATATTTTTTGAATATAAGCTTTTCACCATCAATATAGATTCCCAAAGGAGTTCCCTTCTCTATGCCTAAATTATCTCTTACTTCCTTAGGAATAGTTACTCTTCCCAAATTATCTATTTTCCTTACAATACCTATTGATTTCATAACTTCTCCCCCTTTCAGAAAAGTGAAGATCTAAACTTGTTTTTATTTATCATCCTCCCTTATTATTTTTAAGCAGTTTACAAAAAATACTGCTTTATCTATTTCTAGATATTATACATAATCCCTGCTACTTAAATAAACTTTCAAAAATTCATAAAATATTTTCTTTTTCTTTAAGTAATCTCAAAAAATTACTTTCCTCTCCAAACTAAGCTTGTCATTAAGATTTTTTAAAAGTATAATAATTAATGTAAGTCTTTGTTCAATTAAACTAATTTGAGCTAATCTTTATTTATAATTTTAAGTTTTAAAAAGTTAGTGATGAATAACAATAATAAACTACAATTTAAAAGATAAAAACTAACCAAGAAAAGGAGTGTCTACCATAAAAAAAGAAGAAAAAGTTTCATTCTATTCTCATTTTATCGGTTTTATATTAGCTATAATAGGAGCAATTTACTTAATTTACATAGCCGAAGGTTTCGCTTTGAAAACTATATCACTCATTTATGGATTATCTGTTATTTTATTATTTTCGGCCAGTTCCCTTTACCATGCCAATAAAAAACATAATGAAGAGATATCAATTTGGCGCAAACTAGATCATATAGCCATTTTTATAATGATTGCCGGCACATATACGCCTATTTCTTTTGTTTATCTTTCTGGCTATTGGAAATGGAGCATCATCATTATCCAGTGGACGCTTGTTTTAGGAGGAGTATTTTTTAAGTTCTTTTACTTAAATGCACCTCGTTATCTATACACTATCATATATTTACTGATGGGGTGGATTGGCATTGTACCTATAACAAGATTTATTAGGGCTATGTCTAGTACTGAATTATCACTTCTTTTTGCAGGCGGAATATCATATACAATTGGTGTTGCTTTTTATATTCTTAAAAAACCGCAGTTTAGTTCAAGCTTTGGTTTTCACGAAATATTTCATTTTTTCATTTTACTTGGCGCTTTTTTCAATTACTTATTAGTACATACGGCAGTTATTCAGTAGTTAAAATATAAAAACAGGGCCCTATCCGGGCCCTAGCTAATACAACTTCTTCATACTCAACATCAAGTATCAAAATGCTAACATTAAGAATTAACAGATTCTTGGGTTTCTTGGGATTCTTGGGGTTCTTCAACCACTTGATCAGCTTCTTGAAACTCTACTAGCTTACGATATACATATACTGTAGCCAACATTGACATCGGAAATGTAACCAACAACCCTACCAATAAAAATAAAAGCCCTAAAATATTAATCCCAGTTAACATTAAAAAGAAAAGAAATAAATTGAACTTAACACCTTTAGTAAGTGCATAGCTTTCTTTTAAAGACTCTATAACCCCATAATCCTTATCAATAATGAAATAATCAAAGAAAAATAATTTAATTGCCAAAATAACACCTGGTATAATTAACAAGATAAAACCAATACCTGAGATTAAAACATAAAGTATCATTCCGCCTATAAATTTAAAAAATAAATGTGATTGAGAAAATAGATCCCCATAGCTAACTTCTTCATCATCATAAAATTTAAAAGCAATTTTTATAAAGCCTAAGTATACTATAATATCCAATATATAATCAATCACCTGTAAAACAATCCCTAAAGAATAATTTACCTCCATTACAGCTCCAGCAATAAAAAGAGGAATATATAAAACTGCAAAATAAATAATAGATAGAATAATAAAGAACCCTAAATTTTCCTTAGTCAAATCCCAGCCAAAACTAATAGCTTCACCTTTAGAAAAACTCCTACTTTTCATTAAGTCATCTCTCCTTTTTATTAGCTTTTTAAAGTTCTTCTAAACAACTTTACCAATTCTCTAAACCACATTTTTTATCTCATTTTTCTTATTACCTCCCCAATATAGTGTTTATGGTAATCTAAAAATGTACAGGATGGCAATTTAAAAATGTACAGGTAAAAATGGAAAAAAGCCTTGCCAACATCCCAAAAATAAAATAACCTCTGAGTATACAACCAATATACAAGGAGGTAGAAAGGATGTTAGCAATGGCTCAAATTAATTATATCAGAGTTGCCAGTGATATGGAAGACAAAAGCTATAATCAAATTGCAAAAGAGCTAGATATTGACCGTAGAACTGTTAAGAAATATGCTGAAATGGAGAATTTATCTCAAAGACTAACAACTAGAGAAAGAAAAGCTCCAGTAATGGATCCAGTTAAACCAATCATCGATAAAATTCTTATTGAAGATAAGAAGAACCCTAGAAAATTAAGACATACAGCCAAAAGAATTTATGAAAGGCTAGTTGAAGAGCATAAATTTAAAGGTAGTTACAGTAGTGTCAAGAAGTATGTCAAAGTTAAAAAGGAAGAGATTTATGGGAACAATAAATCCGCTCTTCCTTTAAAGCATCCTGGGGGAGAGGCTCAAGCTGACTTTGGAGAAGTTTTAGTTAGATATCAGGGAGAAGAGAGGAAAGGACACTACTTAGTACTGAGCTTTCCCTTTTCCAATGCCAGTTTTGTACAGTTATTTTGGAGTGAGAACCAGGACTGCTTAATAGAAGGCTTAATTAACATCTTTGAAAGCATAGGTGGAGTTCCAAATAAGATCTGGTTTGATAACTCAAAAGCAGCAGTAACTAAAATTCATCCAGACGGCAGCCGAAGCTTTACAGAATCTTTTAGAAGATTTGCAGCTCACTACCGTTTTAAGCCTGTATTTTGTAATCCAGGCAAGGGCAACGAGAAAGGAAATGTAGAAAATAAGATTTGCTATGTAAGAAGGAACTTCTTTGTCCCCATAGTTCAATTTGAAGACTTAAATAAATTCAATAAAGAGCTATTATAAAAGTCTGTCACCGACTTACAAAGAAATCATTATAAGAAAAAACTTCAGTTTAAAGAGCTCTTTAATCAAGAGAAAGCTAAGTTTATGCAGCTGCCCTCAAAAGAATACGATAGCTATAGACTAAAGAAGGCAAAAGCAAATAAATATGGCTTTATCCAGTTTGAAAATAACACCTATAAGGATAGGATAAAAGAATACTGTCAGCGATTAAAACTAAGTGCAGTAGCAGACAATTGGCAGGAAATTGAGTTTAAAGATAAGGCTCAATATCTAATGAAATTGCTAGAACTAGAGCTAGAAGCCAAGAATACTAGAAGAACAAACAGATTACTAAAACAAGCTAAATTTCCTTACCTGAAGACCTTAGAAGGCTTTAAGTGGGAGGAGATAGAATTACCCGAAGACAGTAAACGTAGCGACTTAATCAATCTTAACTTTATAGAAAATAAGGAGAATTTATTGCTCTACGGTGGTGTAGGCACAGGGAAAACTCATTTAGCTATAGCCCTAGGGATTCAAGCCTGCCAACTAAATAAGAAGGTACTCTACTTTTCAACTCAAGACTTAATAAACGAACTAGTAGATAAGCACCGCAAAGAAAGACTGCCTAACTTCTTCAAGAAGTTAGATAAGATGGATCTATTAATTATAGATGAATTAGGGTATGTTCCCTTCCATCAGGACGGAGCAGATCTTTTATTTCAAGTAGTTTCTAGATGCTATGAAAGAAAAAGTATAATCATCACCACAAACTTAGAATTTGGGAGGTGGAATACAGTACTAGGAGATAATAGACTAACTACAGCAATGGTAGATCGTTTAATACATCACGCTCAAATAATAGTTTTTAAAGGTAAAAGCTATAGATTAGAGCATTCAATGCTCAAGAAGAAAGATGGGATTAATTAACTAGATTGGAAATAGGGATGTTAGCAAGTTGTACATTTTTAAATTCCCTTTTTGTACATTTTTTCATTGACAAACACACCCCAATATAGTCCATTAAAATTTATATATATCGATAATATAACATAATATATCATTTCTACATAAAAAAATAATTTACCTTTTTAATTTTTAGAACAGTTCAAAGAATTAAAGTTTCTACTTTGATATAAAGCAAAGCATCTTTTTACTCATCACCATTGAATCTAATATACAAAAAATGTTATAATAAAGTCATCAGAAAGCAAGGAGGAATCCGATTGAAAAAAGCAATAGCTTACATTAGAGTCTCAAAAGCTCGGGCCAACATGATCACCCAAAATACTCAGTTAGAAAAAATCAAACAATACTGTGAACTACATAATATTAAGCTACAAAAAGAATACTCCGATCTTGATTACTCAGGTAGATCTACCAGCAGACCAGACTTTCAAAAGTTATTCCACGATATTCAGAATGGATATTTAGATAATATAGATTACCTACTAGTTTATAAGCTTGACCGCTTCGCTAGGTCAGTTGACGATTTTCACAATTATATGGCTATACTGGACGAACATAATATATCTTTTGTCTCAGTAACCCAAAACTTCGATACCTCATCCCCAATGGGCCGTCTGATCAGAAATATACTAGTTGACTTTGCTCAATTTGAAAGTGAAATGACCGGTGAAAGAGTCAAAGATAATATGATTGAAAACGCTCAAGAAGGCCGCTGGAACGGCGGAAGACCGCCTTTGGGTTATGACCTTAAAGCCAAGGATAAAACTGGCATAATTAAAAATGAAAAAGCTAAACAGGTATTGAAGCTATATCAATGGTATCTAAAGCCAGATGGAAGTATCAGAAACAATGTAATCAAAGCCAATAAGCAAAAGATCCCCTCCTCAACTGGTAGTGAGTGGAATAATAGCCAGATGTCACTCTTGTTGAAGAATCCATTATACTGTATAGCTAATAAAAAATCTATTAATTTTTTTGAAAAACAGGGAATCACAGTCTATAATCAAGAATCCATCGACGGTAAGCGAGGCCTAATCAGATATAATAGACGTGCAGGCAATACCGCCCGAGATAAGGAGAATTGGATAGTAGCGGTTGGACAGCACGAAGGAATAGTTCCAGCAGAGTTATATATTGAAGTACAGAATAAACGTTCTAATAGAGCCAATAAACCTGCTAGAGCAGGAACTGGAAAGAGTCTACTAGCCTGGCTAACTAAGTGTAGCAAATGCGGAAAAGCTATGACCTACACTTATACTGTAGTTAATGACAAAAAATATGAGTATTACAAATGCAGCACTAAAGAAAAAAAAGGCAAGCAAGCCTGCGAAGGACAGACAGTCAGAGCAGAAGAGCTTGAAGAAGTAGTATTGGCTAAGCTTAGCTCAATATGCAACGATAGAGACTTTTTAGCTAAGCTGAAAAATAAAGTTGACACCGATAGCAAAGCAGAAGAATTAGAAGAAAAGCAAAATAAAATAAAAAACAGATTGACAGAAATCGCCGAAGAAGAAAGTAACTTAATAGATAAACTGAAAAAGAGTAAGTCTGATAAACTGCTTGAATTTGTAGAAGAAGAGCTGGAAAGATTAGCTGAAGAGAAAGAAAGTTTACAGGATAAGCTGGTCAATCTAAAGAACAGACATAGAGAGATAAAGTCCAAACTAATTAACAAAGAATTAGTCCTAAAACAGTTAAGAAAGTTTGATGATATATTTGAAAAAATGGATTTTGAAGAAAAAAGAAATTTCTTGCAGTCAGTTATCAATAAGATAGTCTATGACGAAGGAAAAGTAAGGATTGAGCTCTTTTTCTCGTAATCAAGGGGGTGGCTTTTTGCATTTCCGTAATGTTCGGAGGATCGATCATTCCAATTAAACCTACAAACACTAGCTCCTCTTCGTAATCCTCTAAAGAACGATGATCAAAATTACTCGGCAAGCTACGTTTAGCTACAGCTAAAACCCTCAAAGCTTGACTCGATAACTGCTCATTTTTAGCTTTAAGTCTATTTAACTTCCTTTTATTTAAAGATTTGCGTTCTCCTTCACTCCAATAATAACTACATCTCTCCAACACTATATCAGGAGCCCCTTTTAAATAAAGAGTAGCCTCTCCATCTTTAGCACCGATTACAGACATCCGTTTTCGTTCTGAATCAAAAGGTACCTCCCAGCGCTTGGAAAGTTCTGATCTTAAGCGAGCTGGTTTCAAACCTACTTTTTGAGCAGCTAATAACAAAGCTCCTTCAGTAGGATCACCCAAAATTTCCATACTTTCCTTCTGTCCACCTAATTCACTCTCTAAACTCTCCACTTCCCTACATTTATGCTTGATTTGAGCATTATTACAGATAGCAGCAATCTTCAAAGGTTCTTTTAAGATTGCTAACGAATTTAAATTTGAATTCAAATCATAACTCTGCCCTGCAACATATATCTTTTTTACTTCCATCTGGTTCATAGTTAGAGTCCCCGTCTTATCTGAACAGATAGTCGTCGCACAACCTAATGTCTCTACTGCTGGCAACTTCCGAACTATCGCTTGTCTTTTAATCATACGCTGCACACCAATAGCTAAAGATAAGGTCACAATAGCTGGCAAACCTTCAGGAATAGCAGCCACTGCTAAGCTAACTCCAGCTAAAAACATATTATAAACCGACTCTCCTTGAGCTACTCCCAAGGCTACAATAGCTGCACAGGCTACTAAACAAAGATAAACTAACCATTTTCCTAAATGGTCTAACTTTTTTTGTAAAGGAGTAGCTCGTTCCTCACTTTCTTGTAACATATTAGCAATTTGACCCATTTCAGTCTCTAAACCAGTAGCAGTTACTACCAGCTTCGCCTTACCTTTAACTACTGTAGTTCCCATATAAAGCATATTCTTTCTATCACCTAGCGAAAGATCTTCTTCAGTTATCGGCTTTACTTCCTTAGCTACCGAAATCGACTCTCCAGTTAAAGCAGCCTCATCTACTTCCAAAGATGTACTGGCAATTAAACGGCCATCTGCTGGAATTTTATCTCCACTTTTTAAATAGACTATATCTCCAGGCACTAATTCAGCAGTAGCTACTTCCTGTTGTTGTCCATTTCTTAAAACCAAAGCTTTAGGAGCAGTTAGCTCCTTTAGTGCTTGCAGAGAGCGTTCAGCTCTATATTCCTGCACAAAACCCATCACTGCATTCAAAATAATAATAGCCATAATAGCTATTACATCGTCCATTTGTCCTAAAAATCCTGAAATAACCACAGCCCCAATTAAGACCAAAACCATAAAATCTTTAAACTGATCTAGTAAGAGTCCAAATATAGATGTGCTGCTCTGATCAGGTATTTCGTTAGTCCCATACTGTTGACGACGAGAATTGACCTCTTTTTCGCTTAATCCCTGCTCAGGATTGCTTTTAAATTTATTAAGTACTTTGGAAATCGAAAGCTGATATATTCTATCCTCTTTCAGTTCTTCCATAGCTTCCCTCCTTATTGCTTAATTAAATAAATCAATTTATATTCATTAGTATTCAAGCAAGTAATAAAAAATGAGAAGAACATAGTGTAAAATAAGTATAGGTAAATTTAGTATAAAAACTAGAAAAGGGACTCCTCTTTTGATAAAGTGTTAAGTG
>NZ_JALKBZ010000072.1 GCF_023227765.1 Fuchsiella alkaliacetigena
CAGTAAATCTCCCAGCAGGAAGTTTTCATGATGTAGTTAAAGTCCAAAGCAGTCCTCTATCTGAAAAAGATAATTATAAAATTTATAGATACTATGCTAAAAATATAGGATTGATTAAGCAAGTAACTAAGGGTGAAGAATATGAAAACAGGCTTGAGTTAGAGTTTTATGGTAATAGATAGGAAAGCAGGGCCCTATTCAAAAGAGCTGGTCTCCCCTTGCTTGCTAAACACTAAGTTGAAATGTATAATATAACTATTTCACAATAAGGCATTATATCCGTAATAATTTGAACTTTTCCTTGACATCTATTAGCTGATTTATAAGAAGATCGAACTCGTTAAAAATTAATATTTCATTTTTTTAATATTACTAGAATTTAGAGCACAACTTTATTATCCACTGATTAAGTTTTTTATCTAAAATATCTCAAGAAAACTCCATCTAAATCTTGTTTTTGATTTAGGTGAAGAAATTGACTCAACAATCTAAGGTATTAAAAACCTCCACAAATTCAAGTTGCTCCTTCATACATACTAGAGCAACTTGGCTATACTATCATATTTACTACTGCCTCAATACTTTTTTTCATAGCATCATCTATCCTTCTGTCGTTACTCTCTCCTGCAAAGTGTAATAAACCATAAGCTGAAGTACTTATATCAGGAATAAGATTATTAGGAATTGAAACGGGAACCATTCCCATATGTTGAGCAAAAGTATTTATCGCCTGTAGGCAAAGTCCTCCTCCACCTTCGGGAGTAGCACAACTTGAAAATGCCACTAGCTTCTTTCCAGCCAATTCTGAGCTAGCCCAGAAACAGCTTAAGGAATCCATAAAGGCCTTCATCTCAGCCGAAACATTACCAAAGTATGTAGGCGAACCTAAGAATAGATAATCACTTTCTAAAATTCTATCTTTATTAGCAAATACAGGTATCTCTTTTATATCCTCTAAATAATCCTGGGCTGGAGGAAAGATTTTTGCTATCTTCGCTATGTCCTCATCTTTCACTCTATAAAGATCTACATCGACTTCGTGCTCTGAAAAATTATTATAAAATTCTTTGGCCATCAAGTAAGTATTACCGCACACACTATGGAATACAATAGTTGCTTTAATGACAACTCACTCCTTTCATAATTAGGTGTTTATCTTAAATTTTCTAGGCTTTGCATTATACTCCTTCATTATTAATAAATACTGCTTGTAGAGCTTTTTCCCCTTTGTTTTGCTTAAAATTTCTCAAAGCTTTTCATAGCTTCTTTAAACCTACTGTCAATCAAAATAACACAAATTCTTCTAAGGAAAAAAATTATTTAGAGGAAAACTAAACCGCTAACTAGTATTCCATAGCTAATTTAAAAAAAGACCAATCCCCGACAATCGAGGATTAGCCTTAACTTTATTCATCTACAGTCTCTTTAAAGGTTTTGCCTGCCTTAAATGCAGGAACTTTTTTAGCGGGTATCTCCATTTCTTCGCCAGTCTGAGGATTCCGACCTTTCCTAGCACTGCGATCCCTAACCTCAAAGCTACCAAATCCAGTTAACTGGATCTTATTCCTCTCATCTGCTGGCTTTTTAGCTTCCTCAGCTAATACTTCTGGAATCACTTCCATTAAAGCATCTAGAGAAGCTTTGCTATCCTTTTTACTCAATCCTGATTTCTCAGCTATCCTGTCTACTAGATCTGTCTTAGTGATGTTGCTTGACATAATACCGCCTCCTTATTTTAATTAAATCAACTTTAGCTTTTCCTTCTAACCTTAACTCCAACTTGATTAGCAAACTCTACTTCTCTTTTGCAACCCTTGGAATCACCATATACCCAAAGCTCATCACAAGTCTTTATTATCTGAAAGCAAGCCTGCATAATATCTTCCCTAATTCCATTTTCATCTTCAACAAAGCTAAACAAATGTAAAGGGCTAATCGGCAGGATTTCTCCTTTGCTAATTAACTTTCGGCATATTCCTTCCGCTTTTTGCTTATTACTTTCTGGATCACTCTTGAAAGGATGAGAGATAAATATTCTTTTTAATTTAGTTGCTTTAGTTATCATTTCAACACTCCTTATCAAAATCTTCGTGCTTGAATAAATATTATCGGATATATCAGCCAACTTGATATTAAAAATAAAACTAAACCTTTTAGATTAATGCTTACCGATTTATAGTCGCTTATTATATGATAAGCGATGACTATTAAGTTAAGTATTATTCCTGCTAAGTATATCTTAATCAATAAGCTCATAGCATCCACTCCAATCCCTTTTCTAAAATAAGTTAGGTATAGCTAAAAAATCCCCAAACCTAAAATAAGGCTTAGAGACGGTTTCACCACTCGCTCCATATAGTCAAGGTGACCAGATACAGACTATAATTCATCGCTTTCCTTTAGTGATTAGTAATTTAATTTTTAGCTTAATACTTATTATTCTTATTAACTAATTCTATACTTACTAACAAAAACCTGCACCAACTATTAAATTTTCAAATGCTTAATTTAACCAGCTACATACCTAAAATTATAAGCAAACTTATTCCCAGCCTACTGCTGAGTTGCTTATCACCGTATTTAAATTTGGATTGATTTCTAGTGTTTAATCAAATAGAGAACTACCTTCTAAGTGTTCTATACTCAATGAAGCAAGTCGCATAATAACCTTGGAAAACAATAAAAAGTAGAAAATTTTAAATGATAGAGAGGAAAATAGGTGTTGTAAACAGTAACTATAAATAAGGTAATAATTACATATAGTGCATATTGTCGGTAATTGTCGAAAGAAGTTGAGGTTTTAAAAGCAGAATGATTCTTTTTATATATCGGATATGATTATATAAAAAGTTGCCAGAAGCTCTTTGTTAGTAATCTATCCAATATCAATAAGTAATCTCATATTAATCATTTGCGGAGTTAAAATTGAAAATAATTGTAAAAGAGGTGTTTACCATGATATTGACTAGGATAGAAGAAATTAAAGAAGGTGATGTATTGGCCAAGGATATTTTTGATGCAAGCGGTAATATACTATTGCGAGGAGACAAAAAGCTAAATATAAGTGATATTAAAAAATTAAAAAGATATGGAATAACTAATGTCTATTTAAAAATGAACAAGATTGTTAGAGATAAAAGTATAGTTAGAGATGATGTAAAAAAAGTAGCTGTTAATACTGCAAAAAAGTGTGTAGAAACTTTTTATAAGTCAGCTGATGATGAAACTGATAATGATGATAAAAATGAAGTTAAACTGCTTGATGAATCAGAAATTATAAACTTAGTAGATAATATTATTAACGATATCTTTAGTAAGGATGATCTTTTTATTAGTTTAAGAGATATTAGAAAGTTGGATGATCAACTATTTTTTCATTTAACTAATACTAGTATTTTATCGATTGCGATTGCTAAAATACTTAATTATAGTAAGGATAAGCTTAAAGTTTTAGGTTTAGGAGCTTTTTTGCATGACATTGGCAAAATTAAAGTTCCTGATCGAATTTTAAATAAAGATGGTGAATTAAGTGATGAAGAGTTTGCTGAGATACAAAAACATCCTACTTATAGTTATGAAATTCTAAAAGATTACGAGGCAATCCCAGAAGAGGTAGCTATAATTGTTCATCAACATCATGAGAAATGTAATGGTTCTGGATATCCTCAGGGATTAAAAGGGGATGATATGCATCCTCTAGCTAAAATTGTAGCTATAGCTGATGTTTTTGATGCTTTGCAAAACAATAGAGTCTACCGTAAAGGCTTAGAAAATAAGAAGGTAATAAACATCTTATCTAGTATGGCTGAAGATGGTGAGCTTGATTCTAAGATAGTTAATAAACTTTCTAATCATATATTACCCTTTCCAGTCGGGGCAAGAATTCGACTTTATAATGATAAGTCTAACAATTTACTTGAAGGCGTAGTTATAGATGTTTCTAAGAATATTCAAAGACCGGTAGTTCAAGCAGTGAAAATTAATAATAGAAAATATGATATGGATTTAGTTATAGACTTAGAAGAAGAAATGAGTAATTTTGAAATCAGGGAGGTTGTTTAAACTAACTTACGGTTCAATTGCTGATTAATAAAAAATCACTATCAAAAATTCTGACTACTAATCTACATCAATTTTATTTATTCCTATAATTCCAACTCTAACTTTTAATAATGGTATTAGATCTGTATAAGGGTTTATTATCAAGGGTATTTTTCTTTTACGGATTCCACTTTCTATTAATTTGCCACCTGTTAAATTAATTTCTGTTCCATCAACAGGCTCAACATTTTTAACTTATATATTTAATCCTCTAATCCTTAATGGATTAGCTAGTTGACTCAACATTTACTATATCACCAAAAGCAGTCTCACCAGCTTCTATAACTACATTAACATTAGCCTCAACATCTTCAATTACTCTAAACCTTTAAATAAATACGATACTCTATCAATTCTTCAGTAAATTTGCAGGAGTTTAGGACTTTTACTTTAAATTAATAGATTAATAGCTTATCTTTAAAAACGCTAAAAATTTTCCATAAGATGACAAGCTGATGATATAGAATTATAACAATACCACTACTATATATAGTAGTCTCTTTGTTTCTTTTAGCTAATACTTCCTCTTTTATTTTAGAGCCATTAACTATTAAATATAGCAACTAGAAATGGAGGATTATATAATGGATATCTGGGTTATTTGGGTTATATTAGGAATAATACTTTTAATTCTTGAAGCTTTAACTCCAGAATTTATTATAGGCAGTTTTGCTCTAGGCTGTTTTGTAACAGGCATTATATCTTTATTTATAGATAATGTTACTGTTCAACTTTTAGTTTTTGCTATAACTACTATTATTGTACTGTGGCAAATTAGACCTTTCTTTCTAACTATTCTTGATAATCCAGAAGCTAAAAGTAATATATATTTATTAGTTGGTCAAAAAGCTAAGGTTATTAAAAAAATAGGGCCTGAAGATGTAAAAGGAAGAGTCAAGATTGGTGGAGAAGATTGGATGGCAGTTTCAAAAGAAGGAGGGATTATTCCAAAAGAAGAGAGGGTAGAAATTGTTAAGGTTGATGGGGCTAAAGTTATAGTAATAAAAGATAAGGAAAGGTGATAAAATGCCTTTATTAATTATTATGGGATTAATAGTTTTTTTTATAATTGTTTTTGCTATAAAAGGAGTAATTATTGTAAATCAGGCTGAAGCTGTTGTAATTGAGCGATTAGGAAAATTTAATCGAGTACTTGAGCCAGGTGTTAATGTGATTTGGCCTATTATTGAACGAGCTCAAAAAATTCAATGGGAGTTTATAACTGAAGATGATGAAGGCAAAAAAATAACCAGACGTAAATATATTACACGAATTGACTTACGCGAAACAGTTTATGATTTTCCTCGTCAAAATGTAATTACTGAAGATAATGTGGCAATCCAAATCAATGCTATGGTGTATTTCCAAGTTACTGATCCTAAAAGGGCTATTTATGAAATTAATAATTTACCTGTAGCAATTAAAAAACTAACTCAAACTACATTGCGTAATGTTATAGGTGAAATGGATTTAGATAAAACTCTTACTTCTAGAGATGATATTAACTCCAAGCTCAAATCAATTCTTGATCAAGCAACTGATAAATGGGGCGTAAAAGTTAATCGTGTTGAATTACAAGACATTATTCCCCCTAAAGATATTAAAGAAGCAATGGAAAAACAGATGCGTGCAGAGCGAGCTAAAAGAGCAAATATATTAACTTCCGAAGGTGAAAAAAAATCAAAAATATTAGAAGCAGAAGGTAAAAAAGAATCGTCAATTAATGAAGCTCAAGGTGAAAAAGAAGCTCAAATTTTAAGAGCTCAAGCAGAAAAAGAAGCAAGGCTTAGAATTGCTGAGGGTGAAGCAAAAGCAATTAAAAAAATTGCTGATGCTTTGAGCGAATATGATAGTGATCCTGCCCAATATTTAATAGCATTGAAGTATATTGAAGCCTTTAAAGACCTTGCAGATAAAGAAAATGACCAAGTGGTATATCTTCCGTATGAAATAAGTGGAGTTCTTGGATCATTAGGTGGTATAAAAGAGATGTTTAATAACATCCCAAAAGATCAAATTTAAATAATTTATAACTACCCTGTCACTTTTCTCATCAAATCATCCATAGTCGCTTATCTATACGATACTGCTTAATATCGTATTATTCACGTTTTTTTAAGAGATTATTTCATTGCAAGGATTAATTTGACAGACAAGTTTAGTGGTCAAAAATAAAGTTATCTGAAATATTGGGTAAAGCGTCTGTCCGCAGGATGCGGACAATAATCTTCATAGTAGATATTTAATATATATCATTGAACTGAGGAGGAGATCACAATGGATCATATTTCTGCCATAGTAGGAGGGTTTTTAGCTGTCTATCTATATTACCGATGGAAAAAGAAACGAGAAATTGAGAAAAAATAAGTTTAGACATGCAAATAAACGAAAGTAGCTCGTATTATCTGACTTATACGATTAAGGGATGAAAACAGTACCGCTTCAAAGACTTTTCAACTTCAAGTAGATAGTAAAACTTGGAGTGATTTAATTATGAAAAGAATAGTTAGTATTGCTATGGTAATGTTGGTGATCTTAGGATTCTCTTCTTTAGCTTTAGCTAGAAGTAATACTTCAAAAGCAAATGAAACTTAGCATAGAATGGAGCAAAAATGTATAGAGTATTTAGATCTATCAGCTAAGTAGTAGGAGAAGCTTGCCCAATTACAGGCTAAAAGACAAGAATTAAGAAATAAAGCTAGGTTAGAGAATAGAAATAACAGAAACAAATCGAGAGAAGAAACTGAAACTAGGGACTTCAAAAGAAGATAGTAATTAAGGGCAACTACTTAGGTTGCTCTTTTTGATATTACATCAGAAAGTTTTAAAATCAAAAAAGAATAGAAGACTTAATTTATAATCTGCCTTCTACTGCATTCATAATTAAAGTTATTTTTTAAGATACTCATTTATTAAGATGTCAAGCTCACGGCTTTTTTTCAAAAGCTTTTCTTTATTTTCATTAGCATCAATTCCGTTTAATTCTTCTCTCAACTCCTCAATTTTTTTAGCTAACTCTTTCTCATTAATTGGAATCACCTCCTTAATTTATTATAATGAATATATCAAGGATTAACTGTAAGCTATTTAACAAGCTGTAAGATAGTCTCATTTAAGTTCAATATAACATAGCAATATTAACATTCAATGATGAATCTTTTAAAGTTTTTATCTAAAATTAAATTCTCTTTTATTTTCAAATCGGTTTATCTGTTACTATTTAAATTGATCATTAAGTAATTAAGTGATATACTTAAGTTGTTAAAACTGTATGTATATATTTATAAGCACCTACATCTTTAACAAAAGTGATTTAAGCAACAAGCTTATTCTGTTAAAAACGTTGGTATATATTTATTTATATCTACATTTTTAACAATGACAAGGAGGGATCTTTTGAAAGAACAATATAAACAACAGATCAAAAAAATATTTGAAGATAATGGAGGCTATGCAAGAACTCAAGATATAATCGAAGCTGGAATTCATACTTCCTATCTTTATCAGCTAGTAGAAGAAAATGTGATCACCAAGCTTAAAAGAGGCTTATATCACTGGGATGACGGAGAGTTTACTGTGGAAGAAGAGTTAGTCCAGGTAAGCAAGATTGCTCCCAATAGTGTTTTTTGTCTAATTTCAGCCTTATCATACTACGAAATGACTACTCAAAGTCCCTGGGAGCATTATGTGGCTATCCATCAAAATGCACGCAGACCTGTTGTGCCTGATTATCCGCCAATAAGATTCTTTTATTTTTCAGATAAGCAGTTTGAGACGGGAATTAAAGAAATTGAAATAAATGAGAATATCATTAAAATGTATGACTTAGAAAAAGCTCTTTGTGACTGTCTAAGACTTAGGAATAGAATAGGTATGGAAGTAGCTAAAGAAGCTCTCCAAGAGTATGTTAAAAGATCAGATAGAGATATAACTAAATTACTTGACTATGCCGAGATTACTGGTATTTCTATTTTAATGGAAAAGTATTTGGAGATATTGATTTGACAGGAAATCTAGTCAATTCAATTAAAGCTAAGTTCCTTAACATAGCTATCCCTAGAAAGGGTGAATATTTAAAGGAATGGAATAATGAAAAAAGCCAATGGAACCCTGCAAAGCTTAAACATTCATTATCAGCAATCAGAGCCTATATAAGCTAATTATTACTACTTAGAAGAGTTTAGAGTTGTAGAAAGTCTCCTGAAATTCCATTTTAAAAACTTGCTAATGCTCTGATATTCTCTTTTAAGCTCGATTTTATAGTTAAAAAAAGAAAAAGACCTTCGCTAAGTTTTACTTTAACGAAGGTCTTATTTTTTCTTGATAACTATAAAATTAATAAATTATAAAGGAATATATCTTAAATTAGA
>NZ_JALKBZ010000073.1 GCF_023227765.1 Fuchsiella alkaliacetigena
ATCACAAACCCTGCTATATCAAGGTTTCTGACCTCTAAATAGTTATTTTATACCTATGAACTGTCGAACTCGGGTAAAAGCAAAAAACTTTAATTATTAACTGCTAAGCTACGTACTCTTTCCAAATCAGCCGGTTTATCAACATCAAATCCTATTTCTGGATGCTCAGTAATAATAGCCTTAACAGGAATATCAAGCAGCTCTGAAACTCTATTCTCCACTTCGCTTAAAGATAATTTACCCCACAATAACTTAACTAAAAACTTCAACCCTAAGATCCAGCTTAATTTTAAGAGATTCTTACGACTAATTAAAACTCTATTGATTAAATCACGCGAGCTAATAAATAACTCCGAATTAACTAGAAACAGATTCCCCCCAGTATAAGAGCCTTCTTGTAAATCCAAATAAGTTTTATCGGCTTCGGGATAAGTAGCTAAGCTTAACTCTTTAGGAATTATAGGATAATAAAGTCCGCAACCTAACTCTTCCTCACAACTAAAGATAAAATCATCAATCGCTGCAGCAGTAATTAAAGGAATATCAGCACTAACCAGTAAAAAATAATCTTGCTGAAATTGAGACATATATTGAATTCCTAATTCAATATTATCCAATAAATTATCCTTAGTTTCAACAACTGAATCAGCTCCATTAGCTAATAAAAGTTTCTCTTCTTCTTTAGGACCGATAACTAATATATCTTTAATCTTCTCAGCAGTCACCAAGCTCCGCAATATATAGGTAATCATTGGTCTTTGAATAACCTGAAGTAAAGCCTCATAATTAACCGTTATATCTTTAGCTACTAAGTTAGTATTCTTGGCTCCGGCCAAAATAACGGCATTATAATCCATTTATCCTTCCTCCTGTTGTGTTATTCCTTGCAAGCTTGTCTTAACGGCTTGAACTATATAGTTATCAGCTAATTTATTCTTTAACAAAGCTGCTAATCCTTCAGCTTTATCGGCACTTTCCACAAAACCCAATAAAGTAGGTCCACTACCAGACATGAGCACCTTAATAGCTCCTTGAGTTAAGAGCAATTTTTTTAACTTTTTAAGCTGTGGATAATAGTTAAAGGTGACCTCCTCTAGTAGATTATCGCTAGCTTGGATAATTTTCATTTTATCCTGATCTTTTAATGCTCTCTTCATCTTATTTAAATCAGGCTTTCTTTTAATTTCCGCTAAATTTAGATTATTATAAACCTCAGCGGTTGAAACAGCTATAGGAGGTTTAACAATTACCAGATCTAACTGGGGAACTGCTGTTAATTCCTTTAAATCTGTACCAATTCCAGTAGCTAAAGCAGTTCCTCCAGTAATGCAAAAAGGAACATCAGCTCCTATTTGGGCTCCTAAATCTCTTAATTCCGATTTAGACAGCTTCAAATCGCACAACTCATCAACTGCTACCAAAGTAGCTGCTGCATTGGTACTCCCCCCGGCTAATCCTGCTGCCACAGGAATCTTCTTTTTAATTTTTATATTTAATCCCCCAGATAAAGTATATCTATCAAACAGTAGTTGCACTGCTTGATAGACTAAATTATCAGCTCCGGTAGGAACTTCAGGATGCTCAACCTCTATTTCAATCCCTTCTCTTATTTTAGTAAAGTATAACTTATCGGCTAAGTCTATAGTCTGCATAATCATCTCTACTTTATGATAACCATCTCTTCTTTTGCCTATTACATTTAAAAAAAGATTAATCTTAGCTTGAGTAATTAATTTTATAGTCTTTGACAAAACAATCCTCTCCTTTTAAGCATATATTAATGGTATAATTCCGTTTAGCAGCTTTTAATTCCTGCTTTAAATACTATTAAGCAAAATAACTCTATAAATGTTCAAGTACTTTACATAATTTTAAAGCAAAAACAGATAATAATTATACCAAAGGAAGTTTATCCACAATGCACTGTGGATGAATTGTGGATAAGTTGTGGATATTGTGGATAACCTGTGAAATATCCACTTTATTAACTTATAAATGTGGATAAAACAAAGATTTCTGTGGATAATTCAAGTGAAGGCTGTGAATAACTTATAAATATTGAACTGAGGTGATTTTTATGAAAGAAGATGATTCTAGAGTAGCTATTATTCAATTAGGCGGTAAGGGAGTAGTAGGCAATAATATGATCTTAATTGAGTATCAAGAGCAAATTTTAATTTTAGATGCTGGAATAATGTTCCCCACCGATGAAATGCCAGGTGTTGATTTAGTAATTCCAGATATTAGCTATTTAATTAAAAAGCAAGATAAAATCAAAGGATTATTAGTCAGTCACGGCCACGAAGATCATATCGGAGCTATTCCTTATTTATTAGCAGAACTAGACCAAGAAATTCCTATTTACGGAACTAAGTTTACCTTAGCCTTCATCAAAAAGAAATTAGACGATAAAAAAGAATTATTATCTCAAACAGACTTAATTACTGTTCAGCCTCGTAATAAAATCAAAATAGATAGTTTCACCGTAGAATTTATTAGAGTTAATCACAGTATTCCCGATGCTGTAGCTATTGCAATCTCTACTACAGCCGGAACAGTCCTTTATACTGGAGACTTTAGAATTGAACAAGCACCTATTGATCAGCAAAAAACAGATTTTTATAAGCTGGCCCAATTAGGAGAAGAAGGACTTTTAGCTTTGCTATCCGATAGTACTAATGCCGAATACAAAGGCTATACCGCTCCAGAAAAAATTATCGGCCAAACATTTACAGAAGAGTTTCAAAAAACTCAAAACCGAGTCCTAGTTGCTACCTTTTCCAGCCACATTCACAGAGTTCAACAGGTAATCGAAGCAGCTAAAAATTCTAAGCGCTTATTAGCCATTAGCGGTAGAAGTATGTTTAAGTCTATAGAAATAGCTAAAGACTTAGGATATTTAGAGTTGCCTTCTGAAATGATAATAGAGCTAGAAGAGATCGATAACTTTGCTCCTCATAAGATAGCAGTTTTAATGACCGGTAGTCAAGGTGAGCCGATGGCTGCTTTAACTAGAGCCGCTCAGGGAGAACACTCTCAACTAGAAATTAAGGCTACTGATACCATCTTTCTCTCTGCCACTCCAATTCCAGGTAATGAATTAGCAGTTAGTAAGACTATTAATCAATTATTAGCTAAAGGAGCTACTGTAATTCACGGCCAAGAAAAAAAGGTCCATACCTCTGGACACGCCCAGCAGGAAGAATTAAAGTTAATGCTTAATTTGACTAAACCTAAGTATTTTTTACCAGTCCACGGAGAGTATAGACATCTACACCAGCATGCTCAGCTAGCCAAGGAGGTAGGTATTGCTAAAAAAAATATATTTATTACTCCTAATGGAGTTAAATTAGAGCTAGCAGAGCATGAAGCAAAAGTAACAGATAAAGTTTCAGCAGGTAAGGTCTTAATAGATGGTTCAAAGATAGAAAATATTAAAGAAAGCACTCTACAAAGTCGCCAAAAATTAGCTGATAAGGGGATATTAATTATCAATTTAGTAATCAACGATGATCAAGATAAATTAATAGCCGGGCCCGATATTATCAGCAAAGGCTTTAAAGATTTAAAAAATTCTGCTCAACTTTTAAAGCAAATAAAATCAAAAGTAACTGCTATTTCCAAAAAGCACATCCAAAAAGAAAAAATTAATTATTCTAAATTAAAGTCTGAAATTGAAAATACAATAAGCAATTATTTATACAGAGAACTAAAACGAAAACCTATTATTTTATCCCTAATTACTCCCATTTCTTAGAATCTTGATAAACTTTAAAGAGTGCTTGAGAAAATTCTTTGGCTCTTTCCCAGTTTAATAACTTATCTCTGTACTTCCTCTTAAAATCATTGGTCTCCAAAGAATCAACTACACCTTCCTCTTGCTCAAACTTATGTACTACCTTATATTCCAAACGAACCACTCCTCAATAAATGTATATTAACAGCTCTCCTTGTCCTATGTATAACTAATAAAGATTTAAGGCTTGAATAATATTCACAAGATTCAGAAAAATAAATAAATTAGCACTTTTACCTTAATTATGATATAATTAAAATATATATCGAGTAAAAGGAGGTCTCTTATGCCAAAAAATACTAGCTCCCCGAAATTAATTATCTTAGAAGTTATTAAAGAAGCTTATCGACTTTATAAAGAAAACTTTAGTACTTTTATTAAAGTTTCAGGTGTATATTTTGTAATTAGGATATTTTCCCGAATAACTCGTCATTTTAGTGATCTAAGCCTCGACAATGGTTCATCTTTTACCTTAAACTCAACAGTTCTATTCGTAGTAGCTATTCTACTTTTATACCTACAAATTAAAACTATTGTTTCCTTATACATATGCATTTCAGAACGGTATCAAAGTCACAAAATAAAGTTTATAGAATCATTTGCTAAATCAAAAGGAAAAGTCAAAGACTACGCTGTACTATCGATGTTAATACTATTAATTATCTTAATTCCTAGCTTAGGTGCTTTATTTTCCTATAACTTCATAGAAATCGCTTCATTACAACAATTATTAACTATAACCTTCTTATTTTTAATTCTATATATGGGTACAATCTACAGCTTCGCTCCAGTTATAGGCATTTTAGAAGAAGAAAAACATAACTATCTTGAAAAAAGTAATCAACTAGTAGGTTCTTATTTTTTAAAAGTAGCATTTTTAAGACATTTAAATATCATTTTAGCCATTCCTTATTACTATCTGGTGCATATATTAGGAGTCAGCTTAATTAATGAATTTTTCTTATTCACCGTTAGTCGAGCTATCTTTATTTTTATAATGCCCTTCACTTATGCTATTACCGTAGTAATGTATTACAAATTAAAGGAAATCAACGGATAAAAGTATGCATTATCCTGCTGAAACTGTTAAACATCAGCAGGATTTTTTGTTATTGTGATTTAATAACTTGATTGATTTATAATTCTATTTATACCATTAATTTAAAATATTTGCAACAAGGAGTTCACTAATTAATTATTGAATAAATTTTTAATGGTGATAAATTAAAAATAAATAACTGGAGGACTCCTAGTGAACAATAAATTATTCAAACTAATATTAATTACTATAATAACTATACTCAGTATAACCGCCTGTAGCCGCTCTTCTTCCATAACTAATTTAACAAAAAAAGCTAGCATTTACGGACAAATAGAGGACGGAAGTCTGCTTTTCTTCAGCAATGATGATAAAGCTAATTACCCAATAGTAAAAGCTACCGTCTATCTAGACAATAATAGCACTACTACCGATAGTAAAGGCCAATACTATTTTGAAAATCTAAGAGCAGGCACTTACACTTGGCAAGTAAAAGCTGAAGGTTACCAATCTGCTCAAATAAAGGTTAACTTAGCTGAAGGTGATAATAAATTAATTAATAAAAGCCTGCTGCCAACACTTAAACAAAAAACAGGAAGTATCTCCGGACAGATTAAAATACATAATACTACCGAAAATAAAGTTAAACTAAACAGTTCCCAATTTAAAACTAAAACAGAAGCTACTAAAATCAAACCCCTAAGCGAATATCAAGAATCAGAAATAATAGTTAAGTTTAATTCTCTAGTTGCAGAAAGATTAATCAATAGTTTGAAAAGTAAGTATAACTTAGATACTTTAACTCAGCTAGAACTCAATAACGGCTTAGTAGCTAATTATAAAGTTCCCGAAAATAAATCTGTACTAGAGATGGCAGCTCAATTAGAAAGCCTACCTATAGTAAACTATGCTGTTCCCAATTACCTCTTCTATACTATGGAGGCTCCTGATGACCCTCATTACCAATACCAATGGGGACATCTTAACAGCAACCTAGAAGCAGCTTGGAATATTCAAAGAGGAAATAAAGAAGTAACAGTAGCAGTGATTGATTCCGGAATAATACCACAACACCCTGATTTGAAGCAAAACCTATTAATGGGTTATGACTTTGTAGAGAACAATGAAGATCCTACTGATCAAACACCAGCAAAATATGGAGGTAGCCATGGTACACACGTAGCCGGTATTATTGGAGCTACCACTAATAATCAACTAGGAGTGGCTGGGGTTAATTGGCAGCTTAGCTTATTACCTGTTCGAGCGTTAGGCCCTAAAGGTAGCGGCAGTACTTTTGATGTAGCCCAAGGAATAGACTATGCTGTTCAACAAGGAGCTGATATCATTAATCTCAGTTTAGGCGGGCCAGCTAGTCCGATAATGGAGGAAAGCATAAAAAAAGCCGTAGAAGCTGGAGTAACCGTAATTGCTGCCGCTGGAAATGATTCCGCCAACTATATAGTCTATCCAGCAGCTTATGAAGATGTAATCGCAGTAGGAGCAGTAGAAAAGGATAATCAGCGAAGTAATTACTCTAATACTGGTTCAGAATTGGAAATAGTAGCACCAGGTAGCAATATTTTAAGTACTTGGGGCTACTATGAAAATGGAGTTGTTAATACTGGTTATAGATATATGTCAGGCACCTCTATGGCTACCCCTTATGTTAGTGGAACAGCTGCTTTATTAGTAGCTCAAGGAATAACTAAGCCGGAAGATATTCGAGCAAGACTAACTTCTACAACAATGGACTTAGGTACTTCAGGCTGGAATGAAAAGTACGGTTATGGCTTAGTTGATGCTTATGGGGCTTTATTAGGACAGCGCTTAGAAAGTCCTAAAGTTTTAGCGCTAATAAAAAAAGAGGATATATTTTTGATAGTGGATAAAGTTCAGGCTAATCAGGACGGCAGTTATAAGCTAACTGAAATAGCAGGTCAGGAGATATATCTAGCCGGCTGGCGGGATACAAATAACAACGGGATAGTAGATAGTGGCGATTATTTTGGAATCAGTGATGAAGCAATAAAGATTGAAGAGAATGAAGAGTACAGCTTTGATTTAGATATATATTTGTATTAGCTAGAAAGTCCTGTTCTCAATTTATTATATAAAAAACGGCTCTTTAGAAAAGAGCCGTTTTTTATATAATTTATATTTACCAACTTAAATTATTTAAAGGGCCATGGGGACTTAAAACAAGTTGTCCATTATCATATTCAAAATTAATACCCATCATAAAAGCTAAATAATCAACAGTTTCCCTCAACTCTTCATTTAAAATCTCAATTCTAACTTCCGAATCAAAAATACCAAACTCATCATAAGAAGTACTATAAGCCATATCAAACCAAGAATTAACATCCATTAAGTTATTATTAAACTCCAAATTATCAATAACAAAATGTCTCACATTTTCTCTTTCAGCTTTAACCAGCTCAAAATATTCAGGAGCTTTAAAGAAATCATCGCTACTTACAGCTAAATTAAAATGATTAAAGCCAACCTCACTTAGATCTAAATTAAACATCTGAGATATTTCCTGTGCTTCAGTTGCACTTAAATCAAATAGAGTTTTAAGATCCACCTTACTTTGCTCCATCCCAATTCCAGCCTTAAAGGACCATTCTTCATTATCAAGATCAGCCTGACTAGCATAAGTAAGCCTTAACTGTTCAAGAGTAGAAACAATTTCATCCTGTTGATTAATTAGATTAGTTTTATTTAAAGTAAATACTGAATCATCAAAGTTTAGCATAGTTTCTGCTAAATCCTCACTATCTTTTAAAGCAAGCATATTAGTTAAACCTAACTTAGCAGAAGCATCATTAATCTCTATCCTATCTTCAGCAACATCAAATATTAATTCGTTTCCATTAATTCTGCCTAACAAAGGATTTACAGATATATTGCTTTGAACAAGTTCGACCTCTTCAATATTACTTATGTAGGTTTTTAGCTCTTCTTCAACATCAGCAGCTATTATACTACCGATTATGGCATTAATAATCATTAATAAAGCCAATAAAACAGCTACGCCAAATCCAATTTTAGGACCTAAGCTTTGTTTAGTTTCTTTGTTAGTTTTCATCTACTTTCCCCTTTCTTTAATTTTGGAATTATCTGTTATAAATAACTATTTCATATAAAAAAGCGACACCATAAAAAGTGCCGTCATTACCGTTACATCAAACTTTATTAATGGCGGGAATGTGTAGGAATCGAACCTACCGCGGACAGCTCAAGGCTGGCCCGCCAGCGGATTTGAAGTCCGTGGTGCCCACCAGGGGCACAGCCATTCCCAAAATCCATTATTAATTATATCTCTTTTAACTACAGTTGTCAAATTTTTTAACCTTGTGACAGGGCAATCGCATGAATAAATTTTATTTTAAAACTCAATCTTATTTCTTATACTCAGTTTGAATTTAAAAAATG
>NZ_JALKBZ010000074.1 GCF_023227765.1 Fuchsiella alkaliacetigena
ATAGATAGATCTTCAAGCGTTTTTATAACTTTTATATAGTTTTTACTAGTATTTTAACAACTGTTACAACCTCCTTAGTTTAACTTTTAAATTATGCTTAAATTTTAAACTAAATTAGAAATTATTTAAAGATCCTAAAAAACGACAATATTATACTAAGAACGACAATATTATATCATGACAGTTTAAAACAGACAATCATTTAAGCGACTTTATTATAATTTTCACTTGCAAAAATAAAAAAACGACCCTTTTACAGGTCGCTTTGCTCTTATATGTTATAAATTTTACTCTTTTCCGATTGGACAAGAAAGTTCACAGTTTCGACAGTACTTTAACAGCTGCACCATTTCACCACTAGGTTCATGTTTTACCATCTCGTTCCTTTCTTCTGCCTTCTCTATGTCTTTTTCCATCTGTTCATTACACTTAAAACGACTATAGTTGCCAATTCTACCTGGCAGTATTTCCTGACCAATCTCTGCTGCTTCATAAATTATTGAACTAAATGAGCCTTGAGGACATTTTTGCAAGCAGTATTTTTCACAATCAGCACAAGGATCAAAGTCGGTGGGCCCTGTGACAGGCAAGTCTACATCAACTATTAGGGCCCGCAGCCTAACCCTAGGCCCATACTCCGGAGAAACAAAGAGATTATTTTTTCCTACACAACCTAGTCCGGCCATAGCTGCTGCATCCTTTAAAAAGATCCCACCTTTTTCAACATGATAAGGTATATGATGTGCTTCTACTTCTTCATAGTTATCATTAATCCATTCAATTAATTTATCAACAGTATCCACCAGCTTTTGATTGCCCGGCGGAGCATGCTTACCATACCAATAGTCCAACTCCGGCTCATCTTCAGGATGAGAAATAGCAATTACAATCACGCTTTTAGCACCTGCAGGCCAGTCAACCTCGCCTGGCTCTAAATCACTCTCTCGCTGTCCTACCTCTACCTGTGGTATTTTAGGAGCTGCCGTATATGAAGGACATTCTTTTAGCTCTGCTACACTAGTAATCCCTACCAAATCGGCTCCAAACTCCTGAGCCTTCTTTAAGATTGATGATGAAAACTTAAAACTATTAACTCTATCCATTTCAACCCCTCCTATTGATAACTTTTATTTCTCTTAGCAATGTATACAGCCCCGGAGTTTAATTCCGAGGCTATATATAAGTTAAGTGCTCAATTCGCTACCTTCACTAGCTTCTTTAGTCACGTTTACCTGTTTAATTTTTGGACTTGCAGGTACTATTTTTTTCAACATTATCATAACCGATACCATAATTACTGCTATAATTATCGCAAAGGGAAAGGCTCCTACAAGTGCTACTGTCTGCAATGCTTCTAAACCGCCACCATAGATAAGAGCTATTGGTAAAGCGGCCAGCAATACTCCCCCTATAATCTTTAAACCTTTTCTAGGAGTTGAAGAACCTCTAGATAAGAGCACCCCTAAATATGTTGAACCAGCATCGGCCGAGGTAGTAAGAAAGGTTGTCAAATTGATTAAAGCTACACAGGATATTAAAAATGTCAAAGGAAAATCATCTAACATTAGATAAAAACCGGAAGCAACCTCGTTCTGTACTGAATCCCATAAAGGCATCGCTCCACTCATTTCTAACTGAATTCCAGTACCTCCCATGACAGTAAACCAAACAAAACAGAGAATCGTAGGCAAGAACATACCGCCTAGTACAAACTCTCTAACAGTTCTTCCTTTAGAGATTCTAGCTAAGAAACCACCGATATATGGAGCCCAAGAGAACCACCAAGCCCAGTAAAAGAGAGTCCACCAACCAAGCCAGTCACCTTGTTGACCCAGAGGATCAGTCCAAAAAGACATATGAACTATATTACCTACATAGTCTCCAATAGAGTTAACAAAAAGATCGGTTAAGAAAATAGTATCACCGAATAAATAAATAAACACTAATACTCCTATAGCCATATATACATTCAATGAACTTAACTTGGCCATTCCTTTTTTGAGACCAAGAGCTGTAGTAATTAAATAAATTATCATTACTACGCCCATGATAGCAACCTTAAGCAGTACAGTATCTGGTAAACTAAATAACCTTACTACAATAAAACTAAGCGATAAAACTCCCATTCCTAAGGAAGCTGCCAGCCCAGCAATTGTTGCAAATGCACACAGAAAGTTCAGGACCTTACCAATCGGGCCCTTAATTTTATCCCCCAAAATTCCATAAAGACCTGCTGAAAAGCTTAAAGACTTATCCAGCTTATAAGCCGCTAAAGCAATGCCTAAACCGGTAATAACATAAATAGCCCAACCATGAATTCCCCAATGTAAAAAGGAAATACTTACTCCAGTTGTAACGGCTTCCTTACTTCCCGCTTCTGCTAAGTACGGCGTTTCCATCCAGTGAGTTAAAGGTTCAGCTAAACCCCAAAAGTAAAAGCCAACTCCAACTCCTGCACTGATTAACATAGAAGCCCAAGCAAACATAGAGTACTCCGCTTCTTCATCTTCCTTACCTAACTTAATATCACCATACTTACTAAAGCCTATAAAGAGACAGAAAGCAACACAGGCTGCTGCTACTAATATATATAACCAACCAAAGCTCCCAGTAAGAAAGGATTGAAGTCCATTCCAAAAAGCATCAAAGGCTGCTGTCCTTAAAACAGCAAAAGCACAAATAGCAATTACCGACACAATAGTTGCTATTAATAAAGGTTTATCATAATCTCCAAAATACTTTTTCATTTTTCATTCCTCCTCCGGTAATATAATTAATTATAATCAAATAAGTGCCTAATAACTTTTTTCTCCAATACTAAATTCTTAACACCTCCTCTGCTAAATTTTTTAATGCTGCTTAAACTTTGTTAGCTTAAATTTTTAATAAGATAGATTTATCTATATCATCTTTCACTATATTTAAAAATGCAATTTCCATTCCAAGGAACAGGCTAAGTTATATTTTTCTCATAAATCCTAAGCTAATAGGACTTAGGCTAATTCTAAAACTATTATTTGATTTTAATAATTTATAAAATTATGAACAGTTATCTCAAACTGAAATAATTAACCTTAAACCTACCTTCATATCACCGATTATCCCTCATTGTCAAATTAGAATACTTATGTCAAATTGAAATAAATATCTAAAAAAATAAAGAAAGTTGCCTCACGGCAACTTTAAAAAATATCATTTCCACTAAATTAACAACTTTTTCAGTTCTATCACTCCACTTATGCATAGCTATGGTAGTCTCTTTAAATAACTAATCATTATTTAACTCTTTTAACTTATCTACCCAGAATGGAAAATCAGATAGCTTAGCCTTTAGATTATCTAAATCAAAACTCTCTGCATGGACTAATAGTTCCTGCGCATAATTACTTAAACTATCTATACTATAGTCTGCTGCTATTTTTGCTAATAATCCAGCAAACTCCTCAACTTCATTTATAACTATTGCATCTTTTATCTTTTCATATTTAGTTAATAAATCCTCCTCCAAAACCTTTACTAAATTCTCTAGATCAACATCTTTTTCAAGAGATATATTTAGCTGCTCCTCTTTCTCTTCGCTAAGAGTATATTCTAAATGCTTAGTTACTTCTGCAAACAAAGTTTGTTCCTCTATAGGTTTGCTTAAAAAAGCAGTAAAGCCAGCCTTCCAAACCTTTCTTTCTTCTGTGGTAGTTGCAAAGGCTGTTAAAGCAATTATCGGCACTTTTTTCTGTAATTCTGCTTCTATTAACTCCTTAGCCTGATAACCATCTAGACCCGGCATCTTCAAATCTAGCAAAATTAACTGAGGTTGATGCTCCTTAACTAACTCTAAAGCTTGCTTAGTACTGTTAGCTGTTAAAACCCTTAACCCTTTATTCTCTAACTTAATTTTAAGCAGCTCCAAATTAGATTCAATATCATCTACTATTAATACTTCTTGAGAATTAAAATTAATTAAATCATAATTCGTTTTTTCTTCTCTTGAATTTTTTTCTCGAAACTTATATTCCACCTCCGGAAACACAACTTTAAAGATACTACCTTTATCTACCTCACTATCCAACTCAATTCTACCACCCATTTGTTTAGCTAAACGCTGACAAATAGTTAATCCTAAGCCAGTTCCTTCATATTCAAAGCTCTGATCCTGTCGTTGAGTAAAGGCTTTAAAAATCATCTCTTGTTCTGATTTACAAATCCCAATACCTGTATCTGCTACTATAAACTCTAAATGCAGTTTAGAATCTTCCTTTTCTTCTCCTTGAATTGATACTTTAATATAACCTGTATCAGTAAATTTAATAGCATTACCGATTAAATTAATTAATATCTGTCTTAATCTAGTCTCATCCAGTTTTATTTCAAAAAAGCTACTTTTGCAGTCTACATCGGAAAACAAATCAGATTCTTGAATAAAATTAAGCCCTTTTTCTTCAGCTCGATAAGCAAAGATAGACTCCATCTCCTGAAGTATAATATTAGGAGCTAGCCACTCCTTTTTTATTTCTAAATGGCCTGCTTCAATTTTAGATATATCTAAAATATTATTAATCAACTTCAATAAATTGTTTCCAGCATCTTTGATAGACTTTAAATAGTTTTGATATTTAGGATTTTCAATTTGCTTTTCTAAAATTTCACTAAAACCAATCACAGCATTTAAAGGAGTACGGATCTCGTGACTCATATTAGCTAAAAACTCCGATTTAGCCTTATTAGCAGCTTCGGCTTTCTGCTTAGCTTCTCTTAGCTCTTCTTTTACTCTTTTGCTCTCAGTAATATCAATAAAAGAAGCCATCATTCCCTGTATTTCTCCTGCCTCATCTTTCATCACTGTAGAAGAAGTGTAAACCTCAAATTTAGAACCATCAGCTTTAATAGCTGTAAGCTCATCCTGCCAAGTTCCACCACTTCTAATCTGCTTCAGACTATCAGTTATCCGTTTTTTTTCCTTAGGTGGATGTAAATCTAAAGGATTCAGCCCTAAAACATCTTCTTCGCTCTCATAACCCCACATTTCAAGAAAAGCATTATTAACTTCAATAATTAACCCTTCTTGATCAGCAAAAGCAAAGGCAGTACCGGACTTTTGAATAGCCTTATTCTTCATCTTTAATTCTTTTATCAACTGATTTTTTTCAGTAATATCAATCCCCGTAGCAACAACATACTCTATATCTCCCTCTTCATCGGTAATAACATTGTTGGCCCAAGAAATCAAGCGTAGTTCTCCCTCTTTAGTCCGCCAGTAGTTTTCATTTTGGTTAGGAAAATCTCTTGCTAATAGCTCTGAAAATACCTCTTTAGTACTTTCCTGTTCTTCCTCTATAATAAATAAATCCCAAACCTTCTTTCCTTTAACTTCACTAAAAGAATAACCCGTAACCCTCTCACAAGCCGAATTAAAACGAACTATCTTTCCGGCAGTATCTAAAACTACTACTAATCCTGACTGAGTTTCTAAAACTGAATCAATAAACTGCTTCTCTTTTTCTAATTTTTGCTTAGCTAATTTTTCCTCAGTAACATCTCGAATCTGTTCCACAAACTGAATTACATTACCTTCTTCATCTAAGATAGGATTACTGTAACAACTAATATACTTATCGAACTTTGGATTATACTTTTCTATATTCTCCAAACGCTTACTCTGTAAGGCCTTTTGAGTAGCACAGTCCCGGCATTTCTCATCCTTCCCCTGTAGTTCATAACATTTTTTCCCCTGTACTTCTTCAGGGCTCATACCCAAGGCTTTATAACCTGCTTTATTAACCTTTTCTATGCTAAAGTCAGGATTTAAAATTGTTAAAATATCCGGAACTCCATCTATTATTCCTTCTAGCAACTCCTTTTGCTTTCTCAATTCAATTTCTTTTTCTTTACTTTCAGTAATTTCAAAGGCTGTCTCTATAACTCCGATTATTTCCTCTTCTTCATTAAAAACTGGAGATGCTATCACACTCCAATATCGTTCACCGGGAGTAGTTATTTCACCTTTAGATACCTCTCCCTTTTCTACAGCCTTGACAACGGGACAGTTTTCACAAGGAGAGTTTCTATTTCTCAAGACTTGATAGCATTTTTGACCAATAATAGAGCCCTGCTGCTGATCAAAAGATTCAGCAGCCTTACTGTTGGCCCACAGGATATTTGAGTCACAGTCTTGATAAAATACTAATATTTCATTTTCTGTTAAGGTATTTAAAATTAATTTCTCTTTTCCCTTCAGTGCTTCAATTGAATCCATATCTTAAACCCTCCCTTTGATGACAACGGTGAAAATACCCAAATAGTCTCACTAATTGTTATTCAATATCTCTACCTCTCTATTCTCTTTATCTTTAATATATACCTGCTTAATACCTAATCTTTTAAGCTTTTACTTCTATAAACTACTGCTTGCAACTATTGAAGTATTTTCAATAACTAATCGCTCCTTTCTTAGCAAAATTAATCCTCTTGATAATAAATTAAATGCTAGAAAGGAGCGACCTTTGCTCTTTATATCTTAAAATTAAGAGCTCTATATATTAAATTCTGAATTGATCTACTAACTCCTTTTGATAAGAAAAAACAGATTATACTATATTGATAAACTCTTCTATTAAGTTAGGATCAAACTGAGAACCAGCACATCTTTTTAGTTCTGTTAGCACTTTTTCTTTACTCATAGCCTCTTTATAAACTCTACCGCTGCTCATGACATCATAGGCATCTACAATTGTAATAATCCGGGCCAGAAATGGTATTTCTTCCCCCGCTAACCCTTGCGGATAACCATTTCCATCCCACCGTTCATGATGAGCTAAAATCAAATCAGCTACAGGAGCAAACTCCTCGGTAGCCAAAGCAATTCGATAGCCTCTTTCAGGATGTTCTTTGATAATCTGCCATTCTTCTTCTGTTAAGTCCCCTGACTTACTTAATATTTGATCAGGAATAGTAACTTTACCTATGTCATGCAGAGTAGCCAGAAGAGAAAGTTTATTTAGTTGAGTATTAGAAAGTCCCAGCTTTTCCCCGAGTTTTGTAGCAAATTCTGCCATTCGCAAGGCATGTTCTTCAGTTTCATCGCTTTTAGCTCCTAAAGTATTTAATAAGCTCTCTACTACTTTATTTTTAGCACTTCTGCTGTTAACAAGCTTGTCTTGATACATATACTCATCTGCTTGATGTAAAACTTCATATATATCTTCACCAACTCTCTCTTTAACAGCAACTCCCATACCTAAAGAAATAGGATTTTTATCATCTCTGCTAGCAGCACACTTTTCCCTTATTTGCTTACAAAACTCTTCAGCCTCTTTTTTATTAGTTTGGGGTAGTAAAGCAACAAATTCATCCCCGGCCCAACGAGCTAAAATATCCTCTTGGCGTATAGTTGAACTCAATATATCTGCTACCTTTATTAAGATCTGATCTCCTTTTTGATTACCATAAGTCTCATTTATAATCTTCAAACCGTTTACATCAAATACTATAATACTAATTGGTAGCTGTTTTTGCACATCTAAGCGCTTTATCTTTTCTTCAAAAAAACGCCGATTATATAAGCCAGTCAAAAAATCACTATAAGAAAGATACTCTAGTTTTTTCTCTTTTTTCTTTCGCTCAGTTATATCACGAACGAATTCAACTACTCCTTCTATTTCTCCGCTATCCTTATCAAACATCGGATAACTAAATACTTCTAGATAGTCGACTTCGGAGTCTTCCGGGCCCAAAACCTCCTCTTTTTCTACCTCGCCACTCTTAATGCACCTTAAACTAGGACAGTCTATGCAGGGAACTTGGCGATTATGATAGGCCTGATAGCACTTTTTACCCTGTAGCGGTAAACTTTCTTGATACCACTTCTCCATCACCCAGTTAGTATGGCGAATAGTGAGATCTGGATTAAGCACGCTAATCCCATCCTGAATACTTTCAAAGATACCTGCCAATAAATTATTAGTCTCCTTTAACTGCTCAGTCTTTTGCTTACGCTCACTTATATCCTGCACAAAAGCAAACTCACATTCTTGCTCTCTCAACTTTAAATGATGACAAGTAACTTCAACCGGAAAGGTATCTCCCGATTTATTTTGATGGTAACTCTTTCTATGCAACTAATTGTAACTTATTTCCATCAAGGTCTAAAGTGTCGTAAACTTGTTCTATAGGAATTC
>NZ_JALKBZ010000075.1 GCF_023227765.1 Fuchsiella alkaliacetigena
GTCTAATTAATTACTCAATTAAATTAACTTCAGAATAAATATGATATTATTTTTTCACTTAATCGTGCTTTAATGAAACTTTAATTAAATTACAAGAATAAAAGCTCTAATTTCCATTAAGGTATTAGTCAGGGCTACTTAATTGATTATATACTTTTTGAAATTCGCTTCTATTATCACTATAGAGATTGAGGATTTTCTATTAGAAAAGCAATTTTTTTATATTAATGTAATGCTTTCTCTTTTCACTAACGGATACTTTAGGTATTCTCTCTTAGCAGTAGGATACTTATCTAAGTCCCAACTATGATCTGAGCTAATCTCCTGATCTGATAAGTTATAGTATTTATATCTAAAGCCTCCTCTATGATAGATACAGGAGTTCCAAGTTACATCAAGATGGTACCAATTCCCTGCTATCTTGACCATATTCCAGGCGTGATTTTCATCAGAACTCTGATCTTGAATATTTTCATTTGCTTTTCCTACTATAATTTTATTCTTAATACCCAATTCATCTAAACAAAGATAAGTTAACTGGGAATAACCAGCACAAACTGTTTCCCCTTCTTTTAAGGCATCATAGGCTGTCCACTTTTCTCTTTGATGATCATATACTACATTTTCTACTATATAGTTATGTACTGCTTTTAATTTATGATGCTCGGACATATATGGTCTCACTGTTTTCTTAATAATTTTTGAGACTTCTTTAAAAGTATACTTATCCTGCTCTCTAGTTAAACCGTGATTTAATTTAATATGTACTGTCACCTCTTCAGTATCTCCAAAATATTGATAATTCCAACCACGGACTGTTTCTCGATAATAATCATCATAATTATTTTTAAAGTCCTCTATTACCTTAGCCAGTGCTTCATTATCAATTTGGTAATAGCTAATTTTATAGCTAAATTCAAGCTCTTCAATTCTTTTTTTAAAAGCCTTCTTTAAATTTCTTGTAACTGCTCTATAAAAGTGTTTTGGTGATTTTGCAGTCGAAATTATTGCCAAAGCAAAAACATTGAAAAAAAGACCGATAAAAAACCATAGCCTTACGCTACGGTTTTTGTAATAAGCAACTATCGCACATAAAAAGGGAGATAAAAGCAAAATAATATGAACTAGTTCTAACTCTACACCAAGTAGTAAGTTTCTAATATCAAGTAGTAAATTTTCAATCATTTCTATGTCAATCGGTAAGTTTCTAATTATCTCTATCACTTCAATTAGTAATTCTCTAGCTTCTTCCATATGAACCATCCTCAAAAGTTAATCTTTATTCTTAAGTTTATCAAGTAGTTTTTCTACCCGTTTCTTCCGCTGTTCAGTGCTATCCTTATCTATTTCAAAGATAAGATTAAGACAGTCTCCTTCTTGAGCTTCATTTGGCAAGAGTTTCTTAGGTACATCTAGTTGCTGATCTTCATCTTTTCCTACTAAAATCACTGCATAGTTACCTTCAAATCTATCTATTACTGCTTGCAAAGCATCACCCCACTAAATTGTAATCTCTTCTTTCATATCTTCAAATCTAGCCTCTCCAATTCCTGAAACTTCTTTTATTTCTTCAATCATACTAAAATTACCATAGGTATCTCTATATTCAATAATATTATCAGCTATAGATGGCCCAACTCCAGTTATTTCTTGTAAGGTTTCGTGATCAGCTGTATTAATATTAATTTTATCTGCTGTATCTTCTTCTCTATCTTCTGGATCATAAGGCTCTTCATCTACTGAATAACTAGTACCATCCGTAGTAACCACTATATCACCTTGGTAATCGTTCCGATAGATTTCCACTCCTGCATTAGCCAATCTATTAATAACCTCATCTGCTGGATGTCCATAGCGGTTATCTTCCCCTACTTGAATTACTGCTATTTCTGGATTAACAGCATCTAAAAACTCCGAAGTAGTTGAGGTAGAGGAGCCGTGATGTGCCACTTTCAATATTTGATTTTCTATATCATAGCTTCTATTGATAATTTCTTCTTCTCCATCAGCTTCTATATCACCTGTAAACAAAAAGCCCACCTGATCATATCTTAATTGTCCTACTATATTTTCAAGATGCAAATCGTCAGTTAAAGGCTCTTTTGGATTTAAGATTTCAAAAAATAACTCTGGAGCTAATTCTTTTTTCATTCCTGCTCTGCCTTCAATAAACTTTATATCCTTTTCATCAATCACAGTTAAATACTCCTCAAAAGTAGCTGTAGTATGCACTAAGCCAGGGTCAATAATCCTTATTAACCTCAAAGCTTTCAAACACCTCTATTAGCCCGCCAATGTGATCTGAGTGGGCGTGAGTACCTAGTGCTATATGAATAGTTTCTATACCTAAGTCTTGAAGGTAAGGAACTACTCTATCTCTGCCTTCCCACTTTTGGCCAGCATCAATTAACATCTTGTATCTACTATCATCTTCGATAGCTTTAATTAAAATTGCATCTCCTTGGCCGACGTCTATAAAGTGAACTCTTATTTCTCCACTAAAATTCTCATCACTTTCAATATATTCTCCTATAAACTCAATATCATTTTTTTCAGAGGCTATATGTTTTTCTTCTGGATTAAAGCTATAAGATTCCTTAGCCGGTTCTAAGACTATGTTATTTTGAATATCTGTTTTGGAGAACTTACCATCTGTATCTGTTTTAGTTATTTGATCTTCGTTAGCATAGATACTGACGTTTTCTATCCCGGCATCAAAAGAGTCAATTACTTGGCCAGAGATATTATAACTGGTGGTTCCCCCGTTTCCATTACTACATCCTACGATGAATAGGACTAAAAAAATCGATACAAGTAAACTAATATTCTTTTTATTCTTAAGCATTTATATCTACTCCTGTTATGTTATTTAAAGTAAAATATCTAATCTTAGTTATAACTTAAATTTAAATGGATCTATTACCTGCTTTTAAAATAAAAAGACCAGCTTATTATCATAGTCAGCCGGTTAATGACCTAATAGATAGTGTCGATCTAATAGCATAAGAGTTAGCGAGTAAATTAAAGCAATTTTATGTTAGAAAAGCATAATCTTTTATTGTCCAAAGTTTCGATGGAAGGACAATTTATTCTTTCTCCTTAATTATGCTTGAAACTTATAAGCTTTTCTCAATAATGCTTTTGCTTTTTCAACATCTCCTACGCCTTCTATTCTTACTTCCAAATCACCAGTACCATAATGGCCTATATTGCTAACATCTCTTAGATTTTCAAAACTTAAATCTATCTGCTGAGGATCTAGCGATAAATACATTAGAAGGTGTTTCTTGTGTATTTCCAAGCAAGCAAAGTTTCTTATTGTCCGATAGGCAATATAAAGCTTCCTAATGCTTTCCTTAACATCATCTCCTAGATCTAAAATAAACTCCTGTAGTTCTTCAAAAAGTTCTATGGTATCTTCGCTTCCTTTATTTAAGTGTCTTTTAAGATTATACTCTTTATTTTTAGTTGTCGGCTTTTTCTTTTTAAGCGAATATTCCTCTTCTTCATTTGCGGTAAGTATTTCTATATTTAAGAGCCCAGTTTCAAAAAGCTGATACTGAATTAACTCAATAGGTCTACCCATTTGTGATACAGCATAGGTATCATACTTATTAAACTGCTCTGCTATACATAAAACTCTAGGTGAAGACCAGTCAACTTCTATATTTTCATCAATTTTATCTCTTACTAGTAATTCAAAATCTCCTTTGTGATCTACCAGCCAATCTAAATAGAATAAGGCTTGGTTAATCACATTTTGACTTTGAGTCTTTTTATACTCCAAAATTACTGGTGAATGATTCTCATCTATCCCTAGAGTATCCATCCTACCTCCGTGTCGCTCTCCAGTAACATACTCACTGGCTAAGAATCTTATACCGAAGATTTCTTCTAGATTGTTTTCTATTAATTTTTGGAGTTCTTTTTCTAACTCAAAATCTTTTTTATTTAACTGCTTTACTTTTCCATCAGTTATTTTGTATAGATTATATGACATTTAAGCTAGGCCTCCTAATCAATTATAAATTTCTTAATTGTTGGCAAACCAATCCTAACTTGCTAACTTACTGTCTACATTTAAAGGATTACGTTACCGCAAAACCCCTCCAAGACTCGATACAGAGCTGATTGATGACTAACCTTTACTTTTCCACACTCACTAGAATATATACCCTGTCAGGACGTACCGCTAAGCCCATATTATCTGAAGTATGCCGTTACTAACTTAATAGCTTGTTCATAAACAGTTTAACGGGATTTTCAAGTCCTACAAAATCATCATTAAGAGTACAATTTGAAAAAACTTTATTATAATTATTGTATAATTTTTTAGCATATTCACCAGTAGCTTTATCTATAATATAAATATTTTTTTCATTGCTATTCGCGTATGCATTGAAAAACATTCTTATTGTAAGATCTGTTTTTGGCAACGAATATCCAATAAAATAAATTTCTTCAACTGAACTTAAGGCTTTTCTGAATTCACTCCATAATACTTTAACAATGTTAGTCTGATAAAACAATGATTTCTCAGAAACTGGTGGAATAACTAACGGCTCTAATCCTAATAAATTAGAATTTACATTATTTTCTGTTTTATCTTCAAAGGGAGATTTAGATTTAACTGAAACATAGAATATTTGTTGACCACCAAAATTTTCTCCCCCAGTATAGTACCAATTTATGGAGCCATGAAGCTTCAATAATCTAAAAGTATCAACTGGTGATGAACTCCATAAAGAAGAAGTTCTAGACTTAACATTAGCAATTGGAAGTTGATAAATATCTTGTAAATAAACCTTCTGTTCATCTTGTCCTTTTAGTTCACTTAAATAAGCTAACCTTTCAATGATAGTATCATAATTTAATGTAGCTACTGTAAATTTATTATTATGTATATATCTTATGAATTTGATAGCCCATTCTGGCATATCTTTTTCAAAGGTTTTCTCCTCACATTCACTTATATATTTTGTAATTAGTTTGCTTACTTTTACGAAATTTGATCTATCTTTTAAAATTTCCTCTCTAGTTTTCCACGGCATAGGTTGTTGAAGGTAAGTTAATAAATTTTCAAAATCATTGGCAAATCTTTTATAAAACTCGTTTGAAAATATGTCCTCATAATAATCATATAAATAATTACTCAAATTTTTTAATGTAGGCATTTTTAATGAAATACTTCTTGAAAATCCAGATCCCAATACAAACAATTTAGACATATTCAAACCTCCCTCTCCAAAAAGGCATATTTCAGATGTAGGATCGAAGTCTTGTGCCTTAACTTAGGTTGGCATTCGTGTTCTCGGTTTGCTCACTCTTTCGTCTATGAGTGTCACAATATCCCAGCCATATTAGATTTCCAGTCCCTGCCTCTTCAAACCGTGCATACGGTTCCCTATTAACTTTCTTCTTAAATCCTATCAATTTAAGCTGGCTTAACTTTCACCATAATAAGCCAGTTTATAATTATTAAATAAACCTTTCTCAATATAACCAATTACTACTTCATCTCTTCCAGTCATATCCTTTGCTTATGGGACTTCTCTTGTTTAGATTTAAGATATATTCTCCTTCTCAAATCTTGTAAGTTAATGGGTGCTTTTATTATTTCACCCTTACCTCCTCTAGTGTCGGAAAGTTTATTAATAGTAGGGTTTCTTCGCTATACAAAGTTATCTTATTTTGTAATCTTGGCTACTACAAACCCATCCGCCACCCTCTTCTTTTCTAACTCTTTTCCTGAGTCTCAGTTATAGAATCTTCTTCTCTCAAGTAATTTCTCACAGGAAGAAGGAAGGCTTCTCTAGTTCCGAACATGTCCTTATATGCATACCACCGCTAATACTCCGCTGGTGTGTATAAATGTTTCAGTCAATTTTCATTTATACATTCTGCCTTCGCCTGAACGTTAGAAACTCGACCACCAAATTTTACCCCTTTCGAAACCACTAATGTTGCGGTCTGCATATTCGCTCGATATCCTTTAGATACCTTTGTCAATGGACTTCAATATTTTGGTTTCCCGCCATATTGCCATTCAGCTATAGAGTTTTGACTTTTCTCTAATAGATCTTTCACCTATTGGATATGTCCAGCTTCACTGGACATACAACGTCCCGCAGATTCACGACGTCCCCACCAATGCTCTTAACTTCTAATTAAATCTAAAATCTTATGTAAGTCATCCCAGCCTTCATTTATGCTCATAGACTGGGATGTTGTTAATCTGCTGTTATCCGAAGTACAGCACATATTAAACCATTTTTATACTTTTAAAAATTAACAAATTAGTTTAATCATTTTCTATTTTATTTGTATAAGAGCATAAATCACTATCAATTGACTCATCATTTGACTCATCATTTGACTCATCATTAATTACTTCAATTACTTCGCAGGGATTATCAAGATATTTACACCATATAACCAAATCATTATTTACTATTTCTATATCAGCAATAGGGCAATTAGAATATTCATGATAGGAATTGAAGTCAGAAATATAATCTAAACTTGAAGACCCATAACATGCATTAATATATTCCCAAGTTTTAATTTTCGAAAAATCTAAATATCTATTTTTAAATTCTTCAATCCATTCTATATCTTTAAAATGATTACCTTTGTTATTTTCTAGTTTAATTGTTTCTTCTAATTTTTTAACAAACTCCTCTAAAGTTATTGCCCTAAAAAAGTTTTCAATTCCTACTTCAAATTCATTATTATATTCATTAATAGCAATATACTTATCAATAGTAAATTGACACTCTTTATTTTCTCTAGGGTACATCATTACAAATAATCCTTGGTCAAAAGAATTTTTAGAATCAAAATTATAATTTTTACCTGTCTTCTGTTTTATTTCATTCTGAACTGATTTCAAGAGACTAACTCCTAACCTATGATTCCTCCACATTTGTTCAAGTTGATCAATATTTCTTTCAACCAAGGATAATTCTTTGATTTTTTCACAATATAATGGAGCACTTTGATCATATGATTTATATGAAGTAGGTTCACTATATTTAATTTCAATTCCAATAAACCCTTTTTTATTTTTTTCAAACTCAAATTTTACAAAAACATCAAACGCAGTATAATCATTTGTGAATTTTCTATTTCCTCTATCAGGTGAATATTCAAATTCAATTCCTGTTATTTTATCAATAGTTAAACTAGAAAAAAATATTTTAAATACCTTAGTAGTCATTTTATAATTTTCTTGTTTACTAAGCTCTCCAAATAAATTAAAGGCTAACGCTTGACTAGAAAGTAGATTATTCCAAATTTTTGGTTTTTTTATTAATTTCACTCTATCTTTTGTATTCTTTTTAACTAAATCCTTAATATATTTAGTTAAAAAGTTAGCTTGTTTTTCTTCTTCATCTGGATTATTTTCATCCTTAAGTTTTAATAAATATCCATATTTTTCGTTAAGACATTCTAAATTTTTGTCTTCCTTCTTCTCCTCTCTCCAAATACTTTGTAATAGTCTAGCATTTGCTGAAAAAATAGTTTCTCTTTTCGAATCAATGCCATTAAGATTAAATAATCCCCATAAATCTTTAGATGGTTTCTTCATAATTTAAATTCCTCCTAAAATATATTGGTTCTTTAATTAATGTTGTGAAAAATAATCTCTGTTGTAATCGAAGTCTATTAGAAAATAATTACAATAGGCTT
>NZ_JALKBZ010000076.1 GCF_023227765.1 Fuchsiella alkaliacetigena
AAATCACAAACCCTGCTATATCAAGGTTTCTGACCTCTAAATAGTTATTTTATACCTATGAACTGTCGAACTCGGGCTTTAATTTGATTCAGGTGGTGATGAATTGAGGCTGTTTTGTTCTTTTGCTCCTTGACTTTGGATATACTTCTCAATTGTTTCAATAGTAGCTCCGCCAGTAGAAATAATACAGTAACTTCTAGACCAAAAGGCTGATTCCCAATAATAATCCTTTAAATATTCTTCAAAATCCTTCTTGATAAGTCTAGAGGATACTGTTTTTAAAGTGTTAACTAGTTTTGATAACTGTATCTGTGGTGGAGTTTCAAACAAAACATGGATATGGTCTTTTTCTCCTCCGAATTCTAAGATTTTGCAATCTTTGTCATTGAGTAACCTAGTAAATATTTTTTCTAGCTCGTCAAGTATTTCAGAATTAATACATTTGTGCCTATATTTTGTGATTACAGAAAATTAGTCGAGAAAGCCTCGCCTATGTTAATAGGCGGGGATGAATCGATGAATTTAAATTTCAGTCAATCTGAAAATTAAATTTGCTTCTTTGCATATGAATCCCTTTTCTGATATAATAAGCTTAATAACTTATATTAAAGGGGTTTTAGTATTGAATACCTATAAAAGTACTAGACATGCAAAGTTTCTTTTAAACTATCATTTTGTATGGATTCCTAAATATAGAAAAGATATTTTGGATAATAAAGAGATAAAAAATATAATAATAAATACTATCGATGAATTGGCTATCGAGCATAGTTTTGAAGTATTATCTATAGAAATAATGTCTGAGCATATACATCTTTTTCTATCGGCACTTCCCAGATATTCCCCTAGTAAATTAATGAATATCATCAAAGGAACTACTGGAAGGAGAATATCAAAACAGTTTCCAGAGTTAAATATCAAAGGTTCAGTATGGACTAGAGCTTATTTTGTTGCTACCGCAGGGAATGTTAGTTCAGAAGCTATTCAGCATTATATTGAAAAGCAAGGTGATTAATTATGCAAATAACTTATGTTTTAGAATTATTAGAACCAACAAAAAGAAAACAGAATATATTTTTTAATAATATTGCAGAAGTAGTTAAAAATCGTCAAGCTATTGCTGATAAACTTAAAGCAGGAGAAACTAAATTGAGTTCTGCTGATTTTAAAGAGCATAATCTACCCTCTGCTGTTAAAAATCAAAATATTAGAGAAGTTAAAGTTCTATTTAGACTCTTTGAAAAATCAGATTCTAAAAAAGATAACATAGATTTCAAGAAAAACCAGCCCATTTGCTATAATAACCAGAACTATAAAATAGACGGTCATATAATCTCAATACCTCTTTATACTAGTAAGTGTCAAAGATTTGCTTTTCCTGTTAAGCAGACTAAAAGATTTAAAGAACTGCAAGAACATATTGAAAATGGTTCTAAGTTAGGTAAAGCCAGTCTTTTTTATAAAAGAGGTAAATGGTACTTTGCTGTAAGTGTTGATCTACCACAAGAAAAAAATAATAATCCTAATACAATGGGAATTGATATAGGACTTAGACAGTTAGCAGTAGCCAGCATTAAAAATTCAGCCGGAAAAGAGATTAATCGTCAATTCTTTAATGGTAAAGAAGCTGGATTTATTCGTAAAAAGTATCGCTCATTAAGAAGAGAATTAGGTCAAGCCAAGAAAATTAACTCTATTAGAAATATTAACGACAAAGAGCAAAGATGGATGACAGATCTAAACCATAAAATTAGTCGTCGGTTGGTTAATCTTGCTGTGCAAGAAAAAGTGGGGATTATAGTTATGGAGGATTTAGAAAATATCCGTCAAAGTGCTCATAGTCTTAATAGAGCTGATAGGAACCTGCATAATTGGACTTTTTATCAACTCCAACAATTCATCGAATATAAAGCTGAATTGGCTGGGATAAAGGTGAAATATATTAATCCTAAACATACCTCCCAGCGTTGTTCAAAATGTGGTAAAGTTAAAAAAGTTAATCGCAAAGTTAATTTATATTCCTGCCAATGTGGTAATCATATTCATTCTGATTTGAATGCTAGCAGGAACATAGCACATTTGGGACAACAATCTGCTTAGATGGTAATAGTCTAAGTGCCTGAGTGGCTATATGCCTATCTCAGGAGGGTTGATGGCACAACCTAAAGCCAAAGTTATATTGGACTACTAGAAATAGACTGTCCTCTAATCATTTGGTAACCTCGTGACGGTCTCGATGACCTAATGCTGAATTTTCCTTTTGTGTATATAATGAGAATTCAGTGCAAGTTTCTTTAAGGAATCCTCGTTTGTGACGTTAGGAACGGGCGGGGAGGATGTCAAAACTAAATGATATTTTAGACTATAAACGGAATGACGATTACTATTAATTTGCCTACTCATAGGCATTTCACCTCCTAAATCTTAGTTTACAACTAAATAAAACTATGATATAATTATATCAACTAAGAAGGGAGGTGTAAAGGTATGAAATTGTCATTTGAATTCAAAGCTAACTTTAGTCATAAACAGCTAGAAATAGTTAAAGAGTTAAGTTGGCATTGCTCTAAGCTGTATAATATAGTTAACTATCAAATAAAAAACAATAAAGAAGTTAAACCAGTATATACTAGATTAGAGAATAGGTTTAAGAATAACTGGCACACCGATTACCTTCACTCACATAATCGCCAACAACTATTTAAACAATTAGCTCAAGATTGGAAGTCTTACTTTAACTCAATAGAGGATTACAATAACAATCCTAGCAAATATCAAGGTCAACCCAAACCACCTAATTTCAAGTATTTAGATAATAACCCTAGTCAAATAATTTTCACTAATTTAGCTACCAGAATTAGAGAGAATAATCTTCTTTTGTCCTTGTCCAAAGAGATTAAAAATCAGTATCAGGTGGACAGTCTTAAATTTCAGTTACCACCAGTAATTGAAAGCCTGATTGATTTAGATAATCTACAACAAGTAAGGATAAAAAGAGATAACCTTTCTAATGAGTGGTACTTAATAATCATTCATAAAGTAAATGAAAAAGATAAACCACAAGGTAATAACATAATGTCAATAGACTTAGGTTTGGATAATTTAGCAACTGTTACTTTAAAAGATAATCCTGAAAGCTATATCATTGATGGTAAAGTAATTAAATCAGAAAATAGGTACTATAATAGAAGAATTACTAAACTTCAAAAAATCAGAATGAAACAAGTAGGTAGTCAACAATTTAAAGATACTAAACAAATTAAGAAGTTACGATTAAAAAGAAGAAACTTTGTTGCCGACTATCTACATAAAGCTAGCAAGAAGATAGTTGAATTAGCAACTAAAAATAATGCAGGTACTATAGTAATTGGTGATATAGCAGGTATTAAACAAAATAATAAGCATAATAAACACTTTGTAGCTGTTCCCATCCAGAGGTTTAAAGATTTAATAGAGTATAAAGCTAAATTAGAAGGTGTTAAAGTTGTATTTGTTAATGAAGCCTATACCTCTGGCTGTTCTGCAATAGATGAAGAAAAATTAAATAGGGTTAACTATGATAAGTCCAGACGAATTAAACGAGGGCTGTTTAAAACTGGCAATAAAGTAATTAATGCTGATGTAAATGGTTCGCTAAATATAATGAGAAAGTATCTTAAAAATGGTACTCCTGAAATGGTAAAACAGATTAGGGATATGGGAGTTGTGGACACTCCCGAAAGATTAAGGGTATCCTAGTTTTTAACTAGGAGGAAACTTAAAAGCCAAACATCTTTTCAAACTCACCTAGTAACATATAGCTATTTTAGTATATGTGAAGTAGTAAGAAGCCACTGCAAATCTTTGTTTTTGATTTGGGGGTGGAGGTTCACGATATAGAATCTGCTTCAGATTATGGATATGTTTTGGCTGGTTTTTCTCATTCAATGGGAAATAGCTTAAGTGATGAAAATATTGATAAAAGTGATGGATATGTTATTAAGATAAATGATTTAGGCTATACAGGAGAACTAGAAATAGTTCGTTAAATTTTAAAGAGCTTATTATTCAGTTAAAAGGTATGTCAAAGGAAAATTAAATTTATCTAAAATACCTCAGGAAAACACTACCTGAATCTTTAGTTTGATAAAATCAAATGAGAGAGCCTCTTAAATAATAATTTGAGACTCTCTCATTTAATCTAAGTATTTTTAGTCGTTTAATATTATTTTTCTAGCTAGAGCTTCTACTAAGCTCGAGAATAGTCTGGCTCTATTAAAAACATCTTTAATTTCTTTCTCGACATCGTCTTTTAAACAGACTGGAAGAGTAATCATCGTTTGCTTGTTCTTGTTGCTTGGATTTTGAGCATCTTTATCTACCCAATTGTTGATTTCTTTTTTTACTTCTGGTTCTATTTCCTTGTTTATGTATTTTGTCAAAAGACTTTCAATTAATTTACTTAAATTTGAATCCTTTAATAATGCCTCTATGTTTAGTTGGCGCAAGATTTTGCTATTTGCATGCAAAGTATATCTTTTATTCAATTTAGTTTCCTCCTCTTTTTTCTTTTGTAGCTTTTCTAAGTCTTTCTTATTGTAAGTCCATAGATTTTTGCATTTTCTCTCTTTTAAGTTAGTGTTTTTGGCTAATGACTTATATATTTCATATTTAAAAAAGTTATTATCTGCTGATAATTCACTAATAGCTTTTAATTTATCTTCTCTTTTTTTATTTCTATTAGTAATCTCTTTTTTGCTCTCTTCAAGTAATACTTTAATTTGATCTAAGTTATCACTCATTATTATATTTCTATAGCTTGTATTTTGTATTAAGTGGTCTTGCCAGTAGTTATATAATGATAGCTCTTTTATGATAAGTTTTCTAAGTTGATCTACCTGTATTTCAGGATTAAGTTCTTTAATGATACCTTTTAATTCCTTATATTTCCAGTATGGGATTCTAATAAATGGTATATTATTCTCTATGCAAAACCAATTTTTTACTTTATCTTTCAAGTCTTCTTTAGTATCTTTAATTTTATTACGAGACTTGAAGTGATATTGCTCATCTAATTCAAGGATCAAAAAATTTTTCCTTTGATCGTAAATTTTTAAATCAAAAGGTAGTTTATGGTCAACTACACACTTATTAAATGATACTTCCATTTCTGTTTCAAATCCTATTTTTTCAAATAAGTTTTTAATATTTATTTTAGATTTATCTACTCCATTAGCACAGTTTGGACATCTCGAGCCCGATAGGAAATTGCTTGGGCTTACCTCCCAAATATGTCCGCAGTTTTTATGTTTTAGCTTAATTTTGTTGTAGTAGGTGGTATAGTCTCCTATTACTTCATAATTTTCATTTGTAGATTCTCTTACTCTTGCAATAAATTCTTCTTGGTTTAAGCTTAGCTTGTTTTTTCGGCATTCGGGGCATCGCGAATCATTATTTAAAAAGTTGCATGGTCTTGGTGACCATATATGACCACATATAGTGCACTGAATATCAACCGGTATGTGAGAGTGAGTATAATTTCCTAGTACTTTATATTTGCCTCCGGTTAATGCATGTACTCTGTCTTTAAATTGCTTGGTGTTCATTTTTTTCATTTGCATCAGCTCCCTCTTTTTTATTTAAATAAAATAAATATATCTTTATTAACTATATTTTATGCTAAAAAAATAAATATGTCAAGAGATAATCCTTTCTTTAAAAGCAATTACAACAACTTAAATACTAATTACTCTTAATAACTCTTATAAACTCTAAAATAATAGGTTATATTTACTTATGGATTTAGAAATGTTATAATTTGATATACAAAATATTATACGAGGAGGTAGTTTAAAATGGATATTGGCAAAAGAATAAAAAAACTTCGCAAGGAAAAGAATTGGACATTCAAAGAGTTAAACAAAGAAACTGGTATTTCAATTTCATTTTTAAATAATATAGAAAAAGGAAGAAGTAACCCCTCTATAGATAATCTTGAGAAAATAGCTGATGCTTTCGAAGTTACTATTGCTTACTTACTTGGGCAAGGAAGGATTGAAGACTTTGATCAAGAAACAGCTGAACTAATAGATAACTTCTCTAAAAAAGATAGTTTGAAGAAGATTTTTATGGAACTTAAAGATTTAGATGATGAAAATGCGGAAAAGCTGTTAAAGACTATTAAATTGATTAAAGATTTGGATTTTTAGTACAGATAATTAATTACAATGGGAAAGGAGGCAATAATTGTGCTAACTAAGGAACAACAAGCAGTGATCAATTCTAATTCTAAAGAGATTCTGATTAATGCCTGTGCTGGTAGCGGTAAAACAACGACCCTATATAACTTCGCTGAAAGCAGACAGGATGAAAAGATACTTTATTTAGCCTTTAACAGATCAATGAAAGAGGAAGCAGAACAGAGATTTAAAAACTTAAGAAATACTGAAGTGAGAACTATACACAGTCTAGCTTACAGGAATGTAGGTTATAAATATAAAGATAAACTAACTTTTAAGTATAAGGCTTATCAGTTAGCAATGGATTTAGGCTATGATTTTAACAAAAGCTCAGATATTGCTTTGGTCTCCGAGGTAAGAAGACAGTTTAATGAATTTTTAAGATCTAGAGCTAAGTCAATAGATGAATTTTTAAGTGGTCGCAGTATTGACCCCAGTTATTCCCCAAAAGAAATATTGGAACTGTTGAATAAGATTTTTGAGCTAAAAAAAGATCTTAATAATGATATTCAAATTACTCATAACTTTTACTTAAAGTTATTTCATCTATCAAATCCTGATCTTTCTAGATACTATGACTTAATACTTTTAGATGAAGCACAGGATATTAATGAAGTAATCATAGATATTTTTAAGAAGCAAAACATAACTAAGGTAGCAGTTGGGGACTCCAATCAGCAAATATACGCCTGGAATGGAGCTGTAGACGCTTTAAACAAGCTGGAAGGGGATGACTACCTTTTAACTAACAGCTTTAGAATAGGGCTTAATTTAGCTAATATCTGCAACTTAATCCTCAAAGACTTTGGTAAAGCTAATATGACGATTAAGGGTAAGAATAAATCACAAAGAATAGGTGAAGTTGATAGAAAAAAGCAGTATGCTAAGTTGTGTAGAACCAGAGCAATGGTCTTTGATAATGCAGTAGAGAATATATTAGCTGATAATAGGATTTATTTTGAAGGGGGAGTAAACTCTTATAATTTCGATACCTTTACCCAAGCTTGGCTTTTTTCCGAAGGTAAAGAGACTAATGATCCCTTATTAGCTCCTTTTGATGATTACGAACAGTTACTTCAATACGTTGAAAATACAGAAGATCTAGAATTAGAGTTTTTAACGAAGATCGTGAAGAAGTATGGTGAAAAGATACCTAAGTATGTAAGGCAAATTAAAAAACTAGCTGTTAATGATAAAGATAAAGCAGATATAATTATCTCTACTTTACATAGAGCTAAAGGCTTAGAGTATCAGCAATTAGTTTTAGAAACTCTTTCTATGCAATCATTTGTTAATATTATCCATCGGTTAAAATAAAGGTAGGCATAAGCTATCTCCTTTGATA
>NZ_JALKBZ010000077.1 GCF_023227765.1 Fuchsiella alkaliacetigena
CTTAACACTTTATCAAAAGAGGAGTCCCTTTTCTAGTTTTTATACTAAATTTACCTATACTTATTTTACACTATGTAAGCAAACAGGGAAAACCAACCTAACTTGATTTTCCCCGCTTTAATGAATTTTTTAATCAGCCAATTTCATCTTGGTTTAAATGTAACTTTAAAATTAACTAATTGTACTATAGAGCTCCTACCTCTGATAATAGCTCTAAAGTTCCTTCTAAATCATCAATATCACTTAAATCCATCTCTGGAGCATTGATCTCTGCTAAAGGTATTAATTTAGAATCATCTTCGACATCTATAAAGTCAACAATATCCATCCCCTTAACAACTGGGTATTCATGATTCTCTTCAATGAAGTGTTTTTGCATCTCTTCTGTCAACAAAAACTCTATCAACCGATTAACATTATCATCATTACTAGCTACATCCAGAACTCCTACTCCAGCTATATTAATCATAGAACCAGCATCGCCACTTGTATATAGGTGTCTAACTGGAAAGTCTTCTCCTTCTTCAGCTAAAAACCTAAACAAGTAATAATGGTTAACAAAGCCTACATCTGCCTCGCCTCTGCCTACTCCTTCTACAGTACTAGTGTTATTATGATATTCATAAGGATTATTATCTTGAATTCCGCGCAGCCACTCCTCAGCTTTTTCTTCACCTTCTAAAACTCGTAAAGCCGTTACAAAAGCTTGAAAAGAGCCATTAGCCGGAGCCCAGCCAATCCGTCCTTCCCACTCAGGTTCTGTAAAGCCCCAGATGCTGTCTGGTAATTCATCTTGATCAACATTATCAGTGTTATAAGCCACTACTCTAGCTCGTCCAGAGGTACCTAACCACTCACCATCTGGAGATCTTAATCTAGAATCAACCTGCTCTAAGTACTCTTCAGGTAAAACTTGAAGTCGATTAGCCTGAGCTAAGGCTCCTAGAGCTCCAGCATCTTGAGCAAAGAAGACATCCGCCGGAGTATTTTCACCTTCTTCTAAAATAGTAGCTGCCAACTCAGCAGTATCTCCATAGCGCACATTTACTTCAATTCCTGTCTCAGCAGTAAACTTTTCAAAAGCGGGCCCGATTAAATTTTCAGACCTACCAGAATAAATCGTTATTTCCTCCTGTTCGCTATCTGGAGAACAGCCTATAATAATACCAGTTACCAAAACCATTACTAAAGCTAATACTGTTAAAGCTTTCTTATTAATCATTTCTTCCCCTCCTAAATTAATTTGACTTAGAATTCCTACCTCTTTAGTAGTATTATAATGAATATCATTCTCACTGTCAAGCTTTTTTGAGAAATTATAATAAATATCATTCTCAAATACATACACTGATGAGCAATACTTACTTAGCAATTCCATATTAATTATTTTTCATTTAATAATTAATATGATATAATTACTTCAACCTTGGAATTGGAGGATTAACAATGAATAAGCAAAAAAACAAATTATCTCGACGTAAATTTTTAATAAAAACTGGACAATTAGTAGGTAGCTTATTAATTACTGGACTTGGCTTTCCCGAAACTAATAAAGCTCAAGCTTTAACTTACCAACAAAGTCAAACAAATGAACACAAATATTTATTATTCCACGTAGATGGAATTTCTTCTAAACTTTTTCAAGAAGAATGGGCTGCTGGAAACTTAGAAAATTTACAAGACTTTTTTGCTGAGGCAGGAGTAATCAAACATGGAATCACCTATTATCCACCTTTCACCCAAGTAGTTGTCTCCCGAATCAGAGAAGCTAAAGGAATCGAAGAAGGAAAACTGGTAGATTGGGACAGATATGATCCTGAAACCCAAGAAAGCAGAGGGAAATTTGGAGTTTTCAGAAATATGGTATCAACATCTCAGCGGCGTGCTCAAAGCAACTATATCTATGGAGTACCCATGTTATCAACCTTTGGCGGCATGGCTATCTTAAATCTGCCTGATTTATTAGAGAAGTATGGTGCAGTGGAATATTACTGGTTTGCTACCGATACTTACGGTCATATGTTAGGAGAGGAAAGTTTGAAAAGAAGTTTATATAAATTTGACGATTTTTTTGGCTTATTAACCAGTAGTTTAGCTGATGATGTAAATGTTATTATCTATTCCGATCACGGTATGAGCTATGATGAGGGCACTATAGATATTAAAAAACGAGTAGAATCAGCAGTAGGAGATGAAGTTTTAAACTATGCTCATCCAAATCTCCACTTAAAGAATCCTCAAAATAAAAAAAGAGTGGCTCAAAAGTTGATTGATGAAACTGTTCTTGATTATGCATTTTTTCGGGCAGAAGCTGGAAAAATAATAGGTTATCACCAGGACAGTAAAGTTACTTTTTTGATTGAAGGCAAAAAAATTAGCTATTCATATCAAGGCCAAGATACTTTTAATTATTACTCGGCTGGCTATCAAGGAGAGTTTTTGACTGAAAAAGAGTGGTTAGATTTCAGTTATAATTTAGAGTATCCGATAGCACCTGTTAATATTTGTAAACTATTTAATAATCCTCAGATAGGAGAAATAGTTACTGTTTTAAATCCACCGCCGATTATAGGGGGAGGCTATGTTAGAAAAGGAAATCACCACGGATTAATTGCTGAAAATATGGTAGTACCTATACTTCTTAAGGGCCCGCAGGTAGAACATCTTTATGAAAAGAAATATATGAGATTAGAAGATCTATTTGCAGAAATACCTGGAGCTGATTTTAAAGATATTGAGCCCGAAAGAAATAAACACTCCCTAAGCTTAGCAACAAATGATTATCGCCAGGGAGATAAAATGTTTAACCTTACTTTATCACCAAATTATCGTTTTAAGTTAGGAGCCGACATAATGGAAAATAACAATTATAGATTATGGGGATTATACGAATTATACAGCGGTTATTTATCTAGGTTATGGCTTGGAGGTGGAGCAAGTAAACAAGCAAATAATGATTTAGAAGCCATGGCTAAGTGGAAATATAAGTTCAAAGTTAAGGATCTGGGAGTAAAGTACAGTAACACGACTACCCATGATTCTATAATAAATTTATTTTACAGGCTTAATCAAAATCTAGATCTCAATTTAATAGATTTTGAATCCCTAGGCATCCGCTATAGATGGTGATAAATTGAAATTAATTAGGACTAGGAATGATCATTCCTAGTCCTTCAATATATTTAGCTTTCTCATTTCCCTCCTCCTCTTGTACAGCCATCTCTTTAACTCACCAAGCCAATAAATTCAAATTTCTTATAAATACACGCCCAAGAACGTCGACTAAATACCACAGGAATCCCCTTAGCTTTAGCTCTACACTTTACCTCTTCACTTAAGGGATGATTAACATAATCAGTTAATACTAGCACTACATCCGTCCCTTTATTTATTCTACATTTTTTACATCTTCTGCCTGTTATATGTTCTATACTTTCAGCTCCAATTTGACTTAATTTATCAGGAATATTTCCTAGCCTATCTCCACCAACAACTAAAATTGACATTTCTAAACTCCTCCTCACCTTGTTCATAGAGCGTATCCAGACTACTTCTGACGTCCTTACCTATTAAATATTCTATTATCTGTTCATGTTGTTCTACAATAGGATACATATCATGATCTTCTTCAATCTCAAGATAGTCAATATCACTGTGGGCCAAGCGTCTAAAACTCTTATCTGTAATGATATTATCTTCCAATTTACTAAATTAAGTAATTTACTTAACTTTAAAGTGTCTATTGATTTGATATAGCGATAATGAAATCCATTCTCATTATCTTTTAAAAAATTATGAAATTGCTAAAGTAACTAAAAGAAATATAAGCACCAAAGCATAAACTGAAATTGTTAATTTAGTATCATTTGATTGCATTAGCTATCTTCCTTCCAGTTTTTAAATATTTAATACTAAGAATACCATTTTTCTATCTCTTATTAGAAGGCCGACAAAAATAATGTAGATCTAAATATAACTCGTCTAATATAAAAAGATAAATCCTCTTCTCTATCACTAGCTGAGACTTGATGTCTAGCTTTGAGAATATAATTATGATCTCTATCCAGAGTTAACTCTGCTCTCCCGTTGACATCACTAAGCACTATCTCATACTCATCTTCATCATGTAGATCTGGAAATATTCTACCGCTAGGTTCATTAGACTTTAAAAGCTTAACCTCTACCCCCGATACAGGCTGATCATTATATAAAACTTCAACCTCTATTTTATTAGCTTCCTCCATCTCTGCCGAAGATGAAAGAGGAACAATCTCCAAGGTATGTCCTACTGGCTGATGCTCTGTAAAGCTTCCATCTCCTATCCAAGTAATACTTTTGGCAAAATCCCGATATTGACTCATGCGATATCTATGAGGTGGCCTTACGGCAAAAAACGTATACTCTCCCTCGTTTTCAAATTCTATTCCGGCCTGATAAAAGGTTTCTCGATTATCCATAGAGATATCTTCTATTTCACCATCAGGACGACGAAATTGAAGACTTAATTCAGTCATATCACGCTCATCTATTGGATCATCAGGATCGGCCCAAAAAATATCAAACTCAATCTCCTCTCCAATTTCAGCTCTTAGCGGTAACTCAATCCAGGCACAGTGTGCTAAAGCCACCGAAGAAAATATTAATATAGTAATGCTCATTACAAGTAATACTATAATACCTTTTTTCATAAAACTATTAACCTCCTCTTAAACTTTAATTAGTAATTACAACTGACTCCTTGCCAAAAGTCTGCTTAATCCTTTGATGTGGTAAATTTGTAAGAGTCTCTGGCTCTAAACGAGGATAGGCCAATGATAATATCCCTCTAGGATTACGATAAACTATTCTTTGACCTGCTTTTAAATCAACAATTATCTCTTTAAGCACCTTATCTTTAGGGTGCACATGTAAAGAAAGCCAGATAGCATCAAAAACACTAGTATCTACTTCAACTCCTTCAGTTCTATTAAAGCTTACTTTATCATCTAACTCCAGCTCTTTAACTAAATTACTGGCAACAGTAATTGCTTGGGAATCATTATCTACTCCTTGCACTTGATATCCTTGTTCAGCTAAAGAAATAGCAGTCATCGGCAAGGGCCCGCTACCAATATGTAAAATCTTCATCCCCTCTTTCAAACCAGCAGCTTTAATTTCTTTCTCAACTAAACTCTTATAAAAGAGCCGTTGATAAACTTGACCAAAAAATCTCCACTTACTACCTAAAAATTCGAAGGATTTAACAACTTTTAAAGCTCCTTTTATTAATTTAACTACACTCTTACTAAATATATTGTTTGCTAACAAAGACTAACCCACCTTTAATTCAAATTTTTCATACTCTTTAATAAATAGTTGATCAAAAATGAATTTCAATCTCATTTAAAGATAAAAGTAAAACTTTTTGATATAAAGCCATCTTCACTTGAGAACGATTTTCACTTTCGTTTAATTATAAGATAGATAACTGCTTCTGTCAATAGTTACATATCCCTATTAACTATCAATTAAGGCAATTATCCACTTACAGCTAGGATATACTTCTTTTAAGGTAGTTTTATTTTGCCAAAAGAAAAAAACCCTAACTATTAACTAGCTAGGGCCCTACTCTATTTAAAGATATCAGCGTTTACTCCAAGTCACCACTTTTCTTGGTGATTCTTTTCTTAATTTTCTTAGTATCTCCCTCAATCTCCTCTAAAATCTCCTCTTCAACTTCCATTACCTCTTCTTCATCGTTTAACAGTCCGCCTTTTTTCATTTCCAAAACATACTTTAAATCCTCTTGAATTAGCTTCTGCAACTCTATGCTCGTCTGCATAATACCATCCACACTTTCCTGAAACTCCAATATCTTATCAGCACTAATGCCTTCAAAGCCCAAAACTCCCTTAATTTTTTCAGCCTCTGCATTAATTAATTGAGCTAAAGCTGCTCTTTCTAAAGCAGTAGATTCTAATATATCATTTAAGGCCCCTTCTTCATCCCTCTCTGGAATTGATAACTGATCAGCCATTTTAATATCCTCCTTTAATAGATTTTCAGGGAAGTTTATGTTCTACTATGTAGTTAGCCTCTCTAATTCCCTGATTGAGTTGGGAGATCATTCCTCCTGCTCTATCTATATCCTATTAAAGTATGAACTTGTCTATGACAAAGAAAATAGCTCGTTATGCTAGTTGAAACTAAATTGAGGATAGATGATAAAGGATAAAGCATAGATAAAGTTCAAAACATTAAAACCTATTTGACACAGACTAAGTTCCGACTAAAATCTGACTAAAACATAAAAACTTAAAAAATTAAAGAACTAAATGGTTTTAAGGTCTAGTCAGAACTTAGCCAAATTTTAGTCACCCCAAGAGTTCACCGCAAGGGTACTAACTTCGTGTCGCTTCCTCAGTCAGCAAAAACCAGCTTCCCAAAGTAATGACTAGCTAAAGTTCAAGCGTCGTTTCAGGGCGCTGTGTCAAATAGAACTTGATCTTTATCTTTTGAACTTTATTTGTCCTCCATCATCTATCATTTATCATCTGCTCTAAAGCAATTTATTTATATTGGATCAAAGGTTGACTAGCTCAATGCGTTATTATAAGTCTTAATTATTTTTCAGCTACCGCTATCAAAGGAGTAGACTCTAAAGGCTGATATTGAGCAAAGTTAAAGCTACCGTAAAATTTTATCTCTGCAAACCCTGCTTCAGTTAATAATTTTTTAAAATCTGCAGACTCTAAAGGATACAGAAATACGGAATTTTCAAAAGTACCTGCCGGAGTTTCTAAATTAACTTTAAACCTTATCTTATTATCAACTAACTCATAGTTTCTAAAAAACTTTAAACCATACTCTTCATTCTCAATAGTAGCTAAGCTATCCACCTGTTGGGCTAAAATCCTATCGTAATTAACAGTCTGTAACACTAATTTACCTGTAGGAGCTAATAAATTATAAGCCTTTAACAAAAAATCACCAATTTCATCTTCATTCTCTAGGTGCACTAAAGAGTTCCCTAAGCAAATAATTAAATCAAAACTCTCCGGAGCAGCTAACTGATTTACCTTTCTCATGTCAGCCACTTTAAAATCGACTGCTATCTCCCGCTCTACTGCCTTCTGCTTAGCAAGCTCTATCATATCTTCACTTAAATCAATCCCTAATACCTGATAACCTAAATCAGCTAAAGCTAAAGCATAAGTCCCAGTTCCAGTAGCAACATCTAAAACTCTAGCCTGATTATCTAAATATTCTCCTAAAAATTCTAATTTTTTTGAATCATACTGAAAGATTTGATCATAATACTGACTTAACTGCTGATAAAATTCCATAATTTATTCCTCCTAGGATAACTTAAAGTATAAATAGAAAAGATAATTATGAAAAATATAGGTTCTTTAATTAATGTTGTGAAAAATAATCTCTGTTGTAATCGAAGTCTATTAGAAAATAATTACAATAGGCTTCG
>NZ_JALKBZ010000078.1 GCF_023227765.1 Fuchsiella alkaliacetigena
GAGGCCTAGGATACCAGGTTTTCATCCTGGCGGCAGGGGTTCGAATCCCCTTGGGGGTACCACTTAATTAATTATTATTAGCAGTGTGAATTATCAATTGAATATCGTGGAGGGGTGCCCGAGTGGCCAAAGGGAGCAGACTGTAAATCTGCCGGCGATGCCTTCAAAGGTTCAAATCCTTTCCCCTCCACCATTTTAAGCGGAAATAGCTCAGTGGTAGAGCGTCTCGTTGCCAACGAGAAGGTCGCGGGTTCAAATCCCGTTTTCCGCTCCATTTTAGTTTTAAATAATTAATAAACATAGATTTGAAAGAGCTTCTATTTTTTAATGTAGAAGCTCTTTTTTTATTTTGAAGGATTTTATTATTTGATCTTGAAATAATATATAGCTAACTTAGAATTATTTGTTTTGATTATTTCAGCTATTGATATAAAGTAGGAGGTATTTAGTTTGAATAAAAAAAAGGATGAAGATCAGAATAAAAGTGATAATTTGCAAAAAAATAAGGATAAGCAAGCTAAAAGTAAAGATAAGCAAATAAAGAATAAGCAAACTAAAATTGATAGTAAAAGTAAAAAAGCTAAACAGGAAACTACTAATAATGTTACTAAGACTAAAGTTAATATTTTTGGAGATGAGTATATAATTAAAGGTGAGGAGCCAGAGAAATATATTCAGAATATAGCTAATTTTGTAAACGCAGAAATTGATGAGGTTGCTGAGCAACTGAATAGTAGATTAAATAGAATGAAAATTATGGTTTTAGTTAGTATGAAGTTAACTGATAAGTATTATAAATCTCAAAAAGAGAATAATAAATTACAGAATAACTTAAAGAAAGGAAAAGCTAACTATGAAAAATTAAAGTCACAGTATGAGCAATTACTTAATAAACACAATGAATTACAAAAGGAGTACGATAATTTAGCTAAAGAGTATGAAAGTTTTTTGGAGGAATTCGACAGCAGCAAGGAGGATTGAGCTTTGATACAAGCAATTAGTTTATTGGATTTTGGCATAATTGTTATATTTATTTTTTTTGTATTTAGAGGTTATAAACTAGGTTTGATTAGGCAGATTGTTTCAATTGCTGCTTTAGTAATTGGTTTTTATATAGCTATGGATAATTACCAAATATTAGTTACTTATTTTAATGAGAATCTTGTTTTGCCTATCTTTATTGAGCCAGTTATTCCTACTCTATCTTTTGCTTTAATTATTATTATAGTTAGTGCTGTGATTAATATAATTGGTTATTTATTGAATGGCTTAACTAATTTATTGTTGATATCTATGCTCGATGATCTTGGAGGAGCTATTGTAGGTTTTATAAAAGGAGTTTTAATGATTTATATTACTTTGCTTTTGGTTGAACAGATGTCTGTGGGAGTAGTAGAAGAGCTTATAGAGACGTCGGTTTTTGCTGATGAATTTTTGAATATAACTCCAATTGTTAAGGAAAGTTTAGAGAAGTTTATTAGTTAATTAGTAAAGTTGAGGTGTAAATTAATGCTAGATAATTTGCGAGTAGCTTGGACATTAAAGGATATAGGTGATTTATTGAAAATCAAAGGTGATAACTACTTTAAAATTAAATCCTATTATGATGTTAGCAAGCTGATTCGAAATTTAGATGAGGATATCAATGATCTGTTAATTGAAGATAGATTAGAGGAGTTAGAGGGAGTTGGTAGTGGCTTAGCTGCTACTATTGAGGAGATTTTGACTGAGGGGAGCTGTGCTAAGTATGAAGAATTAAAGGCTGAACTTCCTCTAGGCTTGTTGGATATCTTAGATTTATCTGGAGTGGGTCCTAAGAAAGTTAAGCAGTTTTACGAAGAGCTGGAGATAGATAGTTTAGAAAAGCTGGCCCAAGCTGCTCGACAACGAGAGTTAAGAAAGTTACCCGGAATTGGTTCTAAAACTGAAGCTAAGATTACTGATGCTATTAAAAGGAGTGAAGGTAAAGGTCAAGAGAATCAAATTAATTTAGCTATAGCTACTGACTTAGCTAATGAGTTAATAGATATTTGTACTAAGCTGTCCAGCGTTAATGAAGCAGAAATAACAGGTAGCTTAAGAAGAAAAGAGGAATTAATTGAGCAGATCGATTTATTGTTAGCTACTGAATCACCAGCTGAGTTGCTTGCTTTCTTGTCAGAACTGCCGCTGGTGACTTCTTTAACTGAAGAAGAAGATAGAGTTAAGTTGACTAGTCGACTTGATATTGAGATTGAAGTGTTGTTTACTGAGTTGGAAAGCTTTTCTTGTGAGTTATTAAGGTCCACTGGAACTGAGCATCATTATACTAAGTTAAAGGAGTTGGCTGCTCAAAGAGGCTATGAATTGAGTAGCAGCAGCTTATATAATAAGAGTATTGCTGAAGATGAAGTAGTCAATTCTGAAGAAGAGATCTATCAGCGGTTAAAGTTACCTTATATAATTCCAGAGATAAGAGATGGTAAAGAAGAGATTGAGTTAGCTTTACAGGATGATTTACCTGTTAAATTGGAAGTGGCAGATATCAAGGGAGATTTACATTTACATACTAACTGGAGCGATGGAGCTAGCACTATTAGGGAAATGGCAGTTGCTGGTCAAGAAAGAGGCTATGAATACTTAGCTATCTGTGATCATTCTCGCTCTTTGGGAGTAGCTGGAGGTTTAAAGGTAGCTGAATTGAAGCGACAGCTTGAGGAAATAGATAGAACTAATGAACAGTTGAGTGATTTTCAGATTTTAAAAGGTTCAGAAGTGGATATCTTAGCTGATGGTAGTCTGGATTATGATAGTCGGCTTTTAGAGCAACTGGATATAGTAGTAGCTTCTATTCATTCTGGTTTTAGACAGTCTAAGCAGAAGCAGACTCAAAGGATTATAACTGCTTTGGAGAATGAGCAGGTAGATATTTTAGGCCATCCTACCGGGAGATTACTGCCTAAAAGAGATCCTTATCCGGTGGATATTGAGGTTATAATAGCTAAGGCAGCTGAAACTGATACTATCTTGGAGGTTAATGCTTCGCCGGAAAGGCTGGATTTAAGTAGTGAACATCTCCGTTTAGCTAAAGAAGCAGGAGTTAAGATAGCTATTAATACTGATGCTCATAGTGTTGAGCAGTTGGATAATGTGCGTTTTGGAGTCTATAATGTTCGTAAGGGATTGATTGGGCCTCAAGAAGTGGTGAATACTTATTCGCTTGCTCAATTAAGAGAGATATTAGCTACCTAACTCTATTGGTATAAAGTTCAAATGATTAAAACCTATTGGACACAGACTAAAATCTGACCAAGTTCTGACTAGACCTTAAGAGATAAGTTCAAAAGCATAGTTTAGATATTAGAATATTGCTATAATAATGAGCGAAATTATGTTAGCGCAGCAACATAAAACCAATTTTTCGTTATCAGCAGGGTCAAATGGGTGTTTATAAGCGATATTAAAGTTTATTTTTTTAGTGCTTCTTGACGAATCGGAGCTTAAATAAAAGCTGGTTTAGCAAATTTTTCTAATTAAAATTTGCTTGCTTTTATTTGAGTGGAGATGAGTCTTAGAAGTACTAAAATAAACTTTTCTAGCGTTGACGCGAAGCTAATCATTACTTTGGAAACATCCATTTGGCCTACCGCGCCAATGAAACAATAGAACGATATTGTTTTAAAGCTTTAATCAAAAAAGGAGGAATAATTTTGAATTTAAAAGAAATATACGACTTAGCCGTGGAAGTAGGAATTAGTGTAGACTTGCGTGGGACTGAAGAAATTGAAAAGAAGTTAGAACGAACAAGGGAAAAATATGAAGAGCTAGATGATGAAGAACAGGAAGAGTTTGAGCAGGAAAAGCTGGATAATCCTTATGCCGATACTCGAATTCTTTATGGCGACCCCGAGACTGAAGTTCAGAAGATATTGGTGGGAATTGATATTGAAGTAGGGGAGGTTTTAATTGCCGATAGATTGCGAGAAAAAGGCGAAGAGATAGATTTAATTATCTCGCATCATCCGGAAGGTAAGGCTTTAGCTAATCTTCATCAGGTGATGCATATGCAAGAGGAGATTTTACACTTGAATGGAGTACCGATTAATGTTGCTCAGGGAATTATGGCTAAAAGAATTAAGGAAGTAGAACGCAATCTGATGCCAGTAAACCACAATAAGGCTTTGGATGCTGCTAAGATTTTCGATATTCCTTTAATGTCGGTGCATACCCCGGCTGATAATTTAGTTACTGATTTTTTACAGAATAAGATCGATGAGGCTGAGCCGGAGCGGGTAGAGGATGTTATTGAACTATTAAAGGAGATTCCGGAATATAAGGAAGCGGTTAACTTGAAGGCGGGCCCGAAGGTGATAGTTGGCAGTAAGGAAAGAAAGACTGGAAAAGTTGTAGTGGATATGACTGGGGGGACTAGCGGCTCTAAAGAAGCTTTTAAGAATTTAGCTCAAGCTGGAGTAGGAACCTTGGTCTGTATGCATATGGGTGAGGAGCATCGTAAAAAAGCTGAAGAAAATCATATCAATGTAATAATCGCTGGACATATTGCTAGTGATTCTTTAGGGATGAATCTATTTATTGATAAACTAACGACCGAAGGAATTGAAGTAACTTCCTGTTCTGGTTTGATTAGAGTTGAAAGAGGAGAGTAGGAGGGCTGATAAGAGTTGAATCAACATACACTGGAGATATTGGAGTATCAAAAGATTAAGGAAAGATTAAGCAAGCATACTACTTCAAAGTTAGGTCAAAAATTAGTGGAAAAGTTGAAGCCGGTTACTGATTTAGATTATATACAACAGCGACAGCTAGAGGCTACGGCTGCCAAGAAAATTTTAATTCGTGAGGATGCTGTTCCCTTAGGTGGGATTAGAGATATTCGCGAAGCTTTAAAGAAGTCGAATAAGGAAATAACTTTAAGCGCTAAGGAACTGTTGAATATAGCTAATACCTTACAGTCCGGTTATAGATTAAGAAACTATTTTCTGGATTTAGAGGAGGAAGATGAAGAGGAGGAGTATCAAGCTGTAATTAAACATGCTGTGCAGATAGGCGATTTTGAGCCTTTAGTTAAGCAGATTAAAAGATGTATTGACCAGCAAGGCGAGGTGATGGATAGGGCCAGCAATAAGCTAAGAAGTTTACGGAGGCAGATTAGCAGCTATAAAGAGCAGATTAAGAGTAAGCTAAACTCTATCCTAGCTTCTAACAAGTATGAAAAGTTTATTCAGGAGTCCTTAGTGACTATTAGAGATAATCGTTATGTGATTCCGATTAAGAGCCAGTACCAAAATGATTTCCCGGGAATTTTGCACGATCGTTCAGCCAGTAAGCAGACGGTTTTTATTGAACCGATGGAGGTTGTAAAGCTAAATAATAAGTTAAGAGGGCTGATTGCTGAGGAAGAGGATGAGGTTTATAGGATTTTAACTGAACTAACCTTTGCAGTACAAGGAGAGCTAAAGGAGATTGAGCAGACGCTAAAACTGTTGGCTTTTTTAGACTTTACTTTTGCTAAGGCTAAGTATAGTCAACAGATTGAGGGAGCAGAGCCTCTTTTAAATAAGGAGCAGCAGCTTAAACTATTAAAGGCTAGACATCCTTTGATTGAACTGGAGGAAGTGGTGCCGGTGGATGTAGAGTTAGGTCGAGACTTTTCTACTTTAGTAATTACCGGGCCCAATACTGGCGGCAAGACTGTTACTTTAAAGACTGTTGGTCTCTTAACTTTGATGGCTCAGTCAGGACTGCATATTCCGGCTTTATCAGGCTCGGAAGTAGCTGTTTTTGATCAGCTTTACGGTGATATCGGCGATGAGCAGAGTATTGAACAGAGCTTGAGTACCTTTTCTTCTCATATGACTAAGATTATAGATATTTTGGAGAACTGTGCAGAGAATGCTTTAGTTTTGTTAGATGAGATAGGTGCTGGAACTGATCCTACTGAAGGTGCTGCCTTGGCGATGGCTATTTTGGATAATTTACATCAACGTCCGGGAGTTAATACGGTAGCTACTACTCATTACGGACAGTTGAAGACCTTTGCTTATCAGCGAGAAGGAGTTGAGAATGCTTCGGTAGAGTTTGATGTACAAACTCTAGAGCCTACTTATAGACTGCAAATGGGTCTGCCTGGTCGGAGTAATGCCTTTGAAATAGCAGCTAGACTGGGCTTTGATGAGGAGATTATTGCTCAAGCAAGGAGCTTTTTGGATAGCAAAGAAGGACAGGTAGATGAAATTATTCAGAGCTTAGAAGAAAATAAGAAAAGCATTCGGGATGATAAAGAGAGCATTGAGACTAAAAAAGAGGAAGTTGAGAATTTAAAAGCTGAATATGAAAGTAAGTTAGTGGAAGTAGAAAAGAAGGAAAAAGAGATAAAAAAAGAGGCCTACGCTGAGGCTGAACAGATAGTTGCTGAAGCTAAGGAAAAGGTGGATCAGGTGATTGAGGAACTGAAGGCTGAAGCAGAGGTTGAGGAGGCTACAGCTGATAGAGCTAAAAGCAAGTTTGATTCTACTCGCCATAATTTAAGTAAAGAGCGGGAAAAATTAGAGGATAAAATTAAAGAGCAGGAAATTCAAGCAGCTCCTCAGGATCTGCAAGTAGGAGAAAGAGTGCGTATTAAGAACTTAAATAAAGATGGAAAGATAATTGAATTACTGGATAATAAGGAAGAAGCAGTTGTTCAGGCTGGAAATTTGAAGGTGAATGTTGAGATTAGTAGATTGGAAAGGGTGGCTGTCGAAGAAAAAGAAAAGGCTAAACAAAATAAAGAGGCTACTGTTAGTAAGCTAAGAAGCCAAAAGACGCGAAAAGTTTCTCCAAAACTGGATTTGAGAGGACTGCGGGCCCTAGAAGCTAAAAAGAAGGTGGATAAGTACTTGGATAATGCTGCTTTAGCTGGGCTTGGTAATGCTGAGATTATTCACGGTAAAGGAAGCGGTGTTTTAAGAGAGATAGTCCAGGAACTATTAGCGGAGCATCCTCATGTCAATGATTATAGAGATGGCCAAGAAGGAGAAGGTGGTTTAGGAGTTACTATAGTAGATTTATAATTTGATATCATAGGCATTAACTTAGTCCATATTTTTCTAATCAATTTACTATTTTATAAATAAATTGTTTAATTCAGATGATAAAGGATAGATGATAGAGGATAGATAAAAACATAAGTTCAAAACCTATTTAGACACAGACTAAAACATTAGTACATTCAAAACTTAAAATATTTAAGTCTTTTTATCTTTTAATCTTGTACGTTTTAGTCAGATTTTTGTCAGAACTTAGTCTGTGTCAAATTGCTCTTCTCTATGTGTTAGGATAGTTGTCGTAAGGACTAAATTCTGTGTATAATAAAGTAACGACAATAAATCCTAAGGA
>NZ_JALKBZ010000079.1 GCF_023227765.1 Fuchsiella alkaliacetigena
ATTTACATTTAAGGGATATATAATTAATAAAAATTTACCCTTGACAAATGAAAATATTTTTTATGCAATGCTAGTGAATTAAAATATTCTAATTCGAACTAAACAGTAATAAAAGTAGAAACTTGAGAAATTACTTCCTTAGGTACCTCTACAAAGACATTATCCCTCTTCAAAGGCAGCATAGTCTTAATCTGTCCATCCTCTTTCTCTAGCTTTAAAGCTCTAATCCCATAAGTATGTTCTGAATCACGATAAATACTGCTTTTTTCAGTTACTAACAGTCCAGTAGTTACCGATTTACCACTTAAAGAAGAATAAAGAGCTACAAAAAAAGCACTACCAATATCGGCTTCTATCTTTCTCAAAATGGGAATAATACTTATATAAAAATTATAGTTATTCACATTTTTTCCTAAATTATCGCAAAGATTCCTCTCCTTCAAGAAGATAAAGGTTTTTCTAATCTGGTTTTTAAACTCCTGTTCCATTTCTCCTTTAAAAATCAACTTACCCTGTCCTGGCTCAGCTACAACCCTCAACTTTAGCAAAGCAAAATCACTTTCTTCAATAATCTGACCTATATAAACCACTCCTGGCTTAGCTAAAGAACCCTTAAAGCAATTATCCAGCTCCGGTAAAGTTGGATAATACTGCTCTTTAGTCTGGCGGTCCTGATACTCAAAGGTAGTTTCCTTATACTCAAAAGAACCTAACCTAATTAACTGCTCTTTAACCCTTTTCCGTCCTTCCAAAGCAATATCTAAATAAGACTTCAGATTGCTTTTATCAAAATTCCCGTGGGGATGAAGTAATTTTAAAAATCCAGATACTGTTTTTTTAACTGCTCGCTTATCGCGGGCATCCATTCTTTCATCAAAAATATAATACTCGTCTATTACTTCACTAAAGTCCATCTCCCTTAGCTCATTTAAAGCTAAGGCTAAATAACTATTCTGCAATCCATAATTACTAGTAAGATCGTTCTCCTTTAGCTTTTTCATCTCCCAACCAGGCAGATAAAAATGAAAACGATCGATTAAAGCCATATCTCGCATAAGATCAGGTAAGGGTTCAAAAAGATGGCTATTGCTAAGCAATATCCTCAAATTACGATTAATATTCCCTAAAAACACCAGCGAAGCTTCAGCATTAATCTCTTCCTCACCTCTACTAAAGGCTCCAGACTCCATATAATCCTTTAAAATTTGAATAGCCGTTTTATCTTTAAAATCTATATAAGCTACTTCATCGAATGCCACTACATCCCATTTTCCTACTAAGCCAATTTCTTTAGTCCCCATATTATAAAAGAGATTAGCTACTGTAGTCTTTCCACCGGAAACTAAAATAGACTCCCCGGATAGTTGGCGATATACATAAGACTTACCAGTTCCTCTAGCTCCTAGTTCTACAAAGTTATAATTCTTTTCTACAAAAGGAATCAAACGACTTATCAATAACAACCTCTGTCGCCTAGGCAAATCTATAGACTCTATACCTATACTTCTCAATAGAAGTCCCAACCATTGAAAATCAGTTAACTTAGCTACCTTTTGTTTAAATTGAGCTAAATCAAAACTTGCTTCCTGACAAGGAAGCAAGTTTTCTACTTTAAATTCACTATCCGGGCCCGCTTCCTCTCCTAAATAGCTTAACTTTACTTCAGCCCAAATTCCATTTTCCAATAAGCCTGGATGTTTTTTAACTATCTCTTTAGGTAGTACTGCTTTTTTAACCCCCAAATGTAGCAGTTGGGCCCAATACTTATTTTTTCCCGCTACTGACTTAGCAGTTATTTTGTCCAAAAAAGTCATTTCTTCGCCATCTCTCAACTCTGCCTTCAGTTTACGGCCCTCTTTATGTTTGATCAGCTTATTACGAATAGAGTCTCTAATCTCTTCAATATCTTTTTCTTTTAATTCCTCAGCCGTATAATCCAACAGTAAATTTTCTACCACATACATCGGCAAGTTAAGCTGGGAATGTAATCTATTAACCAGCCCCTTATCAATAATATGTTCTGGAAATATATCCTTAGCTTTATGATTGATTAATGCCATTTTAAATCACCACCATTCTTACCTTATTTACACCTCAGATTTATATTTATCAAATCTATACTCTAAATAAACCAACCTATATAAAACTTTCTTTCTAGCTTTAATTTTTCCTTTACAATCTTAAATTTTTTTACATCTATTTTTAATTTTAAATCTTTAGCTAACTTAATCTCTCCTTTAGCTAGACTAAAGTAAAGACTAAGAATTACTGATTTAAAAGCTAACTACAGTAAACACTTTGCTAGTCAAAGCTTAAGTCCTTATTTAAACTTAGCAAGTATCGGTCTTCAAAAAAGATGGCAAACAAAAAGACCTCCCCAAAAATCTCGGGAAGCCTTTTAAATTAAGCACTATAAGAGAGGTCAACTTTGCGTAAACGAGTTGAATTGAGTACTACACAGATAGAGCTAATGGTCATAGCCCCGGCAGCAATAATTGGATTCAACAAGCCTAAAGCTGCAATCGGAATAGCCAAGGTATTATATATAAAAGCCCAGAAAAGATTCTGTTTAATAGTCTTAAAAGTAGCCCGACTGAGCTTTAAACCAGCTATCACCGCACTGAGCTCACCTCTAACCAAGGTCAAATCCGAAGACTCAATGGCAATATCAGTTCCAGTACCAATAGCAATTCCTACATTGGCCTGCTTTAGAGCTGGAGCATCATTGATTCCATCACCTACCATAGCTACCTTTTTAGCAGCCTCTTGTAACTCTCTCACCTTAGAAGCCTTCTCATCAGGTAATACTTCAGCCAATACTTCCTCAATACCTACTTGGTCAGCTATAGCTCTAGCCGTTCTTTGATTATCACCAGTCAGCATAATTGGAGTTAAGCCTAACTCTTTCAAACTTTTAATCGCCGCTTTAGAATCCTCCTTAAGTGTATCGGCTACAGCTATAATACCGATCACCTTACCATCGTAAGCTACTAACATAGCTGTTTTAGCCTCTTTTTCTAACTCTATCTGTTCTTCTGCCAACTCAGCAAACTCAACTTGGTAATCATTCATTAATCTTTGGTTACCAATCAAAGCCTCTTTTTCTTCAATCTGCCCTACAATCCCTTTACCTACTACAGCATTAAAGTCCTTGACTTCTTTAAAGTCAATCCCCTTAGCTTCAGCCTCTTTTACTATAGCTTCCCCTAAAGGATGTTCTGAACGAGCCTCTATACTAGCTGCAATCTCCAAAACTTCAGCTTCTGAAAAGTTAGCAACCGGAATTATATCGATAACCTCGGGCTTGCCCTTAGTAATAGTTCCAGTTTTATCTAATACAATATCGGTCACATCTTTAATAGTCTGAATAGCTTCTCCATCACGGACTAAAACCCCATTTTCAGCTCCTTTGCCGATTCCTACCATCAAAGCAGTTGGAGTAGCTAATCCTAAAGCACAAGGACAGGCAATTACTAATACAGCAATACTAGCAAAAATAGCCGTTGTTATCAAAGCAGTTCCGCCCAAAAGCAACCAAATAATAAAGGTCAAGAGGGAAATACTAATCACCACTGGTACAAAATAACCAGTAACTTTATCAGCAAACTCCTGAATAGGAACCTTAGAGCCTTGAGCTTCCTCCACCATCTTAATTACTTGAGCTAAGAAGGTATCCTTGCCAACCTTAGTCGCTTTAACCTTTAAAAAGCCTTGTTTATTAATAGTAGCTCCAATTACTTCGTCTCCCTCTTCCTTATCTACCGGCATAGACTCTCCGGTAGCCATAGACTCATCAACAGCACTTACTCCTTCCACTACTACCCCGTCGGTAGGTATCTTCTCTCCCGGCTTAACTAAGATAATATCATCAACCTGTACTTCCTCTATAGGCACTTCCTTTTCCTCACCATCAACTAATATTCGAGCTGTCTTTGCCTCTAATGCTAATAGTTTCTTAATAGCCTGCGAAGCCTTTCCTTTAGCTCTAGCTTCTAAGTAGCGACCTAAAATATGAAAAGACATAATTCCAGCCGCTAAACCGAAGAAAGCATAAATATCAAAAAAGAAAGAAGCTATCCCGTAGGAATAAGCAGCTAAGGTTCCTAAGAAAATCAGCACATCCATGTTAGCTACTCCGTGCTTTAAAGACTTTAAGGCACTTTTATAGGTAGTAGAGCCAATAATAAAGACTACTGGAAAGGCCAATACTCCCTCAATAACTTTCTGAATAGTCATCGGAATAGGGGGTCTAAGCCCAGCTAAATTCCCAAACATCAAAATAAAAACAGGAATAGTAAAAATAAAAGCAAAAATCACCTTATTAAAAGCTTCTTTCATCATCTTTTCTTCTTTATCTTCCTCTTGACCTGCACCTACAACATCTAAGTCAGCTTCCACTACTTGATAACCAATCTCCTCAATACTATTAACTAACTGCTGATAGGAAAGCAAATCGCTTAAATACTTAACCTTAACCTGATTAGTAGTTAAATTACCATTAACTTCAATTAAACCAGATAACTGCTCTAAACGACCTTCTATCCTATTAATACAAGCTGCACAAGTAATACCATCTACCTGCAAGCTTTCTTCAACTAAGTTAACACTATAACCTACTTCCTCTACCAACTCTAAAATATCCATTAACCCAATTAGCTGCGGGTCATACTTCACCGTTGCTTTTTCAGTAGTTAAAACTACTGTTACCTCCTCAATTCCTTCTATAACTGCTAACTGCTGTTCAACCCGATTACTACAGGCAGCACAGCTCATACCATGAATTTCAAAACTAATCTTTTTTAACCCTTTGCTTGTTTGAATACCCATAATTGTTCCCTCCCTTTAATTAGCATCTCCTGATACCCCCTTGGGGTATTAGTGGTATAAATATTAACAAACTTCAAGTGTTTTGTCAAATTCGATAGCTATATAGAAAATATTAAGTTTAACTCAAGGATCCACTTTGATAAATCTCTAAATAATTAGCAACTTCAAAGAAGGCAAAAATGACCAATAACTTAATTTAATCGACTTTAAAAATAAATAATTACTTTATTTGACCTTAGATATGGCTTGACTAACAAAAGTTTTTATTATACAATTTGTAAGTGGAAGATAAAAGAATACTAAGTTTCTAGTAATTGGAGCTTTGAAGCTATCTAACCCCAACTTCTTAAGTTCCAATTTTAGCCTCTTCTACTTAAATTATTTTTTCAACTTCATAACTCCTTTCACTTAAGCTTTAACTATGACTTTAAAATTATAAATTAAGTTCATCTGCAAACAAGGAAAATACCTTGTTTGTTTTCTCATGCCTTTAATTAAACAATAGAATAATTAATACCTAAAAAGGAGGTATATAAAGTATGGAATTTATTCTTAAACAGATTTTCAGTAAAGAAGGTTTATGTGTAAATTTAAAAGAAAAAGTAATTTCTTTACTAACTCAAAATAAAGACCTAATTCTAAGGGGACTTTCAGTTGCTATTTTAATTAGTATCTGGTGGTTTTTAGCTGAAATTGGAATTACTAATCAAGCTCTAAGATTGGATACATCTAGGTGGCCTTCACCTTGGGAAGTAGCAACTGCCACTTATCACTTAGCTACTCAACAGCCTGCTAATATGCTAACTCATATGGGAATGTCGCTTTATAGAGTTCTATTTGGATTCGTTTTAGCTGCTATCATCGGTATTCCCTTAGGCTTAGCAATTGGCTGGAATAGTGTAATTGAAAACTTGACCTTTCCCATTATTGAAGCCTTAAGACCAATTCCACCTTTAGCATGGATTCCAGTAATTTTAATTGCCTTTGGAACTGGAACCACTATGATCTTTATCACTTTTATTGGTGCTTTTTTTCCGATTGTCTTAAACTCTATTTTAGGAGTGAAGCAGGTCAAAGAGGTACAAGTAGAGGCTGCTAAAAGCTTAGGAGCCGATGAGCTAACTATTTTCCGAAAAATTGTTATTCCTAAAGCCCTTCCTTCAATCTTTGCCGGCTTAGGTATCGGTATGGGGATTGCTTGGGTCTCTATTGTGGCTGCTGAAATGGTAGCTGGAAACTACGGTTTAGGTTATTTTGTCTGGTCTATGTATAACACCCTAAACTATGCTTACGTAGTAGTAGGAATGATTTTATTGGGAGTTTTAGGTTATATATGTAGCTTAGTTGTTCGTGAATTAGGTAATAAAGCTACACCTTGGACGGACTTTCAAGGAGGGGATTGTTAATGATTGAATTTGAAAATGTATCTAAGGTATATCAAACTCCTGCTGGAGAGCCTTTTCCAGCAGTTAAAAACCTTTCTTTAAAAATTGAAGAAGGAGAGTTTGCCACAATTTTAGGCCCTAGCGGCTGTGGAAAATCAACTTCTTTAAGAATGATAGCTGGCTTTGAAGAGCCTACTAGAGGTAAGGTGCTAGTCAATGGGCAAGAGGTAGAAAAACCTAATAGTAATCGGGCCGTAGTATTTCAAGAAAATAGCGCCCTTTTTGAGTGGAAAACCATTAAAGAAAATGTGATGTTTGGCCCTAAAGCCTGTGGTGCTAGCAACTCTGAAGCTGAAGAAATAGCTGAAAAAAATCTAGAATTAGTTGGTTTAAAGGATTTTCTGCAACAATATCCGGCCCAATTATCAGGTGGAATGCAACAGCGAGTACTTATCGCTCGGGCCCTAGCTAACGACCCAGACATTCTCCTAATGGATGAACCCTTTGGCGCTTTAGACGCCTTAACTAAGACTTTACTTCAAGAAAAACTACTTAAAATATGGGAAGAAACCGGACAAACCGTCTACTTTATTACTCACGATGTAGAAGAAGCAGTATTTCTAAGTCAAAGCATCCACGTAATGACCGCTCAACCCGGACAGATAAAAGAAAGTTGGCAAAATGAATTACCATATCCACGTGATTTAGATGTTCGTAAAAAAGACGAATTCAAAAAACTAAAGGACGATATTTTGAAGACTATTCACAACGAAACTGTAACTGCAGCCAAACAAAAAGAAGCTGAAATTGCTTAAATTAATTGAATACTGATAAGGAGGTTGTAAAAGCTGTTAAAATACTAGTAAAAACTATATAAAAGTTATAAAAACGCTTGAAGCTCTATCTATATTTTGATATACTATAGA
>NZ_JALKBZ010000008.1 GCF_023227765.1 Fuchsiella alkaliacetigena
TTTGATTGAAAAATTAAGGTGAAGTGCAAAGATTTAAATTGTTAATGGATATTCTATTAACAAAATAACACAACAGGAAGTTCTTAAAAAAAGAATCGAAAAACTCTAGTACACAGGGGTGAGAACAAAGAGATTAAGACTTATCTAGAAGAAGGTTACAAAGAGGAAGAGGTCTAATGAGAAAAGTTGCGGGAGGGATGATTTGATGCGCAGAATTTCTTATTTAGAATATAAGCAAAAGAGAAAAAGTGCTAGGCTTGACTTTTTAAAATTGAGAGATAGTCTCGATAAAGAGCCTAGCCAGGGATTAAGAGAGCGAAATCCGGATAAACGTTTATTGTTATTTAAATTAGCTGAACAGAAGCGAGAACGTTTTTTAGAAGAAGGGGTTTTGGAGAAGCTCGGTCAGCGAAAGTATAGAATTGACTTTAAAAGGAATGATTGATAATGGATACGGAACAGTTAAAAGATAAGGTTAAGGAGATAATTAATTCAAATGAAGATGAATTATTCAAAAAGTTAGGAATTGTGGCTGTTGTCACCGAAGCACTAGCTAGCTTAAATATTAAGCCGATTATTGTTGGTGGACAGGCAGTAGAGTTTTATACTGTTGGTGGTTATGCTACTATGGATATTGATCTAATTTGTGGAGCTTCAGTCGAGGAAATAGATAAATTATTGGCCCCATTAGGATTTATTAAGGAAGGCAAGTATTGGACTTTATCAGAAATGGATATTGCTATTGAAGTTCCTTCAGGGCCCTTAGCTGGCAGTTGGGATAAAGTAGTTGAAGTGAAGATAGATGATGCTTTAAGTGCTTATATAATTGGTATTGAAGATATAATTATTGATCGCTTAAATAGGTATAAGTATTGGAATGAACATGCTGACCGAGAGTGGATTCTAGGGATGATCTTTCTTAATTATGAAGATATAGACTGGGATTATCTTTTGGTTAAGGCTAAGGAAGAGAAAACGATAAAAGAAGCAACACAGTTTAAGGAGGAGGTTGAGCAAAATATAAAGTAGGACTCGTTAAGTCCTACTTTTCTTCTAAAAGTCGCCATAGTTCGTCTTGGGGTGCCTTATTAAGTTCAACTTTCCCTTCTTGTGTTTCAATTATTCTCTGCCCCTCAATAATTTCTCCAATTAGAGTAGCCTTAATTTCGTTTTCTTGTAATTCCTTAACTACTTGCTGACCATCATCAGCAGTGATAATCATCATTCCCGAACCGATTAAAGAGCACGGATCGATCTCTAAAGCTTCACTGATAGCTTGCGTAGCTTTATGTAAAGGTAATAGCTCTTTATCAATTCTAAAGCCTATCTCGGCAGCCTCAGCTAATTCATATAGTGAACCATAGAGTCCACCCTCGGTAGTATCATGCATAGCATTAACGCCTAATTCAGCTCCGATTAAGCCTTCGGGGAGTACGCTTAACTGTTCTGCTAAAGCTTTAGCCTCTGCTAATAATTCCGGCTCAACACCTGCCGCTAATAATTCCTTCTCAAAATCAACAGCCAAAATCACCGTTCCCTCCAGCCCAGTCCACTTAGTCACTATAATATCGTCGCCTATTTTAGCTCCGGAGGAGGTTACGAACTTATCCTTAGTAGTCTTGCCGATAGCAGTACAGCAGACTAGAGGCTGATTAACCACCTCGGTTACTTCAGTATGTCCGCCGAGAATATCTATTCCCAACTCCTGAGCTGCTTTATCTATATCCTCCACAATAGCAGCAACTTCCTCTTCTGCTGTTCCTGGGGGAACTAGCAGGATTTCCTGAATGCCAATTGGCTCAGCCCCATTAGCAGCTATATCGTTACAGGCTACGTTGACAGCTAGACTCCCCATTCCCTCTTGCACTCCGGTGATTGGATCAGAAGAGATCACCGCTACGAACTCTCCAAAGTCGATTACTGCTGAGTCTTCACCGATTTTAGGCCGTACTAAGACGTCTTCGTGATTAGCTGAAATTCTATTTAAAATTAAGTTTTTTAAGTGGTTAGTGTTAACCTTTCCTAAGTCCATTTATTTCACCTCATTTAGTTTGTTGCTGCTTAATATCTTATTATTATTTGGGATTAAAGTCAAATTATTATTATTTCAGAGGACAGATGATAGAGGATAGAGGCGACGCAAAGCTAGTGCCAATGGTGATAAATTAAGATCAAGAAATAAAGTTCAAGTTCTATTTGACACAGCGCCCTGAAACGCCGCTTGAACTTTAGCTAGTCATTACTTTGGGAAGCGTTTTTTGCTTCTTGAGGAAGTACTTTTGGGGTGACTAAAATCTGACTAAGTTCTGATTAAACATTAAAACATAAGTTCAAAAAAATTATTTAAAGGTTTTTATTATTGTTAATTTATGTTTATTAGTGTTTTCAATGGATTTTAAAGATTTTTAAGGTCTAGTCAGATTTTAGTCAGAACTTAGTCTGTGTCAAAAAGGTTTTAATGTTTTGAACCTATCTGTCCTCTATCATTTGAATAAAACTAAGCAGGAATTAACAAGTAACAAATAGAATAAGATATTAATCAAAGACTATCAATTTAGAAGGGGAGCAAAAGCATGAAAAAATTAAGTTTAGCTTTAGTAATGATCTTAATCATTTCTCTGTTTTCTGGAACAGCTTTAGCCTTACATAGTCCAGGGGTGCTTAGCAATGGTGGAGTGGTAAGTGGAATGATAGTAGGTGGTGATGACTTAAGTCTAGGTGGGGAGTATGGATTAACTAATGAATTAGCTGTAATAGGTAATGTAGGTGCTTACAATAGACTAGGACTTAAGTATCAGTTCCAAAATAATGCAGCTTTATTAGGCGGTTTTATGGAGGGGAGCTCTTTTATAGGCTTGAATGGGGCCCGTAGCGTTAAGTCAGATCTATTAGCTATTGGAGAGGTAAATCTGTTAATCGATGATGATGTAGACTTTGTGTATAAATTAGGAGCTAGGTATAATTTGGATCATCAGCTTGATTTGCGAGTAGGTATGACTGGTAAGATTGATGCGGGAATGCCTGATTTAATGATTGGAGTTGGTTATCGCTATTAAGATAATTAATATATTTTTTCTAATTGCACTCGAAAGCTGCTAAGGCTAGTAGAGTGTTTTTCATTTTGGCTTTATTGTCTGTTCACAAATTATTGATATTTATAAGTTATAATGGCTTAAATATAGCTGTAAATTAAATTAGGAGGAGTTCTGAATGTTTGGAGAAGAAGTGACTATATTAATTGCTTTTGGGGCCGGCTTGGCTTCCTTTATGACCCCTTGTGTATTACCTTTAATACCTACTTACGTTACTTATTTATCCGGCGCTTCCATAGAAGAGGTTAAGGGAGAGCGGGCCCTAAATAGAGTTAAGAAGAAGCTTTATTTAAACTCAGTAATGTTTATTTTAGGTTTTTCTTTAGTCTTTGTTGTTCTAGGTATGTCGGCTACCTTGATTGGGCAGATAGTACTGCGTAATCAGAATCTGATCCGTCGAATAGGTGGGATAGTGATTATCATTTTTGGATTGCATTTAACAGGCTTAATTAAGCTACCTTTTCTTTATCGGGGTAAACAGGTGGACTATCAGCCTAAAGAAAGAACAGCGATTAGTTCTTTTTTATTGGGGATGTTCTTTTCAGTAGGCTGGAATCCCTGTAGTGGCCCTATTTTATCTTCAATTTTAATCTATGCTGGCTCGGCGCAGACTATCTGGACTGGGGGAGGACTGTTGGCTGTATATTCTTTAGGTTTGGCTATTCCTTTTTTAATAGTTACTCTCTTTATAGGTTATTTGTTTACTCACCTTAAAAAGTTAAATAAGCACTTAAATAAAATATCTATTATTAGCGGGATTCTCTTAATTATAATGGGAGTTTTGGTTTATACTAATATGCTGCAAAGTTTGATGAATATTGCTTATTAGGTTTATTTAAACATAGCTCTCCTAGTGATAACATATAACTGTAACAAGGAGGGGATGGAAGTATGGATCATAAGCACCTTGAAGAAAGAGAAAAGCTGCTAAAAAATTCATCTCAGAGCGAAGCAGAAGCTGAGGTAGAACTTTCTTCCGTAGCAGAAGAGACTGCTGCTTTAGAAAGTAAGGAGGATCAAGCTAGCTGCTCTTCTTGTACTAATCTGAAAGGTATGGTCTATCAACTGCGTACTTTTGCTAATGATATAGATAAACTGGTTAGTGCGGTTGAGAGTATTGCTCCTTTAGTAGCAGAGGAAGCCGATGTCTCTTCTGCTGCGGAGCTGGATTCGGATACTATTCAAAAGCTGGATATTGAGTCTTTACTTTCGCAGTCTGAGGATTTAGATAAGCCAACTTTGGATAATCTGTTAATGCAGGTGGTAATTAAGTCCTTGCTGGAACAGTTGACTAATAATTTAGATTAATAGTCGCTTATTTATCACCGTTAAGCAGCATTTCTTGAGCAATTTTAATACTTGCTAAGGCATTAACCACTCCAGCTCCTTGTTTGCAAGTAGGCACCCCATCTAATTTATAGGCTCCGGTTTTTAGTATCTCTTTAACTTCTAATGGTTGCAGTTTATTAAAGATACTGAGTAAAAAGGCAATTGCGCCGCTTACGTGGGCTGCTGCCATAGAGGTTCCGTTTAATTTTCTAAAGCTATTATTTTTCCAGGTAGATTTAATCTTGACTCCTGGAGCTAATAGATCTAACTCGGGCCCGTAATTACTGAAGGAGGCAGGCTTATTTTCTTTATTGACAGCTCCTACGCCAATGACTTCCGGATAGCGAGCCGGGAACTCTATTGGCGAGGTGCTGTTATTTCCTGCTGCTGCTACCATAATAACTCCTGCTTGATAGGCTTTTTGTACTGCATCTTTTAAGCTATAGTTATGCTCAGTAGTTCCAAAGCTCATATTTAATACTTGTAACTGATTATCAATACTCCATTCTAGAGCTTCAATTAACGAAGATAGATGAGCTTCTCCCTGTTTATCGAAGATTTGAATTGGATAAAGTTCAGCGTCAGGAACTATGCCTAGTACTCCTTTACCGTTTTTACGTCCAGCAATGGTACCAGAGATATGAGTACCATGGCCGTGAAAGTCTTGAGGTGTACTTTTAGGTTCAGCTATATTAACTCCTTTTTTGATAGGAGCAAGGTCGTGGTGGTTTAGATCTACCCCGGTATCAATGACTCCTACTTGTACTTTGCGAAAGTGGGCCCAGGCTTCTAGAGCTTGAATAGTTTTTACACCCCAAGGAATTACTTCTTCTTCCTCTTCATTTTTATTAATCTGTAAAATCAAGTCTGCATCTATTCGGGCTATACTCTGTTTAGTTTGGAGCTTTTTTATAATCTTTTCCTCGGCTTGGCAGACATAGCCGTTGATTAAAGAGAGTTTTTTAATTAGTTTAGCTTTGCTGTTAGTTATTTTACTTTCGGTGTTTTGCTTAGCTGAGCTGTTCTTAGGAATAATAATATATTGAGAGTTTTTTGGGCTAGTTGATTGCTTTTTATTTTTGAAATTAAACAAATTAGCTAGGAATTTTGTTTTTAATAACTTTTTGGAAAGCATTTTATCCCTCCTGGAAAGTACATTTATTACAGTCTATGTTCTTTGTTGGCAGAATGGGAAGGTTATTTATCTATTTACATCATAGTCTATAGCTGTCCAGCATAGACTGTGAATAGAGGAGGGAGAATTATGGGATTAGATAACTTCAAAAAGAATGGAGCTAAGGTTAAAATTAAGGGCAGTCATTTTAAATCGCGGCGTAAAAAAAGTACTCCCCAAGAAGAGTCAGCCGAGAGTAAGCAAGGAGCAGAGCAAGAAAGTAGCAAAGCGACAAAAGAGGAGCAGCCTCAGCCTCCATCACAAGATACAGAGGATAATAAAGCTAAAGAGGTTGTTGAGACTGAAGAAAATATAGTTGAAGATGAAAAAGATACTATGCAAGAAGAAAGTAGCTCTTCAATAGAGATGGAATCTTCACAGTTAGCAGAGTCAACGTCTTCGGATTTAGAGGCAGAGTTAGAGGCTGAATTGGAGTTAGAAGCAGAAAAGCGGGATCAGGAAGCTCGTAATAAATTGTTAGGGACTGACGAAGAGGAGAAGCTTGAAGCAGATAATGAGGAGGATTTTGAAATAGATCTTAAGGAGGAGTTTGAAGCAGATAGCGAAGAAGAGTTTGAAGTAGATGACGGAGAAGAGGTAGAAACTGATAGCGAAGAAGAGCTTAAAGCAGATAGTGAAAATGTCCAAGCCAAGCCGAGAATAAAGAAGGTTAAGGGTAATAGAAGGGACTATAGTCAAGGAAAGTCCTCCAGCAAAAGAAAGTCCAGTACTAGTAAAGGAAAGCCTAGCTCTAACCAAGAAAAGTCTAAACTTGAATTTAATCAGGATGATCCAAGGAAAACCGAATACTTACAAGAGGCTTGTGATAATTTAAAGATTATTACTTTACATGCTAGGGAGATTGCAGATAATATCGATCAACTAGTGGAAGCTATTAAAGAGCTAAGCAACTTAGTTAAGCAGGGTTCCGCAGAGCAAGAGCCTGATTTAGAAAGCGACTTTTTAGTTGAAATCTCTGAATTAGAAGATCTGTTCTCAGATTCAGATTAAAAGCTAAAAAGGCTAGTAACTTAAGTTACTAGCCTTTTTAGAACTATTTTCTATCTTAAACGACGATCTTGACCATCGATTTCTATAGTACAAGCTTCGCACATGCTAAATAAACGAGAGAAAATTCGCTCTCCTTGTTTTTGCACTTTGCGGTTATCACTGACTATCTTGCGAAAAAAGTCAAAGAAAAAATTAGAGGTAAAAATAGTGATTTTTTTGTTATTATAGCGATGGTTGAGAATCATATGCATTCTTTCTAGGGCCCACTCATTATCTCTTTCCGTGAGAATATCGTCCCAGAGTAGCACCGCTGGACGTTTAGTTTTACTTAATAGCTGATGTTCTCGTTCTTTACTCCCTCGGTTATAAGAGTTTCTAAGCTTTTGAAAGTAATCGGAGCTTTCAATAAACTTAAAGGGAGCTAGGTAGTTTGAAATATCGAACTTACCGATTTGAATATCCCATTTTTCTTTATTTTCAGCATAGATATCACGTAAGTAAAAGTTCATTAGCTCTTTGAAAATAGATACTGCTAAATGGGTCTTGCCAGTTCCTGGTGAGCTGCCGTATATATAAATACAGTCTCCTCGCTTTTTATGTTCACGAAAGTTATTTAAGTACTCTTGAATGTGAGCAATTTTATCGCTGTTTTGTTGATCTATACTGTAGTTATCAAAGCTAGCTTCTTGATATTTAGTTGGAATTTCTGCTTTATTAATTAACTGTTGCTTAGCCTGGCTGATGAAATCCTCTTGATCAAGCTGGGGCTGTTCCTTAGTGGCAGCTGATTCTTTAATCTGTTTTAACTTTTGCTGCCAGTCCACTTTATGAGAATCTGTGTCTGAATTTTTTTTGGACCATTTTTTATCTATTTCCATTAACTGCTTTCTCCTTTCTAAAACTATTTAATTATTTTACGTAGGATTTCATCTACTTCCGGATCATCATAAGAACTAGGAGCTAAATCCATCTCTTCTTCGCTTTGTTGATTATAATCCTCTTTAGCTTGTTTAGCTTCAGCAATGCTGGTAATATCTTGACTTTGCCAGTCATCCAACATTTTTTTAGTATATTTAAAATTTTTAGCGTTAGCTAATGCTGATTCTTTGAGAGCAAAGATTATTAATTCTTTATCCATGCCTCCTTCGTTAATATAAGCTTCAATATCATCTTTAATAATACTGTTCATCATTGTAGAAAAGGTTTTAAAGTAGATTTTATTAATATCTTCCCAACTAATCTCTTCCTCATTTTGGGAAGTCTTCTCTTTATTTTTTGGGAGCAAGCCTAGTAGTTCCCTAGGACTAGGAAGAGGCTTAGTAAAGTCAGTAATTCTATTAATTAACTGAGGATGATTTTCCTTTTGAGCGTACTTTCGGAATACTCTTAAGTACTCTAAATCTACTATATGTAGCTGGGGTAGTTCTTTTTTAAGCTGGGCATCTTGGGGTTTTTTTAATTTAAGATAGCCCTTTTCAATTAATATCCCGATAGCTTCAATTACTTCCTGTTGAGAAGAACTAGCTCTGCGAGCTAACTCTTCATAACTTAGGTATTCGGCTGAGCTTAAACTGAGTAAGGCTATGTAAACTAACTTTTGAGTGCTATTGAGCTGAGTATCGGCTAAGATTCTTTCTTGAATCTGAAAAGAACCTGAAGTTGATTTTTTAGCTTTAATAAAGTTAGGGTTGAACATATCTTCTAACATGACTGTTATTTCACTCCTTTCCTGATTCAAGGCCAGCAATATAACGAAGTAAATCACAAATAACTTAACAAGACTATGTATATTTTTTAACTATCTTTGTTTTTAAAAACTGTGTTTAAGCTTTACTTAATTTTCAGTATGCTAATTATAATATATTTTAACCCAATTTTCAATAAGTAATGCAGTTATTCGGGATTTAAAGATACATTTATTCAAATGATAGAGAATAGATAAAGTTCAAAAGATTAAAACCTATGAAACATTAGACAGATATTGTTTTAATTGTTTACCTGACAGAAGACTTCATAGTTTTGTCAAATTTTTATGATAAAATGCGATTGAATTCGTGTTAACCTTTGGAAAGGAGTAAAAATATGAATTTGAAAAGAAATTTATTACTTATAATTATCTTAATTTTATCTTTAACTATAACTGCTTGTGTAGGAGTAGGAACTGAGGAGGCGCCGGACTTTACTTTGACTGATCTAGAAGGTAATGAAGTAACTCTTTCCGATTATATTGGTGAGAAACCGATTTTTATTAAGTTTTGGGATCCTACTTGTATTAGCTGTGTTGAAGCTATGCCGGAATTTCAAGAGACCTATAATGAGAATAAGGAGCGAAGTGAATTTTTTATGATTAATGTCAGAACTTCATTAGCACAGACTAAAAGCTTCATGGAAGAGAATGGTTATGATATTCCGGTGCTAATGGATACTTCTATGGAGGTAGCTGAGGAGTATTTGGTTAGTTCAGTGCCGAAGATGATTTTTATAGATCTTGATGGAAAGCAAAAGTTCGAGTATTATGGAACTTGGAGTCAGAGTGAAATTAATGGACTTTTAGATAGAGAGCTTTAATTTTTAGCTAAGGTCGCTTGGAATGAAACTATTTCGAGCGGCTTTATTTTTTTGCAAATATTAGCTAAGCAGTGTAGATAAATTTCCTATTATCTGGTATAATATATACCAACTATATATAAGCAGACAGAGGAGTTAAAGAATGATTAAAGGAATTGGCGTGGATATAATAGAGGTACAGCGAATTAAAGAAGCTTTAGCTAAACGAGAAAAGCGTTTTCAAAGACGGATCTTTACAGCTCAAGAGATCGATTATTGCTTAACTCAAGGCCAGCCAGAGCTTAGTTTTGCAGCGCGTTTTGCAGCTAAAGAGGCTGTACTTAAGGCTTTAGGAACGGGACTGCGGGATTTAGCCTGGACTGATATTGAAGTAGTTAAGGACAGTTTAGGTAAGCCAGAGATAAAGTTTTCTGAACAGGGCTTAGTTAAGGTGGATAGTTTGCAGATTAAAGAGGTTTTGATTAGTCTTTCCCATACTAAGGAGTATGCTGTAGCTCAGGCGGTGGCCTTAGCTGGAGAGGAGGATTAGGATGAAACTTGTTACGGCCCAGGAGATGCAAAAAATAGATCAACAAAGTATTGAAGAAGTAGGGATTCCTGGAGTAGTTTTAATGGAAAATGCAGGACAGGCAGTAGCTAAGACGGTCAAAGAGCTGTTATCCGCTCCACTTAAAAAGGCTGAAGTTTTAATTTTAGCTGGTACTGGTAATAATGGCGGCGATGCTTTGGTAGTGGCACGGTTATTACATAATTTAGGTCTACAAGTGCGAGTTTTTTTGGTAGGACAGATTGGCCAGGTTAGCGGTGAAGCTAAAGTAAATCTTTATATTTTAAGGAAGTTAGGTTTTAAAATAGAAGAGATAGAGGATCAGGATGATTTGAACTATTTAAAGCCTCATTTGCAGATAGTGGACTTGATAGTGGATGGAATTCTAGGTACTGGAATCGAAGGCCAGTTGCGGGGGATTTTACCGGAATTAATAACTGCTATTAATCAAAGTAACTCGCCAGTGGTAGCTATAGATATTCCTTCGGGACTGCATGCTGATAGCGGTCAAGCTTGTGGAGCTGCTATTCAAGCTACTAAGACTGTGACTTTGGGACTACCTAAACTAGGTCTAATGCTTTACCCAGGACGTAAGTACATAGGTGAGCTGGAGGTAGCCGATATTAGCTTACCAAAGCAGGTAATAGCCGAGCAGGAGTTGCAAAAAGAGTTAATTACTAATCGTTTAGCTCGTGGTTTAGTACCAGAGAGAGATCCTACTGGTCACAAAGGTACTTTTGGCGATGTGTTGGTAGTGGCTGCTTCGCCGGGGATGACTGGGGCAGCTAGTTTGTGTAGTCAAGCTGTTCTTAAAAGCGGAGCTGGCTTAGTTACTTTAGCTTTGCCAGCTAGCTTGAGTACTATGATGGAGCTGAAGTTGACGGAAGTGATGACTAAAGCTTTGCCTGAAAGTAAACAAGGTACTCTAGCGGCTAAGGCTGCAGGAAAGATTCAGCAGTTAAGTGAAGGACGGGATGTACTGGCTATCGGGCCCGGTTTAGCTGTAAACAAAGAGTTAACTAAGCTTTTGAAAAAACTACTACCTAAGTTAGAGATGCCGTTAGTTGTTGATGCGGGTGGCTTAACAGGACTACCTAAGCTGGATTTGTTGCAGGAGAGAAGTGAAGCTACTGTTTTGACCCCCCACCCTGGAGAATTGGCGCGAATGCTGAATACTTCAGTAGCAAAGATTCAAGCTAATAGAGTGGAGATAGCTCAAAATGTGGCTCAGGACTTAGGGGTAGTTTTGGTTTTAAAAGGAGCAGCTACAGTAGTGGCTCTGCCTAACGGGAAAATATATATTAATTCTACTGGTAATTCGGGACTAGCTTCGGCAGGGAGCGGCGATGTGCTGACTGGAATTATTGCTGGTCTCTTAGCTCAGGGATTAGACGCTGCTTCAGGAGCAGTTTTAGGAGTATTTTTGCACGGTTTAGCAGGCGATTTAGCTTTAAAAACTGAAACAACCTATACGCTTATGGCTAGTGATTTAATTAAAGCTTTGCCTAAAGCTTATAAATATTTAAAGGAGGGATAGTTATGTTAGCTAAAGAAATAATGACTACCGAAGTAATTACTGTAGGAGCAGAGGAGACTGTCAAGGAAGCAGCTAAGATTTTATCTGAGAATAAGATTAGTGGTTTACCTGTACTTGATGATGAAGGTCAATTAATAGGAATTATCACTGAACAGGATTTAATTGTACGTAATAAGAAGCTGAATTTTCCGGAGTATATTTATTTTTTGGATAGTATCATTTATTTGGAAAGCTTTAATAGCTTTGAAGAAGACTTTAAAAAGATGGTGGGGACTAAGGTGAAAGAAGTAATGAGCGAAGATGTAATTTCTGTAGATCCTGAAACTCCTATCGAGGAGATTGCTACCTTAATGTCTGTAGAGAATATCAATAGGGTGCCGGTAGTAAAAGGCAATGAACTAGTGGGGATTATCAGCAGAGCAGATATAGTCAGAGTAATGGCTGAGTAGGCGAGGACAGAGGATAGATGAAGCTCAAAAGATTAAAACCTAATCTTAAAAGATTGGTTTTGCTATTAGAATATTGTTATAATAAACAGGGAGGTTCGTAAAATGAGAATTGGCGTTTTACTCAGTGGCTGTGGTGTTTACGATGGCTCAGAAATCCATGAGGCAGTGTTGACGCTTCTTCATTTAGCTAAGCAGGACTGTGAAGTGGAGATTATAGCTCCTAATATATTACAAGCTCAGGTGATTAACCACTTGACTGAGGATGAAATAGAAAGAGAAAATCGTGATGTTTTAGTGGAGGCAGCCCGAATAGCTCGGGGTGATATTCAGGCTGTGGATAAGGTGGATACTGCTCAGTTAGATGCTTTAATTCTGCCAGGCGGAGCAGGAGCTATCAAAAACTTAACTAATTATGCTTTTGGGGAAGAGGAGTGCAGAATAAATCCCCAAACTAAAGAGATGATACTAACTATGGTAGAGTCTAAAAAGCCAGTAGGAGCTATCTGTATCTCTCCGCTGGTAGTGGCTAAGGCTTTGGCCGATACCGATTATACTCCTCGCTTAACTGTTGGCTGTAGTGCTGACGAAGCAGCTCAATATATAGAAAAAGAGCTAGCAGCTACTCATGTTGAGTCAACTGTGGATGAGATAGTAGTTGACGAAGAGTTGAAGTTAGTTAGTACTCCTGCCTATATGTTAGCTGAGTCCATTGCTGAAGTGGATGTGGGGATAGCTAAGTTAGTTGAGGCAGTAATAGAGTTAAGTTAAGTCATTCTTTGACTATCCAAATATTTTTTGATATAATTTCTACTATAGAAAATCGCCCTGGGTTCAGGGTGTATTTTTTTGGAGGTGGAGCTGAATGGTGAACGTAGTTGTTAAAGGCTTACCAGAGTATGTAGGGCCTGGCGATATTGTTGGGGCCTTTACTAATGAAGTGGATATAGATGGAGCTAAGATTGGTAAGATAGATTTTGTTAATGCTAAGGCTTTAGTAGAAGTAGCTGAAGATGTGGCAGAAGAGGTAGTAGAGATAATGGACGGTAATCAAGTGGCCGGAATCGAAGTTGAAGTTTATGTTGATAATAAAGTTCGGGCCCGGATTAATGAAATCAATAGCTATGTAGAAAAGTTTAAACGCTTGGTCGAAATGGAAAGAAAGGCTGAAATGCGACAGCATAGGCTGGAAATGGAGAACCTAAGCGGTTATGAAAGAGAAGAACGTGGGAGAGCAATTCTTCATTTGCGAGGTCGAGATGAAGGGGAAGCCTTTGGTGGTAAGCAGATGATTAAGTTTATGCGCCAGCACCGTGGCGAAGAGCTCCCCGATAACGAAATAAGTGTAGGCGATTTAGTAATGTTAAGCAAAGACCAGCCGTTAAGAGACGATAATCCTACTGGAACGGTAGCTGAAAAGACTAACTACTCTATCACTGTCTTATTCGATCAGCAGCCCCCGGGTTTTCTCTACGGAAAGGGTTTGAGAGCTGATCTTTATGTAAATGATATTACCTTTCAGCGAATGTTAGCTGCTTTGGAAGAAGTAAGAGAGGCTTCAGGGAGGTTGGCTGAACTGCGGGATAGGCTTTTAGGCTTAGCTGAAGTAGATTTAGGAGAACCAGTAACGGAGATAGACTTTAAAAATCAAGATTTAAATAAGTTTCAGCGACAAGCAGTACAAAAGGCTTTAGCAGTCCAGGACTTCTTTTTAATTCACGGCCCGCCAGGAACCGGCAAAACTATGACAGCTATAGAAATTTTAAGACAAGCTATTGGTTCAGAACAGGATATTTTAGCTACAGCAGATTCTAATACTGCTGTTGATAACCTGGTTGAACGCTTAGTAAGGGCCGGAGTGGAAGTAGTGCGGGTAGGTCATCCAGTACGAGTGACTCCTACTTTGCGTGAACATACCTTAGACTACTTAATTGAAGATCATCCTCAGTATCAACAGGCTACTCAGTTGCGCCGAGAGGCATATCAGCTGTTAGACCAACAGGATGATTTAACTCATCCTAGCGGTCGTTGGCGAAGAGGGATGAGTAATCAACAGATTAAGGAAAAGGCTAGACAGAATCAGGGTTTTAGAGGGGTATCGCCTAAAAGGATTAAGCAGATGGCTCAGTGGTTGAAGTTACAGGAAAAGATTGACCAGCTTTTTGATAGGATTGAAGCTTTAGAGGAAGAAGCGGTACAGGACTTACTAACTAAGGCTGAGGTAGTCTGTACCACCAATTCCACTGCTGGATCTGAAATTTTAGAGGGTTTCCAATTTGATCTACTGGTAGTAGATGAAGCTACTCAGTCGACAGAACCGGCTACTTTGATTCCTTTAGTTAAGTCTAAGCGGGCTGTTTTGGTAGGAGATCATAAGCAGTTGCCGCCAACTGTGCTCAGTGCTCGTGCTGAGCAAGAAGGATTAGGGTGTTCTTTATTTGAACGCTTAGTCGATCTTTATGGAGATCAGCTTAGATGTTTGCTAGAGGTTCAGTATCGGATGAATGATCTGATTATGAACTTTTCCAGCCAAGAGTTTTATGATAGTTCTTTAAAGAGTGCTTCCCAAGTAGCTGAACATACTTTGGCCGATCTTGATATTTTAGAGCCTAGTGGTAGTCGACCTGCTGAGAAGGCGCTTTTATTTTCGGAACCGATAGTCTTTTTCGATACTAAAGGAATGAATGCTCCTGAGAGATCAAAGAATGACTCTAATTCTATAGAGAATTCCATTGAAGCCGATATTGTAGTGGAGATAGCAGAAGAAGCTCTTAAGCTAACTATTAGCCCCACAGATATAGCAGTGATCACTCCTTATAAGGATCAGGTGGAGCTAATTAATCAGAAGTTAATGCTAGAGGAGTTAGAGGTTAACACTGTAGATGGATTTCAAGGTCGAGAGAAAGAAGTGATTATTCTTTCTTTAGTGCGCAGTAATCAGTATCAAAATATAGGCTTTTTAAGGGATTTAAGGCGTTTAAATGTATCTTTGACTAGAGCTAAAAGGAAGTTGATTGTAGTTGGGGATTCAGCTACTATTAGTTGCAACGATACCTATCGCCAGTTAGTTGAGTATATTCGCAATGAAGGTTATTATTATGCTTTATAGGCTTTGTTGTTTGTTGTTCTTTCTTTGGTATAAATTACTAATAGATTTGAGCTTAGTAATCTATTTAGCTTATTGACATCCTTATTGAGTTTAAGATATAATGAATATAAATTATTAAATTCATTTTTAAATAAGGGGTGGAGCCAATGGTCGAAAGTGAGTCCCAAAGTAAGGAGCAGCTTGAAAATACTCCCCAGCAAGAATTGAAGGATAAGTTAAAGTCTAAAATGAAAAAGGGTTATTTTCAAATGGGTAAAATTAATTTAGAGTTGGCTGAGGAAGGTATTAAGGCTGATAAGAAGGTTTATGAGTCAACTTAGCTCGATTTGCTTAAAACTCGCAATTATTTTTTAATCAGCAAGGCTTTGCCTAGCAATATTGATAGTTTATTATCAAGTTTTTATAGAGGCGTATTTTTTACGTCTCTTTTTACTCAATTTTATTTATAAGCTGCTTCAGTAAATTGTTGAATATTATAAGCTGATTTGTAGAGACTATTAATGTCCTGATTATATATATTAAGCTATATTTTTTTCACACCTTATACATATTCAGCATATACTATTATGTACCGAGTTATCTTTGGCGGAGGTGGATAAATGTGACTAATCTAAAGCGGGTTATGATTAGTTTACCGGATAGCCTATTAGAAGAAGTCGATGGGGCTGCTCAAAAGAAGAATCAGAATCGGAGTGAGTTTGTCCGGGAGGCAATGAGACTTTATATTGCCGATTTAAGGAAACAAGAAATTAAGAAAGAAATGAAACAAGGCTACTTAGAGATGGGAGCTATTAATTTGGAGTTGGCCCAGACTAGTTTTAAGACTGAAAGTAAAGACTTATTGAATTATGAAGCACAGATAGCGGAGAGTGAGTAATTGTGGCTATAAAAAGAGGAGATGTTTTTTATGCAGATCTCAACCCTGTAGTAGGTTCAGAGCAGGGGGGAGTTAGACCTGTATTGGTTATTCAAAATGATATTGGCAATAAGTACAGTCCTACGGTAATAGTGGCAGCTATTACTTCTAAGATTGATAAGGCTAAACTACCTACCCACGTAGAGATTGATGCTGATAAGTATAACTTAGATAAACATTCAGTGATTTTATTGGAGCAGATCAGGACTATTGATAAGAAACGTTTGGAGCGTCAGGTCACTCATTTGGATAATGAAATTGTTTGTGATGTGAATGAGGCTTTGGAGATTAGTGTAGGCTTAATTGATCTTTAAATTGGATAAGGATTATTAACAGGGCTATTAATCTGCAATAGGATTAATAGCTTTTTTGTTATAAAGTTCAAAAGATTAAAACCTATTGGACACAGACTAAGTTCTGACAAAAATCTGACAAAACCTTAAAACCTTTAAATGATTTCTTGAACTTATGTTTTAATGTCTAGTCAGAACTTAGTCAGATTTTAGTCAGTGTCAAATAGATCTTGAACTTTATCTTTTGATCTTAATTTATCACCATTGGCACTAGCTCTGCGTCGCCTCTATCCTTTGAAACAATAGCGCGATATTGGTTTGCTTTTTAGTTGTTCATTATTCATTGTTAATTATTAATTGAAATAAAGTAGGGGAGGCTGATCCGAAGAATGAAAAAAAAAATAAGAAAATCCATTGCCCAACTGCAAGATAAAGTTATTAGCTGGCGGCGGGCAATACATAGGGAGCCGGAGTTAGGCTTTGCGGAAGAGGCTACGGCTGCTAAAATTACTAAGGTCTTGGCTGAAACTGACTTACAGGTACGGACTGGAGTGGCTAAGACAGGCGTAGTGGCTGATTTGCAGATAGATGAACAGCTGCCTACCTTGGCCTTAAGAGCTGATATGGATGCTTTGCCTATTCAAGAGCAGACTGGGGTGGAGTATGCTTCGCAAAATGAAGGGGTTATGCATGCTTGTGGGCATGATGGTCATGTAGCTATTCTTTTGGGGACGGCTGTTATTTTGGATCGCTTCCGTCAGGAGCTCAATACTAATCTACGCTTTATCTTTCAACCGGCTGAGGAGGGCCCGGGAGGTGCCTTGCCGATGATTAAAGAAGGAGTCTTGGAGGGAGTTGATAGTATATTAGGTTTACATCTCAGTACTAATCATTTAACTGGGGTGGTAGAGCTGAAAGCAGGAGCCTTTTCAGCTGCGGCTGATCAGTTGAATATTACTGTTTTAGGTGAAAGTGGTCACGGCTCTGCTCCTCAGCAGACAGTGGATGCTATTTTGGTAGCTGGAGAGGTGATAACTTCTTTACAGACTATAGTTAGCCGGAAGATATCCCCTCATCAAGCAGCGGTTATTTCTTTAGGTAAGATAGAAGGTGGTTATCGGCATAATGTAATTGCTGATTCGGTGAGACTAAAGGGGACGGTGAGGAGTACTGACCCGGAGCTTAGAGAGCGCTTACCAAACTTAATTGAAGAGGTGGTGCGGGGTATTACTCGGACCCATAATGCTGATTATGAGCTACAGTATATCTTAGGTTACCCTCCTTTATACAATGAAGCTAGTTTAGTAGACTTTTTAGAGAAAAATTTAACTTCTTTGGTGGAAGTGGTAGAAGTACAGCGAGCAACTGAACCTTCTATGGGAGCTGAAGATTTTGCTTATTATTGTCAGCGAGTACCGGGAGCTTTTTACCGTCTAGGGGCAGGTAAGTTTCCTGATTCTTATCCTAATCATCATCCTCAGTTTGATTTCGATGAAGCCGCTTTGGAAATTGGAATTATAACCTTTGTTGAAAGTGCCCTAAATTATAATTAGAATAAAGGGAAAGTTTTCTTAGTCTAGAATTAATAAGTATTAAGTATAGTATTTATAATAAGGAAGGTGAGAACTTTGCGAAAACGAGAGGTGTTGGTGTTGATTGTTATCTTAGCCTCTTTTTTATTTAACTTTCCCGTGCAAGCTCAGAGCTTCGAAGATATAGAATCAGATTCGACTTTCGTTGAAGAAGAGCTGGCAGCTAAAGAGAGTGCAGAAGAGATAATTGAAGCAGTTAGCGATAATTTTAAGGCTATAGAGGACTTTAGAGGGTCTTTAATTTCAGAGGTTTTTTTAGCTGAAGAGGATTTAATTACCTATCAAACTAACTTAATGAGGAATCCGAATCGTTCTTTGGTGGATAATAACTATACCTTTGGTCAAATTAGGGGTACAGAAGTAGGTAGGCTACTCAATGCTATGCCTTGGATTTATTTACCTCCAGACTATTCGTTAGTTCAACGAGCTTTACCGATTACTGGACAGCGAGACTATCAAGAGCCTTTGGAAAATTTAGATGATTTATATGATTTGCAGTTATTAGGTCAGATCGAAGTAGATGAGGAGCCCATATATCTTTTAGAGTTGAGTAATATATTTGGAAAGCAGGTTTTGTGGGTAGAGCAGGAGCGGTTGATTATTCTCCGAATTGAAGTATTTGATGGAGGAGGAGAGTTAGCAGCTGCTATTGATTATAAAGGTTATAGAGAGCTAGAAGATGAGGTTTGGCTGCCTAATTTAATTCAAGTTCATAATAGCCAGGAAGAAAAGATATTGGAAATCAGCTATCAGAGCTGGGTAGTCAACGATGGTTTAAGAGATCGGGACTTTGCTATGGGCTTTATTTATGATGCTCAAGCGGAAATTAATGAGTTAGAAGAAGTTGTGGCCGATAATCCTCAGGATTTTGAAAGTAGGTTTCAGCTAGCTAAGCTCCACCATGAGGTTTTGGAAAGTGAAAAGGCAGTGGAGATATTAAGAGAGCTAATTGAGGAAAGCGAAGCTGAGCAGAGTATTGAGTATTATCAGCAGTTGGCTGCTATTTATGAGGATCAGAGTAAGTATCAGCAGGCTTTAGAAGTTATTGAAGAGGCTTTAGCTGTGGAATATGAAAAAAGTGAACTGCACTTTACTCGAGCTGAGCTAAGTTTAGAGCTGCAAAATCGAAGTCAGGCTAGAAATTCCTTAGAGACTGCTGTTCGATTGGAGCCGAATAATGAAAGGTATTTACAACGTCTCTTTTGGGTTTATCGACGTTCGTCTTTAAGTCAAACGGTTTTGAATAATGCTCAAAATGTATTGGATAGACTGATTGATTTATCTCCAGAAAATATTCAGTATCTTATTTATTCAGGAGATCTTTATTTAGAGGCTGGAGACTATGAACAAGCAGCATATAGATACCAACAGGCTATTCAAGTTGATCCTGAGGATAGCTGGGGTTATCGAAAGCTGGCCCGTTGTTATGAAAAAATGGATAGCTTTGCTGTGGCGAGAGAGCTATTTAAGTATGCAGCTCAGTTAGATGGTAGTTGGATGAGATATGAAGAACTGGCTGACTTTTATTATCGACATCAAAACTATAAGGCGGCTATTGATAATTATCAAGTGGCTTTAGAAAAGAGTCCGCAAGAACTTGATGTAAAGATTAAACTTGGTAAGGGATATTGGGCAGCCGAGGATGAAGATGAAGCTTTAGCTATTTGGAATGAAATCTTAGATGAATACAGTCTCCAGGTCAATGATTATACTAGATTAGGTAATTTATTTATGGATTATGAGCTGGATAATTTAGCTGTTGCTACTTATAAACAGGGAATTGCCGAGTTTGAAGATCCGGTAGATGCTTGGGTGCGGCGTTCCTTGGCAGACATCCATGCTAATTTGGCTGAAATTTATAAAGAACAGGCTAATTATGAATTAGCTATGCAGGAGTACTATAATTCTCTGGAATTGGAAGCTAATACTGAAACCTATAATAAGCTAGGTGTACTTAAGTTTGAACACGGGAACTTAGTGGCAGCTATGGAGCTTTGGGAAGGAGCTCGAGATGAAGATTTAAGTAATTTACAGGCTATATATAACTTAGCTGTAGCTCAACTGATTACCGAAGATTTTTCAGACTCCAAATCTAATTTAGAATATATTAAGCGCTTTGATCCAGAAGAAGAATTAGTTGAACTGTTAACATCAGCCTTAGAGGTTAATACTAAGATACAGGAGTTAAAAGAGGATCTGGCTACTACCACTGAACATGGCCATGAATATAAATTAGAAGGAGATCAGTTACGCCGGGCTGGAGAGCTTAATGAAGCTGCTGAGAAGTACAAGGAAGCTTTGGATAGAAATGCTTATTACGAGGAAGTTTATTTCTATCTAGGTCAGATTGAAGCTGTACAAGGTAATTATCGGACAGTAGAGGAAATTATAGACCGCTTTAATAGTTCTTCAACTCAGCGTCAGCAGGCTGAACTGTTAGCAGAACTTAAACTTTTGATTAAGGGAGTTAAGTAAAAGAATTAAGAGACATGGAGGTTAAAGTTGATGAAGCTAGAAGTAAGGGATATTACAGTAGCCGGAATCTTAGGAGGGGTCTGTATTGTTCTAGGGATGACTCCGCTCGGTTTTATTCCGGTACCTACTCCGGCAGGAGCAGCTACTATTATGCATGTACCGGTGATTATGGGGGCTATTTTAGAAGGGCCCTTAGTAGGTAGCTTGGTAGGTTTGATATTTGGTATTTTCAGTTTTTTGCGAGCTGGAAGTCCTTTTTTTGCCGATCCGGTGATTGCTATTTTACCTAGGGTTTTGATTGCTGTTTTAGCTGGTTATAGCTACAAATTATTTTCTGGACATTCTCAGGCGGTAGCTATAACAGCGGTGGTAGGTACCTTAACTAATACTTTGGGAGTTTTGGCTTTAGTGGTCTGGAAGGAGTACTTGCCTTTAGAGGCAGCAGTAGGAATTGCTCTTAGTCATGGGATTCCGGAGGTTGTTGTGGCGGTAATTATTACCGTATTAATAATGAAGGTTTGGGATAAAGCTAAGTAGTTTGATATGCAGACTAATACTAAGTGAAAGGGAGTGAAAAATATGTTAAAGCTGAAAAGTGAAAGTCCAGAGGAGACCATAGAGTTGGGAAGAAAGTTAGGTTCTATACTTAATAGTGGAGATATTGTTTGCTTGCAGGGTGATTTGGGAGCTGGTAAGACCTACTTAACTAAGGGGATAATGAAAGGCTTGGGAGTGGATAGAGAGATAGTTAGTCCTACTTATAACTTGATTAAGGAGTATCAAGGTAGGCTGCCGGCTTATCACATAGATCTTTATCGAGTTTCTGATGAACAACAGTTACATGATGTAGGTTTTGAAGACTATATTTATAGTGAGGGAGTAAGTGTTATTGAGTGGCCTGATAAGTCTGGTTCTTTGATGCCTGATAATTATCTAAATATTATTATTAAAGGTCAACAGCAGGAGCGTACGATTAAGCTGATTCCTCAGGCTAATAAGTATATTCCTTTATTGGAGGAGTTAAAGAAGAATGTTAATCTTAGCTCTGGATAGTGCTACTTCTGTAGGAGCAGTTGCCCTTTATCAGGGGGAGAAGTTGATAGCGGAATCTAATCTTAATTTGGAGTTAACTCATTCACAGCGTTTATTTCCTCAAATTATTGAGTTGTTGAAAGCAGCTCGAGTGGAAGGACAGGATTTAGAGGGAATAGTAACTGGAATAGGGCCCGGTTCTTTTACCGGAATTAGAATTGGGATGGCTACTGCTAAGACTTTGGCTCAGTCTTGGAATTTAGAGATGGTAGGAGTTTCTACTTTGGAGCTTTTAGCTAATGCTTTATTAGAGACAGAAAGGGCTATCTGTCCGCTGATTGATGCTAAGCGGGAGCGAGTCTATACTGCTCTTTATCAGGGCCAGCAGCAAGAGGGCTTAAAAAAACTTCGTTTGCCTGAACAGATTTTAGCTGTAGTCAAGCTTTTAGAGCGGCTTAAGCAGGAGCTTTCAGGTGAGGTGCTTTTTGTGGGCCCTGCTGTTGAGAAATACCGAGAGTTAATAAAAAAAGAACTAGGAAAGCAGGCCTTATTTGTGCCTAAGCTATATCATTTACCGCGCGGTGGAGTCTTAGCTAGAGTAGGAGCGCTTAAGCTTGCTGCAGGGCAAGGAAGTGACTTTGTAGGAGTAAAGCCTAACTACCTTAAACTATCTCAGGCTGAACGAGACTGGGTAGGTGATTAATTCTCTTAGATAAGGATGATAAGTACTTTGGAAGCACAAATTGACATAGAAGAGTTGACTTTGGAAGCGATGGAGGTGGCAGACTTAGATGAGGTATTGGAGATTGAAGCAGAGTGCTTTTCCAACCCTTGGTCTCGCCGAGCCTTTAAACGAGAATTGACTCGAAATCGTTATGCTATGTATTTATTGGTGAGGAAGAAAAATAAAATCTTAGGTTATATAGGAGCTTGGCTGGTCTTAGACGAAGCCCATATAACTACTTTAGCGGTAGCTCCTGCTTATCGACAGCAGGGAGTAGCTAGGTTTTTATTAGAGGAAGCTTGGGGCAGATTTTTGAATTTAAATATTAAACAGGTTACCTTAGAAGTGCGGGTTACTAATACAGCAGCTCAGAATCTTTATTTAGATTATGGATTTCAAAAGATTGGAACTAAAGAAGATTATTATCAGGACAACCAAGAGGATGCGGTAATTATGTGGAAGAGAATAGCGGAATAGAATTAAGGGGTTTTAATTATGGAAAATAGATTGATATTGGGTATTGAAAGCTCTTGTGATGAAACAGCAGTGGCAGTAGTTAGTAACGGGAGAGATGTTTTAGCTAACGTAGTTGCTTCGCAGGTAGACTGGCATCGTAAGTTTGGAGGGGTAGTGCCGGAAATAGCTTCACGAAAGCATTTAGAGCTGATTAATCCGGTAATTGAGGAGGCCTTGAGTGAAGCGCAAGTTGATTTTGAAGATTTGACGGCAGTAGCTGTTACTTACGGCCCGGGTTTAGTAGGGGGGCTTTTAGTGGGGATAGCTGCTGCTAAAGCTATTGCTTATAGTCAGGAACTGCCTTTAATAGCTGTTAATCATATTGAAGGCCATATTTATGCTAACTTAATTGCTCATCAAAATTTAGAAGCACCAGTAGTCTGCTTAACTGTCTCTGGCGGTCATTCGGATTTACTTTATTTTCAAGAACTAGGTGATTATCAGCTCTTAGGCAGAACTCGTGATGATGCCGTAGGTGAAGCCTTTGATAAGGTAGCTCAGGTCTTGGACTTAGGTTTTCCAGGGGGGCCAGCTATAGATAAATTAGCTTCTCAAGGTGAGGCAGATGCTATTCAGTTACCTAGGCCTTTAATCGATGCTGATAATTATGATTTTAGCTTTAGCGGTTTAAAAACAGCTGTTTTGAACTATATCAATAATCAGCAGCAGCGAGGTGAAAGGATAGTTAAGGCCGATTTGGTAGCTAGTTTTCAACAGGCTGTAGTGGATATTTTGGTGGCTAAAGTTACTAAAGCCGTTCGAGAGCTGGAAGTAGAGCAGGTTATGCTAGCAGGAGGTGTGGCTGCTAATAGTCAGCTAAGAGCTGAGTTGGAGGAAGAGCTATCTGCTCTGGGAGTTAAGCTTTACTTTCCTCCTTTAAAGTTATGTACTGATAATGCAGCCATGATTGCTAGTGCAGCCTATTATCATTGGCAGCAGCAAAACTGGGCCGGCTATGATCTCAATGCAGAACCGAATTTGAAGTTAGAGTAAAGGCAAAGGAAGGTGAGAAGGATGAGTAGTTCGTTAGAGGAGTTAATTTATTTTTCAGCTCAAGAGTATAATATTTTGCCTGTTACTTCAAAGTGTAATTTAGACTGTCTCTTTTGCAGTCATCGTTATAATCCACCGGAGGTTAAGGTTTTCACCTATGGACATCGTAGTTTGGAGCAGATTAAAGATGTAGCTGACTTTTTAGATCCAGCTCAAAAGATAGTAATTGGTGAATCCACTACTACTTTGGTGGAAGGTGAACCTTTTGTTAATCCAGATTTTAAGGATATTTTACTTTATTTACGGCGGCGCTTTCCTAAAACCAAGATTCAGATTACTACTAATGGCTCCTTATTGGATAGAGAAACGGTGGAATTATTAGCGACCTTAAACTTCATTGAGCTGAATGTATCCTTGAATACTGCTTCTTTGGAGCATCGTCAACAGCTAATGGACTGTAAGAATCAAAATATCTTACAACAGATAGGTTATTTAGCTCGACAGGAAGTAACTTATCACGGCAGTATTGTAGCTTTGCCTACTATTAGCAGTTGGGATGATTTAGAAAATACTATCGATTTTTTAAATCAAAATAATGCTAAAACTATTAGAGTCTTTCTACCTGGTTGTACTAAATTAGCTCCTCAAGAATTGCAGTTTGATCTCCGGCTGTGGTTGGAGTTAAATCGTTATCTGGATGACCTAAACTATAAGTATAGAGTACCGATTACGGTAGAACCTCCTTTAATTGAGAATTTAAAGGTGAAACTAAGAGGGAGTATAGAAGATTCACCCGCTGATAAGTCTGGACTGCGGAGGGGGGATCAGCTATTAAAGGTGGAAGGAGCAGAACTTCCCTTGCGAGTGGAAGCTTTTAAGAGGTTAGTAGCTGCTGAGGACCCTCAAGTTGAGTATAAACGGGCCGGAAGAGTTTCTACACTTAATTTAAGAAAATCAATTGGAGATAAGTCGGGAGTAGTTTTAGATTACGATATTGATTTAGCTAGGCTAGAAAAGATTAAAGCGAAAGTTGAGCAGGCAGCTGCCGAAAGGGTAGTTATTTTAACTTCATTATTGGGACAAAGGGTGATTAAATTAGCTTTAGAAGAGCTAATGCCTGATCTATTTTCTAAAATCGATATCTTACTAGTCAAAAATAGGTTTTTCGGCGGCAATATTATGGCAGCTGGCCTGTTGGTGGTTAGTGATTTTTTAACAGCTATTGAAAAGCATAAAGCCAAATTAAAAGAGGTCGATTTAGTTTTAATTCCCCAAACTCCTTTTAATAAGTGGGGGAATGACTTAACAGGGAGCTCCTATGAGGAAATAGAGTCTAGATTAGAAGCTCCTTTAGTTGTATTGTGATATTTAGTTAACCGGAGTTCAAAACATTAAAAGCTTTTTTGACATGCCCTGAAAGAAATGCCCTTGGGGTGCTGACTAAAATCTGACTAAGTTCTAACTAGATCTTAAAATCTTTTAGTTCTTTAATTTTTTTAAGCTTTTATGTTTTAGTCAGATTTTGTCCGAACTTAGTCAGTGTCAAATAGAACTTGAACTTAATGTTTTAATAGTTTAGGTTTTTAACTATACACTGTTAATTATTCAAGGCTTGTAAAGGAGCAGGGATTCTACCGCCTCGCTTTACGAATTTAGCGGAACTGAAATGGTTGATGTCCATAATTGGGGCCCTACCTAATAAACCTCCAAACTCCACTTCATCGCCCACTTCCTTGCCCGGAACAGGAATAATCCGGGCTGCCGTTGTTTTTTGGTTGATGGTACCGATAGCCATTTCATCAGCAATAATAGCAGCAATGGTCTCCGCCGAAGTAGCACCGGGAATAGCGATCATATCTAAACCTACTGAACAGACTGAAGTCATTGCTTCTAGCTTATTGAGATCCAAAGCTCCGCTTTCGACTGCTTCAATCATTCCTTGGTCTTCACTGACCGGAATAAAAGCTCCGCTTAAACCGCCTACGTGAGCCGAAGCCATAGCTCCGCCTTTTTTAACAGCATCATTTAACAGAGCTAAGGCAGCAGTGGTGCCGTGAGTTCCACATTTTTCTAAGCCCATATTTTCTAAAATATTAGCTATGCTATCACCTACCGCTGGAGTAGGAGCTAAAGACAGATCCACAATTCCAAAAGGAATAGCTAACTCTTTAGAGACTCCTCGACCTACTAATTCACCCATTCTGGTAATCTTAAAGGCAGTTCTTTTAATCCGATCGGCTAATTCATCGAAGTTAACTTCGGGAATATCTTCGACTATATTTTTGATTACGCCGGGCCCGCTAATACCCACATTGATAGTAGCTTCAGCTTCGCCTATTCCGTGAAAAGCTCCGGCCATGAAGGGATTATCCTCCGGTACATTAGCAAAGACAACTAACTTAGCACAGCCAATAGCCCCTTCATCAGCTGTTAATTCAGCTGTTTTTTTAATAATCTGGCCCATCTCTAGCACAGCATCCATATTAATTCCCGCTTTAGTAGTAGCTACGTTAACCGAAGAACAGACTCGGTCGGTTTTGTTTAAGGCTTTAGGAATGGAGTTAATTAAGTTTCTTTCCTCCTTAGTATGTCCCTTATGTACTAAAGCAGAAAAGCCCCCAATAAAGTCTACTCCTACTTTTTTAGCAGCCTGGTCTAGAGTTTCGGCAATACTGCTATAATCACTTTCTTCACAGGCCGCAGCTACAATAGAGATCGGCGTAACCGAAATCCTTTTATTAACAATAGGAACTCCATATTTAACCTCCATTTTTTGAGCAGTTTCTACTAGCTGGCCTGCATACTCGATTATCTTATTATATATATTTTCTCTTACTACTTCGATATCGGGATGGGCACAGTCCTTAAGGTTGATCCCCATAGTTACAGTTCGAATATCGAAGTTTTCCATTTCAATCATTTTTATAGTTTCTAGAATTTCATCAGGATTGATTAACATTGACTTAACCCCCTCAATTTATATTCTATGCATATACCGGAACACATCTTCGTGTTGAGCCATTACTTTCATTTGTAGCTCTTGACCAGCAGACTGTAACTCTTCCTTTAACTCTTCAAAGCTGATCTTTGTTTTGGAGATATCAACTAACATAATCATAGCAAATAAGTCTTGGAGTAAGGTTTGGCTGATATCTAAGATATTTGCTTCGTATTTAGCCAATACTCCGGTCATCTTAGCAACAATACCTACTTTATCTTCTCCTAAAACGGTAATTACAATTCTATTCTTATCTTCTAGTTCCACTTTGGGCACCTCCATAGTTATATTATAAAAATTAGTGATTTTGATAACTATGATATCTGATTTTAGAACTCTTGTCAATTGAACTTTAATTATTGAGATCATAAATTTTTTTAGCCTTTATTTGCATATTAATGGTAATAGAACTATAATATATACATATGTATAGCTTTGCTACATCTAAAATGTAGCTATAAAATTCCATAGTTGTCAAATCCAAATGGCATGGATGAGTTTTTTGCATTAATTTGTCATCTCAGAGCTTAAGAGGTGATTGATAAAATAATCAAGTGGGAGGTAGAGTTAGCAGTGAGAAGGATTGTTTTTTTAGTAGTTATTTTTTTATTAATTCCTATTTCGGTACAAGCCCAAGAGGCTTATATTGCCGATAGGATTTATTATGTGCATGATAAGGCTTATAATACTAGTATTAGTTTATCTAGGACTAGAGCTAGTCAGTACGCCCAAAGTATTTTAAAGTGGTCTGAAGAGTATAATGTAGATCCCTTTTTAGTACTAGCTATTCTAGAGGCAGAAACTAATTTTGTTTCTAGAGGAGATTACGATGAAGGAAGAAGTATAGGGATTGGCAGCATGAAAAGATATTTAGCTAAGGATTTGGCGGCAGAGTTAGGACTGGAGTATTCTGAATGGAGGATGTTAGATCCGCTGGAGCTGGGGATTAGACTGCCGGTATATTACTTGAGTAAGTTAATTGATAGATTTGGTGATATACATCAGGTTATTGTAGCCTATAATCGCGGGCCCAATAGCGGAATAGAGGATGAAGATGCTTTTTATCTAGACTATTTATTTAGAGTTTTAGGTCGGAAGAACTACTATCAAGAGGCATTAAGATAATTTGAGAATAAAAATTATAGAAAGGAAAAATGATTTATGATAATATTATATCAATTTGAATCTTGTCCCTACTGTCAAAAGGTTGAAAAGAAGCTAACAGAATTAGAATTAGAGTATCGAGTGGAGGAAGTGCCTAAAGCTAGGAGTGAAAGAGATAAAATTAAGGAGCTATCAGGACAGATTAAGGTGCCGGTGTTGGAGGATGGTGATGGTACTGTGATTTATGATTCCAGTGAGATAGTTGCTTATTTGGAAGAAAAATATGGTTCTTAATCAGCTAGATAAGTTGCTAAAAGCGTCAGTTAATAACTGACGCTTTTAGAGCTAGACAAAGCTTAGGCTTTCAACAGTAAATTCAAAGTTTTATAGTTGCAGGATACTTGTATTTAGATGTAGAATTAGGTAATTAAGATAAAATATTGAGCCTCTTTAATATCTTTTGGATTAAAACCTACTTCAGATTTGTGAAATTTTTATCACAACTAACTAAAGGAGGAGGATTTAAGTGTCTACTATAGTTACAGTAAGTGAGGTTAAATGTCAAAAGTGTTATGCTTGTGTGCAAAACTGTCCTGTTAAGGCAATTAAAGTGAAGGATAGTAAGGCTGAAATAGTAACAGAAAGATGTATTAGTTGTGGTTATTGTCTCAGTGTATGTTCTCAGGGAGCTAAGCGGATGAAAGACTATCAAGCTGAGATTGCTAAATGGAGACAATACGAGGAAAAGTTAATAGCCTGCTTGGCCCCTTCCTTCATTGCTTCCTTTACAGAGTGTAAGCCTCAGCAGGTAGTTACTGCTTTACAACGATCGGGCTTTGAGCAAGTGTATAAGGTTTCTTTGGGAGCTAGGATGTTGCTCGAAGACTATGATGACTATTTAGTTACCTCTGAACTTAAGAATTTAATTAGTACAGCCTGTCCGGCTATAACCAATTTGATAGAGAGATACTATCCTGAATTAGTTCCTAATTTGATTCCTTTGGTCTCTCCTATGATAGCAGTGGCTAAATTAATTAAAAAGGAGCATCCAAAGTCTAGAGTAGTTTTTATTGGGCCCTGTGTTGCTAAAAAGTCTGAAATAAAACAAGAAGAGGCAACTGAAATTATAGATGCGGTATTGACCTTTAAGGAAATTAAAGAGATCTTTCGTAATCAAGGTATAGAGGAGCTTAGAGAGCTAGAACTGAGTAGCTTTGCTTTAAGTAAACTGCCTCACAGTGATAACTTTCCTTTAGCGGGAGGATTAGTAGCTAATTTGGATAGCTTATCTGCCGATGAAGCATTAATTACTGAAGGGAGTCAGAGTGTTATTCGCTTATTGGAGGCTATTTCTGAGGAAGAAATAGAGGTTCAACTTTTGGATTTGCTTTTTTGTCAGGGCTGTATTGATGGCCCGGAGATAGATAGTCAGCTATCTATCTTTGCTAGAGAAAAGTTAATTAATGAGTTTTTAGAGAAACAAGGAGTAAGTAATAAGGAAAGTAGTAAGGAGGATAAGCTGCCCAGCTTAGATTTTAGTCGCCAGTTTGAGCGTAGAGTAGTGGAACTACCAATGCCTAATCAAGAAGAGATAGAGGAAATCCTCAATTATACTAATAAGTTTACTGAGAGTGATCTGTTAAACTGTGGAGTTTGTGGTTATTCTACTTGTCGCGAAAAAGCTATAGCAGTTTATCAGGATTTAGCAGAGATAGAAATGTGTCTACCTTATCTTTTGGAAGAGTTTCAAAAAGAGGTGGATTACTATAAAGAAAAGCTGTCTTTAAATAAAGATACTAAGTATAGTTTTCGAGATATTAAGGGTAAGAGCCAGCAAATAAAAAAGCTTAAAGCTCAAGCACGACAGGCTGCTCAGACAAGGTCTACTATCTTAATTTTGGGCGAAAGTGGAACTGGCAAAGAGTTATTTGCCCATGCTATTCATAATGCTAGTCCTAGGCGAAGCGGGCCCTTTGTTAAAGTTAACTGTGCTGCTATTGCTGATACTCTATTAGAAACGGAGCTCTTTGGTTATGAAAAAGGGGCTTTTACTGGAGCCCGCCAAGATGGAAAAGCAGGTAAGTTTGAACTAGCTGATCAAGGAACTATCTTTTTAGATGAAATAGGAGATATGCCGCTTCAGATGCAGGCTAAGATATTGAGAGTATTACAGGAAAAGGAGATAGAGCGTGTAGGTGGAAATGAGGCCTTGGAGGTAGACTTGCGAATTATTGCTGCCACTAATTGTGACCTTCATCACAAAATGAAGAAAAATAAGTTTAGAGAGGATCTATATTATCGGTTAAATGTGATTACTATTAAGATTCCTCCCTTACGGGAGAGGATAGAGGACTTACCGGTAATTGTGGATTATATTATTACTAAACTAGTTGCTGAAGAGAAAATCCCGAGGAAAAAGCTGTCAAATGAGGTTTTAGTTAAGTTGATGAGCTATGACTGGCCAGGTAATATTAGAGAATTAGAGAATTTAATTATTCAAACCTTTAGTTTAGCTACTGACGAGATAATTAAAGTTAAGGAGTTGCCTAACTATATAATTGAGCAGAGCAGTGAAAATAATAGTGGGCTTACTGACAGGGTGAATAAAGAGACGGGGATAAGGCCTTTAGGGGAGCTGGTTGCTGAGCTTGAGAAAGAAGCAATTCAGAAAACACTTAATTTAACCAAGGGTAATAAAAAGAAAGCAGCTGAATTATTGCAGATTTCTCGCTCTACTCTCTATCAAAAGCTGGATAGGTATAGCTTTTAAAATGTTTTTTGTATGAGAAAAGAACAGCGTATAAAAAATGGACACTTTATCTAGCTGGTAGTTTTAACGACTATTTATAGATCAATAATCAAATAAGCTTACTAATAGCTGTTAATTAGCAATTAGCTTTCTCTAAATCTAGATAACTGTTGATAAGTGCTATTTTACGGGATTAAAAAGTTATTGTTGAGCCTTTTTCATAGCTTAGTAATAAATAAGGTGTATTTTAAATAAACAGGCTTTGGAGAGTTAAAAATTTGACTAATTTTTAGAAGCGGTCATTAACGTTGATATTCTAGGAGATTAGAGAATTGACCCTCTTTTTATAAATGCTTGGCATGAAAATTGCATTATATAATAAGTGAATCTAATCACAAAAAAGGAGGATATCAAATGGAAAAGAACTTATTGTCACCAAGTGAAACAGTGGATGCTTTAATTGATGCTGGAGTTAGGAAGGTGCACTTGAGTAGCTTACAGATGGTATTATTGGGAATCATGGCTGGAGCCTTTGTTGCTTTTGGAGCTTATGCTTCGAATGTGGCCTCTCACGCCATGGTTGCTGATAATTATGGTTTACTTAAGTTTGTGCAAGGAGCGGTCTTTCCAGTGGGTTTGATAATAATCTTGGTAGTTGGAGCTGAGCTCTTTACTGGAAATACGTTATTATTTTTAAGTCTTTTGGATAAAAAGATTACTTTTGAGGAAATGATGAAAAACTGGACACTAGTCTACTTAGGGAACTTAATTGGTTCAATAGCCTTTGCTTGGTTAGTTTATAATGCTGGCTTATTCTCTACTTCGGAGGGATTGCTAGGAGGCTTCCATGTAGAGATAGCAGCTTCTAAAACTAATCTTCCCTTTAATGTTGGTTTTTTTAGGGGGATACTTTGCAACTTTGCAGTCTGTCTTGCTGTCTGGATGGGCACTGGAGCTAAGGACATGATGGGTAAGGTGCTTGCTGCTTGGTTTCCAATCATGGCCTTTGTTGTAGGTGGTTTTGAACACAGTATTGCTAATATGTACTATATACCGGCGGGAATACTGGCTAAAGGAGAGTATGCTGGAGAGGCTGCTGTGACCTCTGCTCAGTTAGCTCAATTAGACTGGATGGGCTTTGTGAATAATTTAATTTCAACGACGGCTGGTAATATCATTGGTGGTGGAATATTAATTGGCAGTGTTTATTGGGTAGTTCATAAGAAAAACAGTAAGGTTAAAAGTCCAGAACTAAGTTATCAAGAGAGTGAAGTTATGTCTAAATCATAAGAATATCTTAAAAGGCTCCTGCATTATGAAGGAGCCTTTTAAGATTGATAAGCTAAAAAATATCAAATTGATCTTCATGACCCCGGCGTAGTACTTCATATTCACCGCTTTCTAAATCTAGATCGTAGATATTAAAGTTATTTTTGATAGAGATTCCTTCTTCATGGCTGGCGAAGTTAATGGAAGCTGAGCCTTCAGGGCCCGTAATGATGCGGTGAAAAACCTGAGTAGGCCAGGTCAGCATACAGCCTCCCTCAAAGATCAGCTCTCCATCTTGCTTGATATAGTCAGGGCCCACCTCAAACTCCTCCAACTCTCCTGTTGATAGTGAATAAAGCTCTACAAATCTAACTCCTTGCATAACTACTAGGTTATCGGTCTGGTGAGGATGCATATACCAAGGGCGTTCTACTCCTTTTACGGGCCCTGGTGAGACAGCATTACTTTCGTGGAGCACCCGGTCAATGGAGTCTATGGAAGGAAAGTGCTCCATTGGTATTAAATCGAAGGTGACTCCCGCCGTTTTTCTAAAGACAGGAATTTTTAAGATGCGGTAGTGTTCAGCTTGCTCGCGGATAATAATATCACTATTCATTTGATTTCCCCTTTCCTATTAAATATTACTTCGCTAAAGGGTCTAAACTTCCTTTTAAAAATAGTACTTGACAGAATAAAAAGTTTTTAGTAGAATATGACCAAGAAGTCATATGACTTCTTAGTCATATTAATATTTTTAAAGAAAGGAGAGAAGATATGCCTAGCGAGACATTTTTTAATTTACCGGAAGAAAAACGAGAAAGAGTTTTGGATGCTGCTATTAAGGAATTTGCCCAACATCCTTATCATAAAAGCAGTATTAATCGGATTGTTGAAGAGGCGGATATTGCCAAAGGTAGTTTTTATCAATACTTTAGCGATAAGAAAGATCTATTTAAGTACATTGTTGAATTAATAACTGAGGAAAAGATGACTTATATTTCAAAAGCAGTAGCTGAAAAACAGAATCTTAATTTTTTTGAATTATTAAGAGAGCTCTATTTAGCCGGCTTTCGTTTTACTAAGGAGCATCCTCGCCTGCAATTAGTTGCCTTTAGGATTATCAATCTCGATAATCAGCTTAAAGAGGAAATACTAGATAAGAGTGAGCAAAAAAGCGATCAATTTTTTATTAAGCTTTTGGAAGAGGGGATTAAAAAAGAAGAGATTGATCCTAACATCGATATTGAATTTACAGCTTATTTAATAACTCAACTGAATATATCGGTTTTGGAGGATTATTTCTGGAAAAAGTTAGAGTTTGACAATGAGGAGGATCTTTTAGCAGAATTGAGCAAGGATAAGTTGATGCACCTTGTTGATAAAATTTTATACTTTATTAGGAATGGAATCGAAAAAAATAGTTAGTGATTAATCGAAGTTTTTACGTTAACTTTAGCTTAATAGGAGGGGATAGTATGCCACTTTTAAAGTTTGAAGCTGTGGAAAAGATTTATCAACAAGGGGAGATTGCGGTACCGGCTCTTAGAGGAATTGATTTAATAGTTGAGAAGGGAGAGTTTACTACCGTTTTTGGCCCTTCTGGCTCCGGCAAGACCACCTTGCTGAATATAATTGGGGCCCTAGATAAGCCGACTAAGGGTCGGGTGGAAATTCTGGATCAGAGCATTAAAGAGATGGATAAAAATCAACTGGCTATGCTGCGCCGGAAGCATATTGGCTTTATATTTCAGAGTTATAATCTAATTCCCGTGTTGACTGCCTATGAGAATGTGGAATTTGCTTTGAGAATTGCTGAAGGTAGTCAGGGCCCGGAGACTAAAGAAAGAGTAACTAATATTTTAACAAAGGTTGGCTTAGGGGAAATGTTAGCTAGAAAGCCCAATCAGCTTTCCGGTGGTCAGAAACAAAGGGTAGCAATAGCTAGAGCTTTAGTCAAGGAGCCCGATTTAGTCTTAGCCGATGAGCCGACAGCTAACCTTGATTCTGAAACCAGTCAGGAAGTATTGGAGCTAATGCTGAAGATGAATCAGGAGTTAAAAACTACTTTTATTTTTTCCACTCATGACCCATTGGTAATGAAGTATGCCCATCGTTTATTGGAGATTCGGGACGGGATGATTTCTAAGGAAGAAAGGAGGGGCTAGCATGTATCTGCTACGAATTGCATTTCGGAACTTATTTCGCCGTCGTAAAAGGACTTTGATTATTGCCAGCATATTATCCTTAGCGGTGATAACTTTTTTATTGTTGGATTCATTTATGATGGGAATGATGGACTTATCCTTCGGTAATGTGATTGATTTTGAGACACCGCATATAGAGATAGCACGAGAAAACTTCTTTGCCGAAGCCGATGCTAAGCAAGAACTACCTTTGGCAGAAACCTTTAGCCCTAGCCAGGATATCTTGGCTGAACTAAAAGCTAGTCAAGGCTTTTCAGCTTTAACTCCTGTATTAGATTTTTCAGCTAATTTTATTGCTGGTCGAGAAGAATTCCCTGTCTTGGTTCGCTCTATAGAGCCGACTACTTTCGGTGAAGTCTTTAAAAATGAAGACTATTTAGTAGCAGGGGAGTTTGTTGAAGCAGGGGATTCGGGGGTGGTAATCGGTTCTCAATTAGCAAAGTTTTTCAATTTAGAAGTAGGAGATTTTTATACTTTGCGTTTTCGGGATAAACAGGATTACTTCAGCACTATTGAAGGTGAAGTAAAGGGGATTGTATCTACTCCTCATCCAGAGATGAACTTAGGAACGGTGCTTGTTGCCCGTGATTATGCTGTTAAGTATTTAGGAGTTAGTGAGGATCAAGTGAGTCAATTAATGTTAAGAATGGATAATAGAAATATAGCCCTTAGCCAAGCTGATAAACTGGGCGATAAATTAGCAGATTCAGCTTATGAAGTTCGCTCTTATCGCGATGCTTCAGAAATGTTAACTTCACTTGAGGCTTGGGGTTATTTAGAAACTTATTTTATCTTGGCTCTTATTTTGCTGGTAGGAGCTATTGGGATTATTAATGCTATTGTTTTATCTGCTTTAGAAAGAGTAAAGGAAATAGGAATGATGAAAGCTATGGGACTAAAAGAGAGTCAGATAGTGCAGGTATTTGTATTAGAAGCCGGAGGGCTAGGAGTAATTGGAGGATTAATTGGCTGTACAGTGGCAGCAATAGTTAATGCTTTATTTGCTACTTTTGGTATTGACGTAGAGTCTTTTTGGGATGTAGCTGAGTTGGGACTACCTATGAGTGGTAGAATTTATGGCGTTTGGAATCCTTCTTCCTTTGTGATGATTTTTCTATTTGTAATAGTAATTGCTGTAGTCGCTAGTATAATTCCTTCTTATTGGGCAGCTCGCAAAGATCCTGTTGAAGCAATTCATCACAGATAAAAAGAGATATTGGAGGTGAAAAAGATGTATTTATTAAAAATTGCTGCACGTAATTTAACTCGTAATAAGCTCCGTACTTTTATTTCTATTGTGGCTGTTACTGCCGTAGTGATGATTGTTATTTTTGCTCGGGGATTGATGGTAGGTTTTACAGAATCAAGTTTTGGGATGTATATTGATAATAATTTTGGTCACGTCAGAATAACAGACTCCGAATATCAATTAAGAGAGCCTTTGTTACCTTTAGATTATACTGTAGATGGCTTTGCTGGGGATGGAGTAGAAGAAATGCTGGCGGAGCTTAGAGAGCTTGATAAGGTAGAACACGTACTGCCTAGAATTCGCTTTGGAGCTATGGCCAGTATTGATGATAATTTATTAAGAATGATTGGAGTAGGAATTGATCCTGCTGCTGAAAGTGATTATGGTTTCTTGGCGGAGGAGATTAAAAAAGGGAGAATGCCGCAGACAGAAAATGAAATTTTAGTAGGACAGGGCCTATTAGCAGACTTAGGAGCAGAGCTTGAGGATAGAGTTACCTTGATGTTTGTTGATGCTTATCAGTCTTTACAAGGCCGTACTTTTCAGGTAGTAGGTATTAGAGATTCAGGAGTACCCCAATTAGATGATAACTTCTTTTATCTGCCTTTAGAAACAGCTCAGAATATATTGTGGTTTGAAGATGAAGTGACGGAAGTATTAGTTTTTGGTGCTGATGCTCGTAGGGCTGATGCTTTACAGACTGAAATTAATTTTTTATTGGCTGAAAGGAGCGCAGATCATTATTCGACGGTGCTTTGGAATAAGGCTGATCCGCTGGTAGAAACTTATGATGAGGTAGGAGATATTATGAACTTGGTTTATATACTTTTTATTCTAATGGGAACTGTGGTGATCATAAGTACTTTAACTATGATTATTCGGGAAAGGACTTCAGAAATAGGAATGATGGCAGCTTTAGGACTTAGAGGTAGAGATATTATGAAGATATTCATTTTGGAAGGAGCTTTTATGGGCTTAATAGGTAGTCTGTTAGGAGTAGTGGGGGGAGGTTTAATTACTTTCTATTATTCACGAGCAGGACTTCATGTAGAAGCCTTTGCAGAGGCTTTAGGAGAGATGGATGTTTTAATTGAACCAGTTTTTTATCTAGCCTTTAACTTTGAAAACTTAGTGGTCAGTTTTATAATGGGAGTTGTGATTGTAACCTTAGCCTGCCTTTATCCAGCTTATCAGGCCGCAAAATTGGAACCGGCAGCTGCTTTGCACTATATTGATGAATAGATCATTTAAGCTAAGTATTTACAAAGAACTATATTTATGGGGGGAGTAATGATGAAAAAAGTAGTCTTTACTTTATTAATCCTGAGTTTGTTTTTGGTGTCTGGAGGATATTCAAACTGTGTGTTAGCAGCAGAGTTAACGGCTGAGGAGATAATGGAACGGGTGGATGAAAATGAGTACCTTGAATCTGCTCGCATGGAGGCAAAAATGATAATTGAAGATAGGGGTAGAGAAACTATTAAAGAGATGTATTCTTATACCAAAGGTGAAAACAGTTTAAGTGAGTTTACAAATCCTAGGGATAGAGGTACTAGATATCTGAAATTAGGTGATGATTTGTGGATGTACTTCCCTGCTGCTGAGGATTTGGTTAGTATCTCCGGTCATATGATGCGGGAAGGAATGATGGGCAGTGATTTTTCCTATGAGGATATAATGGAGTCTCAACGGTTGACAGAGCTTTATAACTTTGAATTGCAAGGAGAAGAAGTTATTAATGGCAGGGATACTTATGTTGTTTCTGCTGTAGCTCGTGAAGATAAAGATGCCTCTTATTATCAGCGTAAAATCTGGATCGATCAGGAGCGTTTTGTGATCTTAAAAGAAGAGTATTTTAGTACTGGGGGACGTTTGCTTAAGGTAATGGAAGTTAAAGAGGTTAAAGAGTTTCCTGGGCAGCGATGGTTTCCAGTTGAAGTTGTTATGAATAATAAATTAAAAGCAGAGAGCAAGACTACTTTACAGATTAAGGAGCTTGATTTCGATTACGATATTCCAGAGAGTAAAATTTCCTTGGAGACATTGGAGTAGACCACAACTCGGAGGTGAAAAAAGTGAAGTTGAAAATCAAGATAGCATTATATTTACTCATATTATGTGTATTACTTACCACCAAAGCAGAAGCCATTGAAATAGGTGGGAAAATTGAAATGGATAGTGGATTACTTTATGATAATGATTTAAAGGCTGATTTTAGCGGTCGGGGGGAGTTTGAGCTTTATTTTCCACAGTCAGCTACTGTAGAGCCTAGGTTAGTTTGGCAGTTGGATTTAGTAGGAGGTGCTTTGGAGACAGATTTGAGGTATATGTATCTTCGGCGGAGAAGAGAGAATGGTCATTTTACAATGGGCCGGCAGCCTGTTTCCTGGTCTTATGGGGCTATGATTAATCTGCTGGATTATGGATTAGGGATAGAAGATTTAGGTGAAGAGACAATTACTCCCGGAATTGATGGCTTGCGTTGGCATCGTTCTTTGGGTGGAGGTCGTAACTTGCAGTTGATTACTTCATTTCCTGGATTAGGCTCTGAATCGGAGGACTTAGCTTCCAAACTGGATGAATTGGGCTATGGTTTGCGATTGAGACTGCCTGGAAGCGGCTATGATTTGAGTTTTAATCTAAGTTATCAGCCTATCAAGATAAATAAAGTTGACGAGAATGGAAATGATTCTGACTTTGAAGATGATAATTTAGTACGGGCCGGAATGACCTATAATAGAGATATTGGCGACTTAGGAAGCTACGGTTCAGTTGGATATTTTCATCAGCAAAATACACAAGAAGATGACTTTATGCTTCAACTGGGAATTGATTATAGTTGGATAGTCGGTGGTTATAATGGCTATGGCGGTCGGCAGGTGCTTTTGCAAGCCGAATACTTTCGATTTTTGCAGCAAAACTTTAATGCTGGACAACTAGCTGCTTTACAGATTGGCGGCGGAGAAGCCGAGAGGAATACTACTGAGGTAGATGCTACAGAGGAATTTAATATATTTGGGGGTGGAGATTTATTAACTGTTAACCTTGTTACTAGTCTGGATTATTTTACTGACCTAGGAGTGGTAATGATGATGGAAACAGAGGAGCAGCAGGCAGTTTTAGTTCCTTATTATATCAGTGATTTAGGTGGCGGATTGGAACTGAGAGTGGATAGTAGAGTATATGGAAATCGTGAAGGTGACTTTAATTCTGGAATTGCTGCTGGCTTAACTTATTATTTTTAAGATTGCTTTGAATATAGTCTGCTTTTTGAAGATTAGCCCCTTTTAGATTTGACATAAGCTAATTAATGTGGTATCCTACCTTTAAACCTACTAAATCTATAGGGATTAATGGATTTGATCAGATATCAACAGGAGGTGTTAAAGAAAATTGAGTAAATCTATTGCAACCAAGGTGGTTCATGGTAGTCAAAAAGTTGACCCTTATACTGGTGCGGTGAGCTTTCCGATCTATCAAAGTGCTACCTTTAAGCATCTAGATACTACAGATCAAAGAAGAGGTTATGATTATAGTCGGGAGCAGAATCCTACTCGGCAAGAAGTGGAGGAAAGCTTAGCTATTTTGGAAGCGGGCACGGCTGCTTTTGCCTATTCCAGTGGGATGGCTGCTATAACAGATCTATTTAAGCTTTTTTCGCCAGGAGAGCAGATAGTAGTGGCTGATGATCTTTATGGAGGTACTTATCGATTATTTGAAGAGATTTATGCTGGCTATGGACTGGAGTTTACATATGTGGATACTAGTGAGATAGAAAACGTTTTAGCAGCGGTTCAAGAAAATACTAAGGCTATCTTTTTAGAAACTCCTTCTAATCCGACAATGAAGGTTACTGATATAGCAGCAGTTGCTGAAATTGCTCAAAATAATGACTTATTAACTATTGTAGATAATACATTTTTAACCCCTTATTATCAACAGCCGCTTCAGCTAGGAGCCGATATAGTAGTACATAGCGGGACTAAGTTTTTAGGCGGTCATAACGATACTTTGGCCGGCTTTACTGTGGTTAAAGATGAAGAACTAGCGGACTCTTTAAGCTTAATTCAGAAGAGTGTAGGAGCTGTCCTATCTCCCTTCGATAGCTGGTTAATGCTGCGCGGGATTAAGACTTTGGGAGTTCGGATGGATAAGCAGCAGAGTAATGCTTTACAGATAGCAGAGTTTTTGCAGGAGCATCAGCAAGTAGAAGAGGTTTTTTATGTGGGTTTATCTGAGCATGAAGGCTATGATATTTCATGTAAGCAGGCTTCCGGCTTTGGAGCTATGATCTCTTTTACAGTTAAGGAGCCTAAGTTAGTAGAGCAGCTTTTGGAGAGCCTAGAAGTGATTACTTTTGCTGAGAGCTTGGGTGGGGTGGAGAGCTTGATTACTCATCCGGTGAGCCAGACTCATCAGGATATACCAGAGTCGATATTAAGTAGATTAGGAATTACCGAAAGTCTGTTACGTTTATCAGTAGGAATAGAGGCTGCAGAGGATTTGGTTGAGGATTTGGAACGAGGATTAAAGAACTGATAAAACATAAGTTCAAAATTTTAATGTTTTTTAATTCGTGTTCATTCGTGCTCATTAGTGGTTCCAATAGCTTTAAATTTGATTTTAATGATTTATTAATTTAACAGTATTCGGCTTAAGTTGATGTTTATGGAAAAGCACTAAAATTTGATTAAAAAATATAAGGAGGAAAAAAGCATGTCTAAAATTGCAGGTAGTTTGGTGGATTTAGTTGGTGATACACCGTTAGTGGAGTTGAACAGCTATGGACAGGCTAAAGATGTTGAGGCTAGATTGATAGCTAAGCTGGAGTCTTTTAATCCCGGTAGTAGTGTTAAGGATCGAATTGGTAAGGCTATGCTGGAGGCTGCCGAGGCTGAGGGTTTGTTAACGGAGGATACGGTGATTATTGAGCCGACTAGTGGGAATACCGGAATTGCGCTAGCCTTTGTAGCGGCGGCTAAAGGATATGAATTAATTTTAACTATGCCTGATACTATGAGTGTAGAGAGGAGAAATATGTTGCAGGCTTTAGGAGCTGAGTTGGTGTTGACTCCAGGCAGTGAAGGAATGCCGGGAGCTATTGAAAAGGCAGATCAGTTAGCTGCGGAAAAGGAAAACTCTTTTGTGCCGCAGCAGTTTAAGAATGAAGCTAATCCGGAGGTGCATCGTCAGACTACTGCTGAAGAGATCTGGCGCGATACCGATGGTGAAATCGATATCTTTGTAGGCGGAGTTGGTACGGGAGGTACTATTACTGGAGTTGGTGAAACTTTAAAAGAGAAAAACGAAGAGATAGAGATTATAGCTGTGGAGCCTACAGGCTCGCCGGTGATGTCTGGTGGGGAGTCGGGCCCGCATAAGATTCAGGGGATTGGAGCTGGCTTTATTCCGGAGGTTTTGAATATAGAGGTGATCGATGAAGTTTTTAAGATTGCTGATGAGGAGGCCTTTGCTACTTCCAGAGATTTAGCAGCTAATGAAGGCTTATTAGTAGGTATATCTTCGGGAGCGGCGGCTTATGCTGCTACTGAGATAGCTAAAAGACCAGAAAACAAGGATAAAACAGTGGTAGTGCTCTTGCCTGATACAGGTGAACGTTATCTTTCTACTACCTTATTTAATCGAGAGGAATAATTTAAAAGCAGATACTTTAGATAAAAGCAGAGTTTTTTGGCTCTGTTTTATTTTTTTGCCAGATTTACTTTAATTATTGCTTAATATATATTAAAATTATAAGCAAGTTTGTTTATATTTAGGACAAGCACGGCTTCTAGAGAGAAAAAGGGGGGATAATTCTTTTTTTTGGAATTGACACTTATTGATTTTTTAGCATATAATGAAGTGTATCTTGAGTTTTAAGAAAACATTTGGAATAAAATTCAAGATATTAGTTTAGCGGTTGTCGAGTTTAATTTATTTTTAAAGGAGGCGCAGAATGGGAAAGTTATTTGGTACAGACGGAGTTAGGGGAGTAGCTAATCAGGACATAACTCCTGAGCTAGCTGTTAAGTTAGGTAAAGCAGGGGCTTATAGACTGACTAAGGAAATTGAAAGGCCGACTGTGATAATCGGCAGGGATACTAGGATTTCTGGCGATATGTTGGAGGCAGCCTTAGTAGCTGGAATTAACTCTATTGGCGCTGATGTCTTAAAGGCCGGAGTAGTACCTACGCCGGTGTTGGCTTACTTAAGTAAAGAGTTAGAGGTAGAGGCAGGAATTATGATTTCGGCTTCACATAATCCAGTAGCGGATAATGGAATTAAGTTTTTTGATAGGGCGGGTCTTAAGTTAACCGATCAAGTGGAGCAGGAGATTGAAGACTTGATTTTTAATAGTTTAGAAACTTTGCCTCAGCCAACGGGATTAGAGGTAGGAAGAGTCGATACTTTGAATAGCCCGGCAAGTTATTATCAGCAGTATCTTAAGGAAGAAATGGCTATTGATCTTTGCGGATTGCGAGTGGTAATGGATACAGCTAATGGAGCAGCCTATGAAGTAGCTCCTCGAATTTTCAAGGAGCTAGGAGCAGAAGTAATAACTTTAAACGATATTCCTGACGGTACAAATATTAATCAAAACTGTGGCTCCACTCACCCAGAAGCTTTGCAGCAGGCAGTAGTGGAGCAGGAAGCAGATTTAGGAGTTGCTTACGATGGCGATGCTGACCGAGTTTTAGCTGTAGATGAGCAGGGGAATTTAATTGATGGCGATTTGATTATGGCTATCTGTGCTCGTTACTTGATTGATCAAGATAACTTAGCTAAAAAAACGATAGTGGCTACTAAATACAGTAACTTAGGTTTAAAGGAGACTTTAGCAGCAGTAGAAGGTAGAGTGGTAACGGTTAAGAATGGAGATCGTTATGTATTAGCGGAGATGTTAGCTAAGGGGTATCAGTTAGGGGGAGAGAAATCAGGACATATTATCTTTTCCGACTATAATACTACCGGGGATGGGATAATAACTTCCTTGCAGTTAATCAAAGTGATGGTGGAGACAGGTAAGTCACTTTCCAAATTAGCTACTGTAATGACTCCTTTTCCGCAGATTTTAGTTAATGTAGAGGTGGCTAATAAAGAAGAATGGGGGGATAAGCCAAAAATTAAGGAGAGTATTGCCCAAGTGGAAGAGCAGTTAGGTGAGCAGGGCCGTATTTTTGTGAGAGCTTCCGGTACAGAACCGGTGATTAGAGTAATGGTAGAAGGGAAAGATGAGCAGGAGATTGAAAAGCTGGCTAATCAGACAGCAGCAGTAATTGAAGAGGAGTTAAACTAATAATTAAAGCGCCCGAACTTGAGTTGATTAGCTTGAGTTGACGAGGAAGAGGTTTATCGAATTTTTCGGCGGATGCCTCTAGGTAAAGCTATTTGCCTAATAATTAACTCTTTAAACTCCATAGGTGACTGTGGGCCCAAAGAGAGTTAAAAATAGCTATTTTAAAAACTGTGAACTATGGAGGTTTAATATATGTGTGGAATTGTAGGTTATATAGGTGACTCAACGGCTAGGTCTATTTTGATGGACGGTTTAAATAAATTGGAGTATCGCGGTTATGATTCGGCAGGAATAGCTCTTTATAATCAGGGGCAGGTAGAGGTCTATAAACAGGTAGGTAAACTGGAAAACTTAGAGCAGGTGATTACTGATGAAAAACCTCAAGGAACGGTAGGGGTTGGTCATACTCGCTGGGCAACTCACGGTCGACCTTCAGTACCTAACTCTCATCCTCATACCGGTTGTGATGATGACTTTGTAGTAGTTCATAATGGAATTATCGAGAACTATCTACAGCTTAAAGAAGAGTTACAGGAAGGGGAGCATCTGTTTACTTCCGAGACCGATACGGAAGTAATTGTGCACTTAATTGAAGAAGAGTATAGGGGTAATTTAGAGTCAGCAGTGCGGCGAGTAGTGGCTAAGCTAGAAGGCTCCTATGCCTTTGTAGCTATGGCGGTGCAAGAACCTCAAAAATTAGTAGCGGTTAGGCAGGATAGTCCTTTGATTATCGGGCTTAAGGATCAGGAGTACTTTGTAGCTTCGGATATTCCAGCAGTGCTGAAGCACACTAAAGACGTTTATATCCTTGATGATGAAGAGATGGCAGTAGTGACCCAAAATGGAGTAGAACTATCCACTGTAGAAGGTGAAACTGTAGATAAAGAAGTTTTTACTGTAGACTGGGATCCGGGAATGGCTGAAAAAAGCGGCTATGAACACTTTATGTTAAAAGAGATTCATGAACAGCCTGAAGCTTTGCGCAGAGCTATTAGCGGCAGGCTAAGTAATGATAATAGTCAGGTTATCTTTGATGAGTTGAATCTATCTCCAGCCGAGATTGAAAAGTATGAAAAGATCTATATTGTAGCTTGTGGAACTGCTTATCATTCAGGGATAGTAGCTAAATATCTACTGGAGGACTTAGTAGAAATTCCAGTAGAGGTCGATATTGCCTCGGAGTTTAGATATCGAGATCCTTTGCTTGATGAAAATACTTTAGCTATTGTAGTTAGTCAGTCCGGAGAGACGGCCGATACCTTGGCTGCTTTACGAGAAGCTAAAAGTAAGGGAGCTCAAGTTTTGGCTATTGGTAATGTAGTAGGTAGTACTATTCCTCGGGAGGCTGATCAGGTGGTGTATATTCACGCCGGGCCCGAAATTGCCGTAGCTTCCACTAAAGCCTATATTAATATGTTAATGGTCTTTTATCTACTCTCTATCTACTTTGCTCAACTGAAGGGGACTATTTCTGCTACTAGAACTGAAGAGTTAATTCAGGCTTTAAAAAATCTACCTAATCAGGTAGCCCAACTTATTAAAGATAGCGAAGATACTATAGCTAAGTTAGCAGATAGCTATGTTGATCAGAATAGTGCTTTCTTTATTGGCCGGGGAGTGGACTATGCTATAGCCTTAGAAGGAGCTCTTAAGTTAAAGGAGATCTCTTATATCTATGCAGAAGCTTATGCTGCTGGTGAGTTAAAGCACGGCACTCTAGCCTTAATCGAAGAAGATGTGCCGGTGATAGCTATTGCTACTCAAGAATCAATTATGGATAAGATGTTCAGCAATATTCAAGAGGTGCAAGCTAGAGAAGCCCACGTTACTGGAGTAGTTTTAGCCGGAAATGAAGAGGTAACTAGGTCTTTAGATAGGGTGATTGAGATTCCAAGTACTGAAGAAATCTTAACTTCAATTTTAACAGTAGTTCCTTTACAACTCTTAGCTTATTACGTAGCCTTAAAAAGAGGCTGTGATATAGATCAGCCTAGGAATTTGGCTAAAAGTGTAACTGTAGAGTAGCATTATTTGCTTTTTAGCTCCTTGTTTAAACAAGGAGCTTTATTTTTTGCTATCTATGCAGGAAAAATGAGATTTATTTTGAAGTAAAATAAGTGGTAGGTATTAATTAGTAGGATAGAATTTACAAAAAGATAAGGAAAAAGGAGTGTTGTTGACAATGTTAATGGTAGGTATGGAGGACGGTTGGATTGCTTTGGTTTGGTGGTTATCTATTATCACCCCTCTAGCAGGAGTTATTTATGGATTGCTGAACTGGAATAGTGAGGGCCGGATTGCTAAAAAAGAGTCGGAAGAATCACAGGGAGTGAGTCATAATGATTAATGAAGCAGCAATGGGAGTAAATATTCAGATATTAACTATAATTATTATCTTATATGTGGCTGTGCTTTCCTATTTAGCTTACTTAGGTCATAAGGCTACTAAATCTTCGGAAGATTACTTAGTAGCGGGTAGAGATATCAATGGAGGGATTATGGCTCTTTCCTATGGAGTTACCTTTATTAGTACTTCAGCGATTGTTGGCTTTGGAGGAGCGGCCGCCTTTTTTGGCTTTAGTCTGTTATGGTTAACTTTATTAACTATAGTAGTAGGAGTGATTATTGCTTTTGTATTATTTGGAGTACCTATTCGTAAGCTAGCAGTAAACTTAGGCTCTACTACCTTTGGTGAACTAATCGGACAGCGTTATAAGTCGCGTTTTATAACTTTCTTTTCGGGAATAATGATCTTTATTTTTATGCCGGCTTATACTAGTATTATTTTAGTTGGTAGTGCTCGCTTTTTGGAAAGTGCGCTGTTGATTAATTATGATATAGCTCTATTCTTGTTAGCCATAGTAGTAGGGATTTACGTAATTACTGGTGGTTTAAAAACGGTAATGTATACCGATGCTTTTTGTGCTTTGATTATGTTAGCGGGAATGGGCTATTTATTATTTAGTACCTATAGTAATTTGGGGGGAGTAGTAGCAGCTCACGAAGGCTTAGCTGCTTTGAAGGATATGGTTCCAGAAGGCTTAGCAGCAGCTGGACATCAAGGCTGGACTTCTATGCCCGCTTTAGGCAGTGAAATCTGGTGGACAGTAATTAGTACTATTGTAATGGGAGTGGGAATTGGCGTTTTAGCTCAACCGCAGTTGGTAATGCGTTTTATGACCGTTAAAAAGACTAGTTCTTTATATAGAGCTATGGTAGCTGGGAGTATCTTTGTTTTCTTTATGACAGGAACGGCCTTTATAGTCGGGCCCTTGAGTAATCTATACTTTGTGCAGGAGTTAGGAGAGATTGCAGCTACAGTGGCTGAGGGAAATATAGACTTAATTATTCCGCTGTTTATTAATAATATGATGCCGGGCTGGTTTGTTTACTTAATTATGCTTTCCCTGCTTTCAGCAGCTATATCCACTATTAGCTCTTTGATTCATGTGCAAGCTACTGCTTGGGGGAGAGATATTATTCGCAACTTTAGACTGTGGAAGGCGCCTGATTCAGTTAACGATGAAGACTTAGATACTATTCCTTGGATTACTCGGATTGGTGTTTTAATAGGTTTAATTGTTTCAATTATTTTAGCTTACCGTTTACCTGGTAGTATTATTGCTAGAGCTACTGCTTTCTGGTTTGGAATCTGTGCAGCTAGCTTTTTACCAACTATTATCGGTACTATTTACTGGCGAGGTTCTACTAAGGCAGGAGCTATTGCGAGTATTATTAGCGGTTATACTGTAGCGCTGTTTGGATTTGTATTTATGCATATTGACGAGTCTAAACCATTAGGGATTAGTCGGCTTATCTTTGGCCGGGATGCTTTATTTGAGTTTCCGTGGACTCATATAGATCCTCTTTTTTATGCTTTGCCTGTTTCGGCACTGGTGTTTATTATAGTTTCTTGGTTTACTTCAGCGCCTGCTAAAGAACATCTCGATAGATGTTTTGATAATTTTTAAATTTAATTTATAAGAGAACTGCTAATTAGCAGTTCTCTTATACTTAGCTATTCTTTTTTTGTAACTTAAGAGCAACCTTAACTAACTCAATTATGTTTTCTTTTTCTTGTTCATTAAGCTCTTGACCATAGAATTGAACCTTATGTTCTCTTATAAAGTCTTCAAATTCTATTTTATCATTATTTTGATTATACTTATATTCATCTGCTTTAAAAAAATAGGATCTAGGTACTCCAAAAGCTTTACTAATAGCATCTAAAAATCCTTTAGAGATATCTCTTCTGCCGGTTTCTACTTTATAAATATAATCTTCGGAGTAATTTATAATTTTAGCTAGTTCTTTTCTAGTTAAATTATTACTTTTTCTTAAGTATTTTACTCTATTTTTTGGGTCCATTTGCACTCCCTCCTCTTAAATTTCTATTTCCATTTTAAATGAGATCTTACTTTGAGATCAAACTATGATATAGCTTAATTATAGTATACCCTCTTAGCACCTTCAATCTGACAACTGGGAACATGTTTGGTGATAAATGGTACAATATGTATGTTTTGCGAAGTATGAGCAAGCTAATTTTTGGTAAAAGCCTTTAATACTTAATGGCAACTATTATCTAAACTTGATATTTTATGGAATTTATATTATTATTTAATTACTTAAGTTGCTAATTAATAACAAATATCGGTTTTTTATAAAATGATTATCTTAATTTCAATTTAAAATAAAAAAACGAGAGGGTGAACTTAATGGGTGATAATCAGCAAGAATTAGCAGAATTAAAAAAGAAAATTGAAGAAACTAGGGCTCAGTTGAACCAGAAGTTAGATGATAACTATAGTAGTGGCGAATTAAATAAAGAAGTAATAGAATTAAGCCAACTGTTGGACGAGCTATTAAATGAATATCTAAAACACAGTTGAATAACAGTCTATTTAAATTGTTCTTGTAGAGATACAAGAACTTTTTATTTTCAAGCAAGATTTCGATTTAGTAAGAATATAACGAAGTTATGTTGGAGACCCCCCATAGTGTTTGACAAATAATAAAGGCAGCTATATAATTGTAGATAAGAATATCTTATTTTTAAACTACATATTAAAAGATTTTAATATATTAATAGCTTAATAAATCTATCCTAGAAGGAGGTTGAGCAAAATGGAAGTCTACTTTGATAATGCAGCTACTTCTTATCCAAAGCCCGAAATAGTACATAGAAAAATCTTTGATTTTATGAAAAATTTAGGGGTTAGTGCTGGTCGGGGAGCTTATAAAAAGGCTTTTGAAGCGGATAGGTTAGTCTTTGAAACTCGTAAAAGTTTAGCTGAACTCTTTAATATCGATGATTTAACGCGAATTGTCTTTACTCATAATGTAACTGAAGCTATAAACTTAGCTTTGAAAGGTCTATTGGAGAGTGGGGACCACGTGATTACTAGTAGCTTAGAGCATAATGCTATTCGCCGTCCTTTAAAAGAGTTGGAGAGAGAACGAGGGATAGAGACTACTTTTATAGAATGTGATCAACAGGGAAATTTACCTTTGGCTAAAGTGGAGGCGGCAATTAAGGAAAATACTAAACTAATTGCTTGTTTACATGCTTCCAATGTAATTGGTAAGCTGTTACCAATTAGGGAATTAGGCCAACTAGCAAATGAGTTTAATTTACATTTTTTAGTGGATACGGCTCAAACAGCTGGGGTCTATCCAATAGATGTTAAGGAGATGAATATTGATTTATTAGCCTTTACGGGCCATAAAGGACTTTTGGGCCCTACTGGGACTGGTGGTTTGTATATAGAAGAAGGGATTGACTTAGCTCCTTTAAGGACTGGAGGAACAGGTAATAATGCAGTTTCTGAGTATCCACCGGCCGATCTACCCAATCGTTATGAAGCGGGAACTATCAATGTAGCTGGGATTGTAGGTTTAGGAGCCGGAGTGGACTATATTTTGGAAAAAGGGGTAGCAGAGATCAGGGAGTATGAGTTGGAATTGATCGACTATGCCTTAACAGAATTAGCCAAGATAGAAGATTTAACTATTTATGGCAGCCTAAATCCAGAGCAAAGAGTAGGGGTTATTTCTTTTAACTTTGAGGAATTAATTAATCATCATGATTTAGCGCATCAGTTGGATAGTGAGTATCAGCTTATGGTTAGAGCCGGGCTTCACTGTTCTCCTTTAGCTCATCGGACAGTAGGAAGCTTTGAGTTTGAAGGGAGTGTTAGAGTAGGCTTAAGCTACTTTAATACTAAAGAAGAGATAGATTACTTAATTAAGGCCTTAAAGGAAATTAAGCAAGCATTATAGACGTTTAGGGAGTGGGGAAAATGTATTTACAAAAGATAAGTATCGATACTATGCAGAGATGTATGGCTGACAAGTCAAAAGTGCGAGTAAAGGGAACCCTTTCCGATGATGTAGGGGAGCTGTTACCTTATTTGAATGGAGTTTTTGATAAAACTATATATAATCATAAGATGCCTAAACTGGAAATTGAATTTGAAGATAAGAGCCATAAGATTATTTTAACTTCTAAAGAGGTAAGAGTAGATCGTTTGAGCAATTCTTCTCAGGGACGGCAGGTTTTGGATTGGTTAAAAGAAAAGATAAATGAAATTTATGCTCAACAGGATCAGTTAGAACCCGACTATAAGTCGCTTTCCAACCTCAAAGTACCTGAAGTTTATAAGCATTTACCTCAACTAAACTGTGCAGAATGTGGAGAGCAGACCTGTTTTGCTTTTGCTACTATGTATGTTAAGGGTGACTATGATTTACAGGACTGTCCTCCTTTATTTACAGCTGAGTTTGCAGAGGCTAAGGAGGAGTTGGAAGCTTATTTACAAGAAGCTATGTATAAGCAAAGTTGAATCAATAGTTTACCTTTATAAAAATAAAGTGCTAAAAGGGTTGTGCAGCTGCACAGCCTTTTTTAAATGACAAAAATTTGGTTTATCAAAGGAATTTAGAGAAAGTTTAAAGAATAAATAATATGAGAACAAAGTTTAGAATACTTAAAAATTAGAGTTAAGCAAGGAGGAAGTAGAATGGAAGTTAAAAAAGCAGTTATTCCAGCAGCTGGTTTGGGAACTAGATTTTTACCAGCAACTAAAGCGCAGCCTAAAGAGATGCTGCCGGTAGTTGATAAGCCGACAATTCAATATATTGTGGAAGAAGCAGTGGAATCCGGGATAGAAGATGTAATAATTATTACTGGGCGTCATAAGCGAGCTATTGAAGATCACTTTGATAAGTCTTTTGAGTTAGAAGTAAGTTTAAAGGAACAGGGAAAAGTAGATAGATTGAGGATGGTCAGGGAGATTTCTGACTTAGTAGATGTCCATTATGTACGTCAGAAAGAGCCTTTAGGCTTAGGACATGCTATTCTCTGTGCTAAGACCTTTGTAGGTGATGAGCCTTTTGCGATTCTATTAGGTGACGATATAGTTAAGGCCGAAGAGCCGGTAACTAAGCAGTTAATTGAGAGCTTTAATCAGAAACAGTCTTCGGTAATCGGAGTGCAAAAGGTAGCTGATGAGCTTGTTTCTAAATATGGAATTGTTGACTACTCCAATGGTAATAACGGTACTTATCAGGTTCGGGACTTGGTTGAAAAACCGGCCTTGGAGGAAGCACCTTCCAATATAGCTATTTTAGGGCGTTATATTATTACTCCGGCTATCTTTGATATTTTAGAAAATACAGAGCCAGGTAAGGGGGGAGAAATTCAGTTAACCGATGCTTTAAGAACTTTACTTAAGCAAGAAGAGGTATATGCTCATGTCTTTAATGGACGTCGTTATGATATTGGAGATAAGCAGGGTTTTTTGGAAGCGGTAGTGGAGTTTGCACTAGCCAGAGATGATATTCGCGATGACTTTAAGGAGTATCTATTTAATTATTTACAGGAGGAGCTAAAGGAAGAGTTTTACTCAGAAATAGCTGCTTTGGAGAAAGCTAAGTAGCTTAAACTATTATAAGCAATTTTGCTTGGAGGGGATCATTGTGTTTAGCAAGAATAAAAGGCGGAACTTAATTACTCTAGGACTAGCGATATTTTTAGTAATCTTTGCTGTGACAGCTGTTTTTAAGCTTAAAAATGAAGACTTTATTGCTGCTCATAAGTATGATGCTGATCAGTTAGCGGAGACGGCTAAGGAGAACTTTTATCAAGGTTACTATCAAGATAGTATTAATTATTATCATAAAATACTGGTTACTAATAGTAAAGATATAGAAGCACGCAAGAATTTAGCTACAGTATACGAAACAGTAAATGATTATCAAGCTGCTATTGAAGAATATAAACAGATAATTGAGCTGGATCCCCAAAAGTATTATATTTACTATAATTTAGGTGAAATATACTATAATTTGGGTCATTATCAGGATGCTTTAAGTAACTTTGAAGTAGCTGCTGAAAACTTAGAGGAGACAGCACTTTTGAAGTCTACTTATCTCTATTTAGCTCAAATCTACCATTCTCAAAGTGAGTATAATCTGGCTTTGGAGATGGTGGATAGTACTTTGGAGTTAGATGCTGATTCGGCACTGGCTTATTATCTTTTAGGACAGATTAAGGAGGACTTAGGTAAAGAGCAGGCAGCTATCGAGGCCTATAATCAAGTATTAAGGAAGGACGGTAGCTTTGAGAATGTATACTTTAATTTAGCTGAAAATTATTTTAACCTCGATAATTATGAAAGAGCAGTAGAGAACTATCAGCGAGTTTCCAGCAGACATCCTAATAATTCTCTAGTAAAAGAAAGGTTAAGTACTTTAGAACAGAAAAAACCGGAACTTTTTATTCCCGAAGAAGAAGAGGAAAGAGAAGAAAGAGATGAGGCCTTACAAAGAGAGGTTAGCTTTGTAGATTTGGAAGCAGTACCGGAAGAGGTTGAGACTGACGATTTAAGGATCGGTTTAGCTGAGGATAGAGAGTATTTAGCCTTTAGAGTGGCAGCCGACTTTGTGATTAAGGATAAAAGCAATGATAGAGTGATATTTCAAGGTTCAGCTAAGCAGGTCTATCAGTTGGACTTGATATCTGAAAATAGAATTGCTTTATTGGATAAGGAAGATCAGGTATTAGCGGAGTTTACTGGTGACTTTATTATTGAAAGCAGTGAAGAGACGGCTCCAATCTTGCTTCATAATATAGACTATGGACAGGGTTATTACTGGGAAGATAGAGAGGATAGGCAGTATCGAGGAGCAATAGAGATTATGCTTCGCCCGGGAGGCTCTTTTACCGTGGTTAACTTAGTTGACTTAGAGTCCTATCTTTATGCAGTAGTACCTTCGGAGATGTCAGCTTGGTGGCCTAATGAAGCCTTGAAGGTGCAGGCAGTGGCAGCTCGCAGCTATACTCTTTTTCATTTAGGTAAGCACGCTAGTGATGGTTATGATCTCTGTGCTACTGTACATTGTGCAGCTTATAACGGGGCTGCCTATGAGCATCATAATTCCAATCAAGCAGTAAATGAAACTATCGGGGAGATTCTAACCTATAACGGTCAACCTATTAATGCCGTTTATAGCGCTAATTCCGGCGGCCATACTGAGAGTAGTGCCGATATTTGGGGCGGACAGGTGCCCTATTTGCAGGGAGTAACTACTACTATAGATTCGGCTGGAGATGGTTTTGGTCAACAGAACTTTGAGCAGGACTTTCCCTTAGCTCCTTATGAGCTTCATAACTGGCTGCGGAGCCATCCTGAGTCTTACTCTGATAACCTAGCTTATGGAAGTCCAAATCGTTATCGTTGGCAGCGGATAATTAAAGCTGATTATATTGAGGATAAGTTGGATATTGGTAGAGTTGAAAAGCTGTTGCCTGTAGCTAGGGCCGAAGGTGGTACAGTTCAAGCAGTGAAGGTAGTTGGCAGCGAGGGAGAAGAAGTTATTAGCCGGGCCCTACGCTCTTTCTTTGGCGGTTTAAGAAACAGTCGCTTTATTATTGTTCCTGAATATGGTAGTGATGGTTATCCTAGTCAGTTTATCTTTTATGGGGGAGGCTGGGGACATAATGTAGGTATGGATCAAGTAGCTACGGCTAATATGGTTCAGGCCGGCTATAGTTATGACCAGATCTTACTCCACTTCTATACTGGCGTGGAGCTTGAGGCAGCGGAATAGCATGGCTTAGATATAATTTTGGTATAATGTTTTATTCAAATGATAGAGGACAGAGGATAGAGGATAGATAAAATTCAAGACATTAAAAACTGTTTGACGCTGACTAAGTTCTGACAAAAATTTGACAAAACATTAGAACTTTTAAAATCTATTGGAACCACGTGCTCTGAAATGATGCTTGCGACACTTGCGACGTTTGTACTTTAACTAGTCATTACTCTGGAACTTTAGCTGTTTATTTAAATAATTTTTTGAACTTATGTTTTAATGTCTAGTCAGAACTTAGTCAGATTCTAGTCACCCCAAGAGTTCCAGAGTAATGACTAGCCAAAATAATGGCGTCGCTTCCTCAGTCGTTCCTCCTTCAGGGCGCTGCGTCTAATTTTCTTTGAACTTTATTTCTTGATCTTAATTTATCCTCTATCCTCTGAAATATATAGAAGGAGTGAGATTATGCCTAGAGATTTAGTATTAGGAAACGGTAAAGTCTTAGTAAACTTTGATCAAGACGGTATTATTCGGGATTTTTACTTTCCACACGTAGGTTCTGAGAACCATCTAAATGGACATCCAATGCGGATAGGGGTGATGGTTGAAGAGGGACTTTACTGGGTGGATACTTATTGGGATAGAGAGATAGGCTATAAAAAAGATACTTTAGTTTCTGATATTACTTTAACTAGAGAAGAGATTGGCTTGCGAATAAAGATAGAGGCTGCGGTTCATTATAATAAAAACATTTACTTGAAAAAGATAAGCGTAGAAAATCTAAAGGCTACTCAACGAGAGGTTAAGCTTTACTTTTCCCATGACCTGCGTATATACGGCTCGGATATTGGAGATACAGTTCTGTATGCTCCCCAATTAAAGGGAATTATGCACTATAAAGGACGACGTTACTTTTTGATGACCGGTCGTTGTCAAGGAGAGGCCCTGCATAACTACTCTACGGGGATTAAGGACTTTCAAGGAGCTAAAGGAACCTGGAAGGATGCCGAAGATGGAGAGCTTTCTGGGAATCCTATTGCTCAGGGCTCGGTGGATAGTACTATTAGCTTTAAACTTGATTTGGCAGCTCAGAGCAGTGAAGTAGTCCATTATTGGATTGCTGTAGGTAAAAACCACGGGGAAATAGCTAGCTTAAATGATTATGTGCTGGAAAGAGGAGTAGAGAAATTAATTAAAGAAACCGGTCATTACTGGTATTCTTGGGTTAATAAAAGAGAGTATAACTTCAGCGGTTATTCTCAGTCTTGGCAGGATCTATTTAAGCGGAGTTTATTAACTGTTAGAACTCAGATTGATCACTGGGGAGCTATTTTAGCAGCCAATGATACCGATATTTTGGAGTATAATCGCGATCACTATAGCTATATGTGGCCTAGGGATGGGGCCCTAGTGGCTTATTATCTAGATCAAGCCGGTTATCACCAGTTAACAGAGCGCTTTTTTGATTTTTGTAAGGCCAAGTTGACCGATGATGGCTATCTATTACACAAGTATAATCCCGATGGCTCCTTAGGCTCTAGTTGGCATCCCTGGGTAGAAGATGGTCAGCGGCAGCTGCCAATTCAGGAAGATGAAACTGCACTGCCTATTTATGCTTTAGGTAACTACTATCGTCAATCGGAGAATTTAGAGTTTATTCAGGAAGTCTATGAGCCCTTAGTGAAAAAAGCAGCCGATTTTATGGTAGAGTACAGAGATCCAGAATTAAAACTACCTCAGCCTAGCCATGACTTATGGGAAGAGCGGCACGGGATTTTAACCTTTACTTCAGCGACTGTCTATGGTGCTTTGCAGGAGGCGGCTAATTTTGCTGAACTCTTTGGGGAAGAGGAAGAAGCAGCAAAGTATTCTCGAGCAGCCGAAGAAATTAAGGCCGGGATTTTAGAGTATTTATACGATGAAGAACTGGGTAGATTTGTGCGGATGATTAATGTAGAGGACGACGGGACAATAGTAGCTGATAAGACTATTGAAAGCAGCTTATTTGGAGTTTATTACTTTGGAGTCTTACCTGCTGATGACTTTCGGGTAATTAATACAATGAAGCAGATCGAAAAGAGACTTTGGGTGAAAACTGAAGTAGGTGGAGTAGCTCGCTATGAAGATGATTATTACTTTCAGGTTACCGGTGATATAGAAAAGGTGCCGGGGAATCCTTGGGTTATCTGTACGCTGTGGTTAGCGGACTGGTATATTGAAATAGCTAAGACAGAAGATGAGTTAAAGAAGGCTCAAAAGCTAATAGACTGGGTAATTGATAGCACTTATAGTGATAATCTATTACCGGAGCAGCTACATCCTTATAAAGGCACTTCTTTGTCGGTAGCACCTTTAACTTGGTCTCACGCTACCTTTGCGGGGATAGTGCTGAAGTATAAACAGAAATTAGCTGAAATCAGAAGCTACAATCAGGTGGTGAGTTGATTAGGCACTGGAGGTTTTAAAATAGATGAAGAATATAGATTGGCATTTACATACTACGGCCTCGGACGGCTCTTTTACTCCGGAGCAGTTGGTGGTTAAAGCAGCAGAAAAAGGATTAACAAGTATAGCAGTTACCGATCACGATACTGTGGAAGGAATACTGCCGGCCCGGAATAAAGCTCGTAGTCTTCCTTTAGAAGTTATTCCCGGAATTGAGCTAACAGCCTATATAGATCAGCTGGAGGTTCATATTCTAGGCTACTTTATTGATTATCTAGATAACCAGTTGCTACTTAAACTATCAGAGTTGAGAGAAATGCGTCGTCAAAGAGGTAAAAAGATAGTTAAGAAGCTAAATCAGTTAGGAATTGACTTAACCTGGCAGGAAGTGAAGGAGCTTACTGATGCTAATCAGGCTATAGGCAGACCGCATATTGCTCAAGCTTTACAGCAAGGTGGCTATGTGCAGACTGCTCAGCAGGCCTTTGATAAGTATTTAGAAGATCAGGGCCCGGCTTATGTACCCAAAACCAACTTAACGCCGCGGGAGGCTATCGAGATGATCAAGCAGGTAAAGGGAATTGCTGTGCTGGCTCATCCCGGTCTCTTGGCTGATCAATCAGTAGTGCCTGAGTTGATTGAGGCTGGTATTGAAGGTTTAGAGGTTTATTATTCTAAGCATAATTCAAATCAGATTAGTAAATATGTTAGGTTAGCTAAAGATAAGGAGTTATTAATCTTGGGTGGCTCTGACTGTCATGGTTTGAGTAATCAAGAACAGCTGCTGTTGGGTAATACTAAAGTTCCTGACTGGCTAAGAGATAGGTTGCAGGAAGGTTATCGGGCCCGCCGCGGAATCGAAATGATAGACTTTAACAAATACTTAGCTTTATACCCTCAGACCTCAGGTCTTTATCCTCAAAAATTAGCAGCTATAGGCCAGAAATACCATCAACAGGGTTACTTAACTAAAGAACAGTTATACCAACTGGCTTACCTTAACTCTACTCGCAGTGCTTATCACGTGAAGAAAAATGCGGGGTATTTAGTGAAAAAGGTAACTCAAGAGGTCTACCAACTGGAAGAGGAATTTTTACAGTTGGAGTTATTAAGCAGTCTTTCAGGAGTTGGTATTCCTACTGCTTCTGCTATTCTGACTAGTCTAGATGAAGAAAGCCACTGTGTGATCGATACTAGGGTCTGGGCTACTCTATGGAGAATGGGCTATTTTGAGCAGGAAAAAGAGTCTTTTAAGGCTAGCGATTATTTGAGGATTATTGATATCGTCCGTCGGCTGGCTGAGGAAGTTGACTTAACGGTAGCGGAGATTGGTTATGCGTTATTTGCTTATGATGTAGAGCATCGGGAAGGAACGCTTCATTAAGGGCAGATGATAGAGGATAAAGGATAGAGGATAAATTAAGATCAAAAGATAAAGTTTAAAGACAATTAAATAATTCATTTTTGAACTTATGTTTTAATTTCTAGTCAGAACTTAGTCAGATTTTAGTCAGTGTCAAATAGGTTTTGAACTTGAATTTAATCAACAAAGAAGGAAATTAAATGAAAATCTAGAATATTAACAAATGTAGGCTTGAAAATTTGTAGGCAGTTACAAAGCTTCGCTAAAAATTAAAGAAGGACGGGAGGTATAGTAGGTATGTATAGGTACTTATTTTTTGCTTTATTTGCAGGGATACTGTTGCTAGTAAGCTATACTTGCATGAAGAAGGTAAAAACCTTAAATGACTACTTTTTAGGTGATAGAAGCGTTGGCCCTTGGGTTTCGGCCTTTACTTACGGAACTACTTACTTTTCAGCGGTGGTGTTTATTGGTTATGCGGGACAGATAGGTTGGAACTTTGGTCTTTCTTCATTGTGGATTGCGGTAGGTAATAGTTTAGTAGGAAGCTTATTGGCTTGGAAGGTCTTAGCTAAGCGAACTCGAAGAATTACAGATCGTTTGGATAGTATGACTATGCCTGAGTTTTTGGAAAGCAGGTATCAATCGCCGGGTTTGAAGATTCTATCTTCTTTGGTAATCTTTATTTTCTTAGTACCTTATTCAGCTTCGGTTTATATGGGTCTGAGTTACTTTTTTGAACAGATATTTAATATTCCTTATTTTTGGGCCCTAGGCATAATGGTAGTATTAACTGCTTTATTTTTAATTTTAGGTGGTTACTTAGCAGTTGCAATTACCGATTTCATTCAGGGAGTCGTGATGGTTTTTGGAGTTTCGATTATGCTTTACTTCTTATTAACTAATCCGCAAGCCGGAGGAGTTACTGGAGTGATAGCTGGCTTAAGAGATATTAATCCTGATTTAGGGGGTATGGTGGGCCCGCCGGGCGCGATTCCGCTACTATCTTTGGTAATCCTAACTAGCTTAGGTAGTTGGGGGCTACCGCAGATGGTGCAGCGCTTTTATACCATTAAGGACGAAAAGTCTATTAAGCCTGCTATGATAGTAGCTACTGCTTTTGCAGTCTTAGTTACTGGGGCTGCTTACTTTTTAGGTTCTACCACTCAGCTTTTCTTTGAAGCAGTGCCTACAATGGGAGGAGTAGCTAATACCGACCTGTTGATTCCCCAGTTATTGAATAATATAATGCCGGAAGCAGTCTTATTTTTGCTGTTGTTATTGGTAGTTTCGGCTTCGATGTCCACTCTTTCTTCGCTAGTTTTGGTATCTAGTTCTACTTTAGCTATTGATTTATTTAAAGGTTTTATTAAGCCGGATATGTCTGATAAAGCTAGCATGTTACTAATGAGAGGACTATGTTTGGTTTTTGTACTTTTATCCTTTTTTATAGCTATAGCTAGACCGACTATTATTCTGACCTTAATGGCTATTTCTTGGGGAACTATAGCTGGAGCCTTCTTAGCTCCTTATCTATACGGACTCTATTGGTCTGGAATGACTAAGGCTGGAGCCTGGAGTGGTTTAATTGGTGGCTTAGTGATTTCTGTTGTTTTATCGCTTTATTTTGGAATGGACTCTCAACATATTCCATTGATCGGTTCTTTAGCTATTTTATTACCTTTGGTGATTACTCCTATAGTAAGCCTCTTTACTGCTAACTATAGTGAGGAGCATTTAAAGGAAGTATACGGAGAGTTATATGATGAGGGTGGTTATAAATTTGATGTTAAAGAGTTGATATTTAATTTTTTGGATTAGGCGCTCAAGACCTAACTTTTTAAGTTGGGTCTTTTTTTGTTTGAAAAGTGGATTTGCTGTGATATAATGATTAAAAGGATTTTAGATAATATAGATTAACTTTGTTTGGAAAGGAAGGAGGGTTAAAGCTGGCTTGGATAACTTTATCAACCAGCTAACCATTCATGAGAAAAGTTCTAGTTGAAGACTTAAAACCAGGAATGCGGGTGGGTAAGACCATCTATTTATCCGATGGGAGGGTAATGTTAAATGCAGGTGTAATCCTCAAAAAGTCCTATATTCGGCGTTTAGAAGAACTGAGTATACCTGCCGTTTTTATTGTTGATGAAAGTCTGCCTAATGTAGAGATACCAGAAGTGATTTCAGACCAGACTAGATTAAAGGCTTCTATGGCCTTAAGAGAGTGTATGGGTAATATAGAATTAGGGAGTCAGTTAAACGCCCGTAAAGTTAAGCAGGCAGTTAATGATATAGTAGATGAACTAGCCTCCAAACGACACGTAATTATCCATCTGAATGATATTAGAGCCTATGATGATTATACCTTTGGTCATTCAGTTAATGTAACCGTTTTATCGATCTTGACAGCAATGAATATGGGTTATAATAAGTTGGAGCTGCGAGATTTAGGGGTAGGAGCCCTACTTCACGATATAGGTAAAACTTTAATCAGTGAAGAGATTATTTTAAAACCCGGGCCCTTAAATGAGACTGAGTTCAAAGAAGTAAAAAAACATTGTCAGTTGGGTTATGAGCTAATCAAAGATGCGGAAGGAATTAGTACTTATTCTGCTCACGTAGCCTATCAACACCACGAAAGAAGGAATGGGACAGGTTATCCTAGAGGCTTAAAGGAAGAAGAAATACTGGAGTTTGCCCAGATAGTAGCTGTAGCCGATGTTTACGATGCTATTACTACTGACCGAGTCTATGCTGAAGCTTTGCCGGCTCATAAAGCTATGCAGACTTTAGAGGAGATGATGCAGGCTGAGTTGAACTCTGATATTACTCAACATTTATTAAGTAATATCGCCGTTTATCCTATCGGTACCTTAGTAAGATTAAATACTGGTGACTTAGGCTTAGTAGTGGATGTTAATAAGGAAGATCTTTCCGCACCGGTGATTAGGATTGTAGAGAATGCAACTGGTAATAGGCCTGAGGAGATAACAGAAGTTGACTTAATGTATAGTGAAGAGGTAGTAGTGGAAAAGGTGATTACTGATTGCGAAAGAGAGGTTATAAGTTAATATGAGGAGGGACTTAAAATGAAAAAATATTCTTTGGTAGTAGTTTTAATGCTAGTCACTTTATTAATAACTACTAATTTAGCTTACGGGATGCAGACAGCTAGAGTAAGCACAGGTGAAGGAGCTTTGACCTATAGTGTACAGTTGGCAGATGAAACTGAGGCTTTAAGCTTAGCAGGAGACTTTGGATTGAGTGATACCATAGGTTTAAACGGGATTTTTACTTATACAGAGAATGTTAACTATCTGGATTTAAATGCTAAACTAAAATTTATTGAGGACTACGATCTCAGCTTAGCTGGTTTAGTAGGCGTACATAGGAATTTTGATGATTCTAGTTTTGAAAGGCAGCTAGGAATGGTAATTACCCATAGATTAAGTCAGTTTATAAATCTGAATGGAGCTGTAATTACTCAATTAGGAGTAGAGGATAATAGTGTAGGGATTGAATTAGGTATTGATTATGAGGTATTTAGCAATACTGAATTGCAGGCTGGTTATCGAAGACTAGCTGGACAAGAAGGCACTGATGGAATTATGCTCGGCTTAAGATCAAGCTTATAATTGTTTTTTGGCTAATGGCTGATAGCTAAAAGGGAGTGGAAGAGATGGATAGCGAATTAGGAACTATAGAATCTGGTTTGCTTACTGCTTTGATTGTGATTTTAGTAGTTTCTTTATTGCAAGCAGTAGGGGGAGACTTGCAGGTGTTGTTGGATTATTTACAAGGGATTTTAGCTTAATTTCATTTATTAACTGTTAACTGCACTTCAAAACGAAGGGAGACTTAGATAGATGTCTACTGTAGCCGCTATTGATTGTCCCAGGTATGAGGCAGACTTAGTTAAAGAAGCTGTTAGAGAAGCAATAGCTCAGTTAGGCGGTTGGAAGAGTTGGCTTGAGCCTGGAGATGTAGTCTTAGTTAAGCCTAATTTATTGAGTCCTAAAGCTCCAGAACAGGCAATTACTACTCATCCTTTAGTTCTTAAGGCGGTATTGGAGCTTTTGCAGGAGCTAGAAGTTACTCCACTAGTAGGAGAAAGCTCCGGGGGATTTATGGCTGAAAAGTCCTTAACTGAAGAAGCTTTTATTAAAACAGGAGTTAAAGAAGTCTGTGAAGAGCTATCAGTTAAGTTGATTAACTTCGATAGAGTTAAAACTCAAAACTTTACTAATCAAGGAGAGACTGTAGCCAGCTTTAAGTTACCTGAACTAATAACCGAGGTAGACTTTATAATTTCCTTACCTAAGCTGAAAACCCATAGCTTTACTCTTTTTACTGGCGCGGTAAAAAATCTATATGGCTTGATTCCCGGCCTGAAAAAGATGGAATACCACCGCATTTTTCCTAATCCGGACCGCTTTGGGGAGTTAATAGTGGATCTCTTGGCTACAGTAAAGCCTGACCTGGCAATTATGGATGGAATTATCGGTTTGGCCGGCGATGGTCCGGGTAGTTCCGGGATTCCCTGCAAAGTAGGTACTATAATGGCTAGTAGAGATCTAGTAGCACTGGATACAGTAGCTGCTAACTATTTAGGCTATGATGATCAGCAGATATATATTTTGAACTCCGCAGCTCAGCGAGGCTTAGGTAAAGGTCGCTTAAAAGAAATTGAGCTTTGTGGAGACTTTAAGCCGGCTGATTATCAACAGTATGACCTGCCTTCTAATGCTTGGCTAGCTTTTTTACCTAATTTTTTATTAAGACCTCTTTCTCATTTCTTAGCTTCCAAACCGCAGATTGAACAAAAAAAATGTGTTAACTGTAGAGTCTGTTTGGAGAGCTGTCCCCAGTTGATAATTAAAGAGGTAGCTCAAGGAGCAGATTCCTATTTAGAGATCGATGTCGAAGACTGTATCAAGTGTCTCTGTTGTCAAGAAGTCTGTCCTAACGATGCAATTTCTTTGCAAGAAAGTCTAGTAATTAAGCTGCTGCGAAAACTTTAATTTGCTCTTTTGACGGCAACGTTAAATTATGGTATAATCATAAGTGCTTAAAAAATATAAAAGGGGTGGGGATGAGTTAATGGCTAAGCCTGGAAAAAAGTTTAAAAGCAAGTATGATGATCTGGCTGAACAGGAAGTAATCGATCTAGCTCAAAACGGGGACAAGCTGGCAGAGGAGTATTTATTGGATACTAATATTGATATTGTATATGCTAAATCAAAGCTCTTTTATATCAAAGGATTGGATAAGGATGATGTGATTCAAGAGGGTCTAGTAGGTCTTTATAAGGCGATTCGTGACTATAAGGAACAGAGAGCAGCTTCTTTTAGAGGATTTGCTCATCTTTGCGTAAGTAGACAACTTATATCAGCCATTAAGACTGCCAATCGGCAAAAACATATGCCCTTAAATACTTCGACCTCTATCGATAAAAAGCTGAAGTATTCTAAGGATGATGGTGGTCGAGGTCGAACCTTACTTGATGTACTACCTGATGAAAACAATGACCCCGAAAAAGACCTAATGAATCGCGAACTGGTTGATGAGGTTACATATGAATTAAAGGGAATGTTGACTGAACTGGAATGGAATGTCTTTAAAAGCTACCTCCAGTCAAAATCTTATAAGGAGATTGCCAGCGAGATCGGTAGTAGCGTAAAAACAGTAGATAATGCCCTACAGAGAGCCAGAAGAAAAATCGATGAACTAAGACAAGAACTTCAGGATGACGTAGTAAATCATTAATAACCCCAGTAAAAACAGATTTGAAACTAATTATTATAGTAAAGGTTGCCTTCTAGATGTAGTATATGGAGGCAACTTTTTTCTTTATGATTTAGCTATGAGCTACAATCAAATTCAAAAACTATTTGACGCAGACTAAAATCTGACTAAGTTCTGACTAAACCTTAAAACATAAGATCAAAAACCTAGAACTATATTAAAATTAAACTGGAATTAAAGTTTTAGGTTTTATTCAGCCCAAGACTACTTCTTCAAGGATTATCATCCTTTCAGGGCGCACCGCAAGGGTACTAGCTCCGCGTCGCTTCTTCAGGGATTATTATCTCTTCAGGGCGCGTGTCAATTAGTGCTTTCAACAGGTTTTAAGGTTTTATATTTTATTTGTCCTCTATTATCTATCATTTATCATTTGCTCTAAAACAATGTATCTATAAAATAACAAATCAACTAGAAAAATATGTATTAAATTGACGCGTATGTATAGTTAATTAAATAAACATGGAGAGGAACTTAATGAGTAAAAAGGGATTTCGAGTTTATCTTTTATTAACTGAAGAGCAGTTTGAAGTTAGATTTAGCTTTGACCCTGAGTTTGAGTTGCGGTATTTGGTAAAAGAAAAGGGACTTAGTGATTTTAAAGCTTACTCGTTGACTCAACCCTTGCCTATTGCCTTAGCTAGTTATTTGCAGCAGTTCTTGGAGTTGCAGGGCCCGCAGTCAAAGTCCAATTCAAGCCAAAAAGACGGTTATCTACAGCGTTTAGCTGGAAGTTTGGGTTTAGCTGAGTCGGGCCCTACTGAAAGTCTAAGCGACTATTTGCAGGCTGCTCGAGAGCTGTTAAGTTACTATTCCTTAGCTGAACGGGTAGTTTTGCAAGAGATTAACTTAGAGTCTTCAGCTTCAGTTAAGCTGCCCTCTGCGGCGGAGCGGGCCCGATTTTATAGACTGCTCCAAGGTCGGCTCTTATACTACGAAGAGATTAAGCAGGCGATAGAGGAAAGTCACTTAGAGCTGAGCAGTTCTCTACTGGCTTTATTGCAAAGCTTAAAGCTGGCCGATAAGCTGGAGTATCGACCTAGTATTGCCTATCAGGATCGCAACTACTTAGTCTGTCAACGCTGTGGACAGAGTGCTGAGCTGGTCAAGATGAGCTGTGCTCGCTGTGGCCTGGAGGACTACTACTGTAATAACTGCCTTTATATGGGCCAGTCGCGGCTCTGTAGGCCTTTATTTGCTTTTGTAGAGGCTAAGCAGGAGCAGAGTCAAGCTATAGTTACTGAGGTAGAACCTTACTTGGAGTTTGAATTAACCGAGGCTCAGGCTGCTGCTAGTCAGGCCTTAGTGGAATTTGTGCAGGGAGCTAAAGAAGAAGCTCTGGTCTGGGCCGTCTGTGGAGCCGGCAAGACCGAAGTTTCCTTTGGAGCCATAGCCGAAGTGCTCTCCCAAGGTGGCAAGGTATTATTTGCTATTCCGCGTAAAGATCCAGTAATAGAGTTAGCTCCTCGCTTGGCAGAGAGCTTTCCTGACTTCGAGGTAACAGTACTGCACGGTACTTCCACTGCTAAATACCAAACTGCTCCCCTAACTATAGCCACTACTCACCAGTGTTTGCGCTTTATAGATGCCTTTGAGTTAGTAATTTTAGACGAGATGGATGCCTTTCCCTATCAGGGTAGTCAGATGTTGGAGTTAGCCGTAGAGCGAGCCTGTTCTCCCCAGGGAAAAATTATCTATATGACGGCTACTCCCGGGAATGAACTGCTGGATTTTGAATACGATTTAAAAAAGGAGCTAATTAAGATTCCCGCTCGTTATCATGGTCATCCAGTACCGGAGCCGGAACTATTAGTCTTAGGTTTAAACTATGAACAAGAGACAGGAGAGGTAGAGCTGCCTAAGCAGGTGGGGGAGTTAATAGAGAGTTCTATTCAAGAAAGGCGGGCCCAACTTTTTGTTTTTGTACCTACTAAAGAACTAGTTAAAGTGGTAGGAGAAAGACTGAGAGAGGAACTACCAGTGGTCAACGGCAACTCTTGGGTACAGTACAGTCATTCTCAATCTCCACAACGGGAAGAGATTCGGGAATCCTTTTCGCAAGGTGAGTATCCTATTTTAGTCTCTACTACTATCATGGAGCGTGGTATTACCGTTCCTAAAGCTGATGTATTAGTTCTTTTTGCTGACTGGGACTTTGTCTTCGATGCAGCTACTCTAATTCAAATGGCCGGGCGAGCCGGACGTTCTTTGGAGCATCCGACAGGCGAGGTTTACTTTGTGGGGACAGAGATTAGCAGGGAAATGAAAGAAGCCCAATGCAGGATTCAAAGTTTGAATCAAGAAGCAAGGGAGAAAGGGTATATTTAGCTATGAGCTGTGAGCTATGGGTCATGAGCCAGTTCAAAAATATTAAAAGCTTTGATTTTATAGTTTTGAATTTAGCTCACGACTCAAGACACACGACTCATAGCTTATAGAAGGAGGATCTGCAAATGGAACTATTAGCTAGCTTAAAAGAGAGCTTATTGGACTTAGTTTACCCGAGACCGGGTTACTGTTTATACTGTCAGGAGAATGAATTAAGACCAGGTCAGTTTAAGATATGTGAGGAATGCTTACTGGAAATAGATTATATCACTGAAGGTTATTGTCAGAAGTGCGGTAAACTTCTAGCTGAAGTGGAGGTTGAAGAACAGCTTTGTGCTGACTGTGAGGATCAGAATTATAAATTTAGTCGGGCCCGCGCCGCAGCCACCTACGCCAGTATCGGCGACTATATTTATCAGTTGAAGTATGAAAAAAAGCAGGCCTTAGCTCAACCTTTAGGAGAAATACTGGGGGTTTGTGCTGTGCAGTTTTATAATCCCCGGGACTTGGATTTGATTATTCCGGTACCTGTTTCGGCTAAAAAGCTGAAAAAGCGTGGTTTTAACCAGGCTAATTTATTAGCGCAAGAAGTAGCAAAAAAACTGGATTTAGAAGTGAATAATGAAGTTTTAAAAAGAGCTGTAGACACCGTTAGTCAGAGTAAACTCTCCCTAGCTGAAAGAAAGGAAAATGTTAAGGATATCTTCTACTGTGAACCTAAACAAGTAAAGGAGATTAAAGAGCAAACGTTGCTCTTGGTTGACGATATCTATACTACTGGCTCCACTGCTAATGAGTGTGCTAAGGTGTTATTGAGAGCTGGAGCAGCCGAAGTTAAGGTGCTAACTTTAGCTACGGGTAGGCAGGAAAACTAGTTTTTTTTGTAGAATATAGTTAGCAATAGAAATAATTTAAAGAAATAAGGTGGTGTTAATAATGGATTTAAAAAACTGTTCTCGTTGTGGACAACTCTTTACTCCGATTACGAGTAGAAATAAGATCTGTCGGGACTGTCAACAGGAAGAGGAAGAGGACTTTCGGAAGGTAAAAGAGTATATCTATGATAACTTTCAGCCAACATTGGTTGAAACCAGCGAAGAAACCGGGGTTTCAGTAAAAAGAATCAAGAAATTTATTCGTGAAGGTCGCTTGATCGAAATGGATCTCAGTGACTTTAAAGTGGAGTGTAAGCGATGCGAAGCTGATATTGTGGAAGGTGACTACTGCAAGGAATGTAGAAACGAGTTATCCGAAGGTTTGAAATCTCAATCGAAAAAGAAGCAAAGCGAAGAGCCCCAGGAGCCTAAAGAGCAAGAAATTAAGCAGAAAGGACGCATGTATACCGATAGACGAAAGTGGCGGGATAAATAGGACGTAAATAGCCTTAATTGTTCCTTAATTGCTGCTAACCACCTATAATCTACGATAATTGTTCCTTAAGGTGATTAAGAATATTGCTGTTGCTGACGATTAATATAGTACAGTTAATTAGCTATGAGTTGTGAGTCGTGTGCTATGAGCTTTTCTTTTAAGTGTTTTATTTTTAGCTTAAGGCTCAAAGCTCAGAGCACAAAGCTAAATTAAAAGAAAGTAGGTGGTTACTATGAAGATATCCAGTGAGCAGCTAGGCGAGGTTTTACAAGCCTATGGTCAACAGCAGCGCCAGAATGAAACAGGGACTGAAAAAAAGGATAAAAGTGATAAGTTATCGCTATCCACCGAGATGAAGGAGATTCAGTTAGCTAAGGAAAACTTGGCTAATAAAGAGCCAGTTCGTCAGGAAAAAGTAGATTCTTTAAAGCAGGCTATTCAAAGTGGTAACTATAATGTTTCCGGTGAAGAAGTAGCCGAAAAGATGTTAGAACGAGTAATTGTTGATCAGCTAGTTTAGTTATTTTTAGTTAAAATATGATTATTGGGAAGTGAATAGAGTGCTGATTAATAACTTAATTAAGATTTTAGAGGTTCAGTATCGACTTTACCAGCAGCTTTATCGCTTGAGTGAAGAGAAGCAACAGATTATTATAGATAACGAAGTAGAGGAACTGCTGGAGATAATAGAAACCGAGCAGGAGCACCTCCAAAAGGTAGAGCAGTTGGAAGCTAAACGAGTGGAGACCTTAGAGGAGTTAGCGCAACAACATTCTTTAGCAGTAAGTGAACTGGATTTTGCTCGGTTGATAGAGCTTTTGGACTGTGCAGAAACTAAAGCTCAACTACAAGAGCTGCGAGAGAAGCTTTTAATTCAACTGCGGGAGCTACAGCAGCTTAACGATCAAAATGCTGGCTTGATTAAGCAGGTTTTACAGTTAAATGATCATACTTTACAGTTATTGACTAATAGTGAGTTAACTAAAGGCAGCACTTATCAAAAACCTGGTCAAGAAAAGACTGGGAATAAACAAGCACGTAATATTATTGACCATAAAGCTTAAGTGGGAGGAGAGACTATGAGTACTTTTGGAGGAATTGAGATCGGCAAGAGGGCTTTGCAGACTCAACAGAAGTCCTTGGATGTAACAGGACATAATATAGCTAATGCTAATACTGAGGGTTATTCTCGGCAGCGGGCTATTCAGCAGGCTACGCAGCCACATACTATGCCTGGATTATCTACTTCCGGTACCGGAGCTGGACAGAAGGGAACTGGGGTTGAGGTTGATAGAATAGAGCGGATGAGAGATCAGTTTATAGATAATAGACTACGGCATGAGAAACACTCTTTAGGTGAGTGGAGCGCTAAGTGGGATGGGTTAAGAGAGATAGAATCAATTTATAATGAGTTGGAAGACGGAGGATTAGTAGAGTCTTTAAATGAATTTTGGAATGCTTTTCAGGAGTTAAATAATAATCCAGAGAGTATGGCGGTTCGTTCTTCGGTGGTTCAGACTTCGGTTAATTTAACTAGTCACATAAATCAACTAGATAAAGAGTTAGGTGAGTATAGAGAGCATATAGCTGAAGAAGTAGAATCAAATGTGGAGAAAGTGAACTACTATACTGGACAGATTGCTGATTTAAATAACCAGATCCGAACTATTCAGGCCGATAGCAGCAAAAGTGCTAATGACTTAATGGATCGGCGGGATAAGTTAATTGATGAACTATCTGAGTTAGCTGATATTAAGGTTACTACTGATGATTTAGATCAGACTAATGTTAGTCTAGATGGAAGTACCTTAGTACAGGGGAGCTCTGCCTATAATGTAGAAGTATTAGATGATGAACGGATTGAGAATGTGGAGTATGAACATTATGCTGAAGATGGAGATGGGAATGACAGCTATACAGTTCCAGAGCAGGCTTTTGAAGTTAATGGTAACCCTATAGATATTAACGGTGGTGAAATTAAAGGCCAGTTAGATGTTAAGGAGAGCGTAGCCGATCAGCAGATAAATAAGCTAGGTGACTTAGCCAGAGGCTTAGCTACGGAGGTTAACTCCATTCATGAGGAGGGCTACGATTTAAATGGTGATGAAGGTTTGGAGTTTTTTAAATTTAATGCTGACGAGTTTAAAGCTAGTCATTTAGAGGTTAATGAGGATATAGTTGAAGATCCGGCTAAGTTGGCAGCAGCTAGACTTAAGGATGAAGATGGAGAATTAATAACAGGTGATTTAGATGATGATTTTTTGGATGAGGACGGTAACTTGCTTGATGTAGGTAATGGCGACAATGCTATGTTAATTGCTAATTTAAAGGATGCTGGAGATAAGATAGGGGGAACTACTTTCAATGATTACTGGGAGTCTGAGGTTTCTAAGCTAGGTTTAGAGATAGATCAGGCTCAACAGTTTAAGGATAATCAGGAGAACCTAACTCAGCAGTTGGAGAATAAACGCGAAGAGGTTTCAGGAGTTTCTATAGACGAAGAGATGACGGAAATGATTAAGTTTCAGCACGGCTATAGTGCAGCGGGTAGATTGGTTAGTCAGATGGACGAGATGTTTGATCACTTGATCGGTATGGTTAGATAGAAAAGAGCGAGGAGGTTGAATCTTTATGAGCCGAATTACTAATAATATAATGATTAATGATTTTATGAAAAACTATAATCGAAGTAATAAAAATATGAATAAGATTATGAATCAGCTCTCTACAGGCAAGAAGTTTTCTCAGGTTTCGGAAGCACCTATTGAATCTATTAGAGCTATGAAGTACGGTACTACTATTGAGTTTAATGAACGTTATCAGGAAAATGTGGAGAATGGTATTGATTGGTTGGAGATTACTGATCAGGCTTTGGATGATGCTAATAATACTTTGCGTAGAGCTAGAGACTTAGCAGTGCAGGGAGCTACTGAAAGTTCCACTCAGGAGGATAGAGATAAGATTAGGCAGGAAATAGATGAAATTAAAGAGCATCTAGTGCAGATAGGGAATACTACCTTTAGCGATCGACATGTTTTTAGCGGGACTAAGACTAGAACTGCTCCCTATGTAGAAGAAGCAGAGAATGACAATTACTATAATGAAGAACTAGGTGATGTGGAGGATGAAGATTTTGAGATAACTGGTAATGTGATGCGAGAGATTGGCGAAGGAGTACATATGAGTATTAATATTACCGGTAGTGAAGTAGGGTTTAACGAAATCTTTCAAACCTTAGATCAGTTAAGTGGAGCCCTAGATAAAGAGGCTGGAGATGATGCTACTGAGTTGATTCAAGAGAGCTTGGGCGAAATAGATGAGCATATTGAAGATGTTCTTTCAGCTCGAGGTAGAGTAGGAGCGCAGATGAATCGTCTAGAGATGACCTCTAATCGTCTCGATGGTCGAAAGATTAGTTATACTAAGTTACTCTCTGATGCAGAGGATGTAGATGTAGCTAAGGCAATTACTGATCTTAAACAGGAGGAGAATGCTTACCGAGCTTCTTTGAATGTAGGAGCTAGATTGATGGATGTTAGCTTAGTAGACTTTTTAAGATAATATAAAGGAGGGAGCGCGATGAGTACTCCCCAGCTTAGAATTGATAGTCAGCCGGGTAGAATTGGGATAGAGCAGCAGTCGGGACACTTGGATATAGAGTACGGCCCGCAGCAGATGGAGATAGAGAAGACTGGAGGGGAAGTACACCTTGATAGTCCTCCGGCTATTTTGGAGATTGATCATACTCCTTCCTGGGAGCATTTGGGTTTAAGGAAGATAAATTCCTTAACGAATTATTTAGGGAATAAAACTCAACAGAAGATCCGTGAAGCTATTAATCAAATAGTAGCCGAAGGAGAACGTTTGGCAGCTATCGAAAGAGGCGGCGATGCTATTGTAGAGATAGCTAAGGAAAAGGGTGTTTTTGAGGTGGAGGTTGAGTTTCCTTTATTGAGGGATTTTTTACCGGAGATAAATGCAGAGCCGCAGCCGGTTAGATTAGATTTAAGAGTGGCAGAGTTTAGAGTTCATTCTAACTTTCAGTACCCTAGCACTAACTATAACCCGGGTTATGTAGATGTATATTTGGAGCAGGAGCCACGATTAAGAATAGATGTAGTAGGAAGTGAAGTGGATTTAAGAGCATAGAAAGGTGGTAGCTTAATTTGAAGATTGATACTGCTACTTTTGGGGAAATAGAGATTGAGGAAGAGAAGGTTATTAGTTTTGAAGAAAAGATTTTGGGTTTTGAAGACTATACTGAGTTTACAGTTATAGATAGCTTGGATGATGATGTTTTTTATTGGCTGCAGTCTATAGAAGAACCGGAATTATCCTTTATTATGATTGCTCCCGGACAGTTACTTGATGACTACCAGATAACTTTGACCGATAAATTTGAAAAGAAATTAGCAATTACTGCAGATACGCCGCTAGAAGAGATAGTGGTCTATACCCTAGTAGTGGTTGAGGGTGAAGGAGAAAGGATTAGAACTAATCTTAAAGCACCGATTATAATTAATGCTGAGACTGGAAAGGCAGGCCAACTGGTATTGACCGAGGAGTATCCAACTCGTTACTATCTATTTAAAGAAGAAAAGGTTTCAGGATAGGAGGCAGAGCATTGCTAATTTTAAGTCGTAAGCAGGAGGAAAGTATAATTATAGATGATGAAATAGAGATTAAGGTTTTGGAGTTGGATAACGGTCGGGTGCAGTTGGGGATTAGGGCCCCAGAGTCTGTTGCCATTCATAGAGAAGAGATTTATAAGGAGATACAGGCGGAGAATAAAGAGGCTCTAAAAGTTAGCGGTAATTTAGTTGCTGATTTAGCCGATAAGCTAAAAGGGAGTAAATAGAGATAAAGAAGGCGTTTTTGAGAGTAAAGCTGCTTTAATTGCCTTTAATCGATTTATTTAGCGATTATTACCCTTTAACTTATTAGCAATTATTACGATAACTATAGCAACGAAGCTAAGAAGAAATTGAGTAGCTAAGATAATTGGATTCTTGTAGGAAGGATCTAATTATGGTGGTTATTCACTGCCTTTAATGCTATCGGCCGGGCATTGGGCAGATTTAGATTAGCTATCAATTATCAGCTATCAGTAGTCAGTTGAAGTTATTATGAACTTGATTTTAACTGATGACTGACGCCTGAAAGCTGACGACTAACAGAAAGCAAGGATGCTTTCTAAAACAAAAATATCAAGGAGGATGTTAAAAATGAGAATTGCTAATAATATGAGTGCTATGAATGCACTGCGAAACTTGGGAGTTACAGACAGAGAGCAAAGTACTACAATGGAGCGTTTATCTTCAGGTTACAGAATTAATCGAGCTGCTGATGATGCAGCAGGATTGGCTATTTCTGAGAAAATGAGATCTCAGATTAGTGGTTTAGGTCAAGCTTCTCGTAATGCTCAGGATGGTATTTCTTTAATTCAGACAGCTGAAGGTGCTTTGGATGAAACTCATAACATTTTAAGAAGAATGAGAGATTTAGCTGTACAGTCTGCTAATGATACTAACACTGAAGATGATCGTGCTAAGCTAAATGAAGAATTCGAAGAACTGACTGAGGAAGTTGATAGAATTGCTGACAATACTGAATTTAATACACAGGAATTACTTGATGGTACGTTTGAAGATAGGATATTCCATATTGGAGCTAATGAAGGGCAGGTAATTGAGGTTTCTATTGCTGATATGACCTCTGGTGCATTGGAAATTGGTGATCTTGCTGTTACAGATCAAGAGGTGGCAAATGAAGCCATTGGTGTTCTTGATGCTGCTATTGATACTGTATCAGAGACAAGATCTAATTTAGGTGCGACACAGAATAGATTAGAGCATACAATTAATAATCTAGATACTACTCAAGAGAACTTACAGGCTGCAGAATCTCGGATCAGAGATGCTGATATGGCAGCAGAAATGAGTGAAATGAGTAAGCATCAGGTAATGAGTCAGGCGGGTCAGGCAATGTTAGCTCAGGCTAATCAGCAGCCACAACAGGTACTACAATTGTTAGGCTAATCAATAGAGCCGATCGGCATTTTCTTTGTCGGTTGGCTTTTATTGTTGTCAGGGATATAATTGTAATTTGGAAATATAAGTATATGCTTTTAGCTTTTAAATAAGTTATAATAATATTTATTAAACTAGCTTGATCTTAGATTCATTATTGAAGAGGAGGAATTAAACGTGAAGACTACGGTTTATGGAATTGATGCTGAACTCAAAGAACAAGAACATAAAAAACTTGGCCAAATGATGGATTTCATTGAAGAAAAGGGCTATATAATTACTAGAATTTTAGCAGATTCTGAAGATATAACTACTTATTCTGAAAAAGAAATAGAAAAGATTAAACCAATAAATCATTTAGAAATAGTTGCTCGAGAACCAAAAGATTTAATCTTCGATTCGTTAAAAGAAGCAGAAAAATATTTACCTCGTTTAATAAAAGGATTAGACGAAATTATTATTAATTTCAATTTAGGTGAAGAACTAATGGGCTATGAATTATTAGAAGATGCTTTAGAAGGTTTTCAATGGTTAAATAGTTTAATTAATGGTTTTATAAATAATTTTGATTTGGAGAAGCTGGAAGTTCAAGATACAGATTTAGATGAAATCATTAGCAAATGGAGAGATAGCTTAGATAAGCTTTTGGATGCTTTTGAAAATAGAGAAATAAACTTATTGAGTAAGCAACTAAAACATAATTTCAAACCTATTTTAAAGGAATGGTTAGAATTGATAACGATGTTTAATAAACAGCTAAATAATTTAGAATAGAAAATTTTCTAGACAAATAGGAGTTGATATATCTTTATGCTTATAGGAATTTATACTGCTGAAATTAATCCTCTTAAAGTGATGCCGAAGGAAAGAAGTTATTGCTTAGCAGCTGAAGCAAAAATGCAGGGTTGTGAAGTTATTTTTTTTGAAAAAGAAGGTGTTAATTATACCAATAGGATAATTACAGGTATTATAAGAGAAGATGGTGAATGGGTAGAAAAAAAATTTTCCTTACCAGATGTTTTAATAGATGAACATCTTACGTTAATTAAAGATCTTAAGCTTGATAAAAACATTCCGGAAGTTGAATTTTTGAAAAACGAAGTACCTCTTTTGAGATTTGGGTTACATAATAAGGCTAAAATGTATGATAAACTTAATAAATCAGAAAAATTTGCTAAATATATTCCTCCTTATGATATTATAGAAGAGCCAGCCAAAGTAAAAAAATATGTTGAGAAATATGGTTGTATTGTATTGAAACCTATAGATGGAGCTCAGGGAAAAGGTATTGGGTTTTTAGAAGATAAAGGGGATTGGATTTTGGTTAAGCAGCATACTAAAATAAATGAGTTTAAAAAAGAAGAATTTTCTCGCTTTGCAGAGATGATGGCAGATGGGACTTATTTAATACAACCATATTTAGAGTGTAGAACTAAGCTAGGTTATCCTTTTGATTTTCGTGTTCATGTGCAGAGAGATGGTAAAGGAGAATGGGGGATAACTAAGATTTATCCTCGAATTGGAACTCAAAAGAGTATTCTAAGTAATGTTAGTAGGGGTGGTATGATTTCGAATATTGATTACTTTTTAGTTACTGAATATGCTGAAAAAGCAGAAATTATAAAAGACATTTTATCTCAATTGGCTTTAGAGCTTACTGATCATGTAGATGGCTTTTATAACTACTCCCTTGATGAATTAGGTATAGATCTGGCGATAGATAAAAATGAAAATATTTGGTTATATGAAGTCAATGCAGGGCCTCAAACTAAGCATCATGAATGGGAACGGGCAAGAAATACTATTGCTTACGCAAGGTATATTGCTAAGAAGCAAGAAGTAAGGAAACTGCTTGAAAAACTATGGAAAATGAGTAATAAGATTAAAAAAGGATTAAAGTTCTTACTTCAGGATTCTAAAGAAAATAATGCATTTGATGATAATCTTCTTTCTAAGATAAATCAAGGCTTTAATAGTATTAAGACTCAATTAGAGCCACGTTATATATATTTTGAGGATAGTAAGCTTGAAGAACTAACTAGTGTATTAGATAATCAACTTTTTGCTTTGCAAAAAGAGGTTAATCAAAATTTTGAAAATATATCAGACGTATTCAAGAATTATAATGATTGGCAACAAAAATTCAAGGAAAATCTATTCCAACTTAAACAAGAAGCAGTAAATGAAGATAAAGATTAGGAGAGTGGTCTATCACTATGTTAATTGGAATTTATTACAATTGGATTAATCCTCTTAAGGCAATGTCACATGAACGAAGTTATTGCTTAACAGCTGAAGCAAAGATGCAAGGATGTGAACTTGTTTTTTTTAAAAGATCTGATGTAGATTATATTAAAAGAACTGTTACAGGTTTTATAAGAGAAGATGGTGAGTGGACAAAAAAAACTTTTTCTTTGCCAGATGTTTTAATAGACCAATTTCGTGTACTACCTAAAGAAATTAATCAGGGCATTCCAGAAGCTAAATTTTTAGCACATGAAGTACCTAGATTAAAGTTTGGTATATATGATAAAGTTGATATGTATGATAAATTTAAAGAATCTAAAAAAATTGCTCAATATATTCCAGATTATGATATTATAAAATATGGAAATGAAATAAAAAAATATATTGAAAAATATGATCGTATTGTTTTAAAACCTAGAAATAGTTCACTTGGAAAGGGGATTGCTTATTTAGAAAAAAACGATGATATATATTTAGTTAAACAAAATAATAATATATATGAATTTAATGAAGAACAATTTGCTAACTTTATTAAAATGATTATTGATTTACCAGAAAGTTATTTTGTACAACCATATTTAGAATGTAGAACTAAATTAGGATATCCATTTGATTTTAGATTGTTAGTGCAGAGAAATGGTAGTGGCGAATGGAATATAGCTAAGATATATCCTCGATTTGGAAGTAAAAAAACTATTGTGTGTAATGTTAGTAGCGGTGGCATGACTACAAATATTGATTATTTTTTAGTCAGTGAATATGGAAATGATAAAGCTAAAGTTATCAAAGAGGTTTTATCAGAATTGGCATTAGATATCACTAAATATACAGATGGACTATTTAGTTATACTCTTGATGAATTGGGTATTGACTTAAGCATAGATAAAAATGAGAAAATATGGTTGTATGAAGTGAATGCAGCACCTTTAAATACATGTTATGAATGGGATGGGGCAAGAAATCAAATTGCTTATGCTAAATACTTTGCTGAACAATCTAATAAAAGTAAATTACCAAAAAAGCTATGGCAGATGAGTAATAAAGTAAAGCAAGGTTTAAATTTTTTACTACAAGATTTTGAAAAAAATAAAAAAGAATTTGATTATAAACTTTACTTTAAAATAAATAAAGCTTTTTCTAGTATTGAAGAACAATTAAAATCAAGATATATTTATTTGAAAGATGATGATTTTGAAGAATTAACTAATTTATTAAAAAAAGAACTGTTTAAATTGAAAGAAGTTAATAATCAATCTTATGAAAAATTATTATTTATAAATGAAGTTTATCAAAAATGGCAACAAAGTTTTAAAGATAAATTATTTCAATTTGAATAATTAAGTTGCTTTTTTAGGATAAGGAATGAGGTGATGTTATGTTAATAGGAGTTTATACTTCAACAGGCAATCCTATTGAAGTATCCCCACAACATAGTTATTGTTTAGCATCTCAAGCAAAGATGCAAGGTTGTGAGGTTGTTTTTTTTGAAAGAAAAGATATAGATTATAATTCTAAAATAATTGAAGGAATAATAAGAAAAAATGGTAGATGGGAAAAGGAAATTTTCCCTTTTCCAGATGTAGTAATAGATGAATGTCTTACATTAGATAAAGAAGTTAATAAAGGTATTCAAGAAGCTAAAGTACTAATAGATAAAGTGCCTCGTATTAAATTTCCTACTTTAGATAAATTTGAAATATATAATAAATTTAAAAAGTCTAATAAATTAAGACAATATATACCTCCTTATGATATTATAAATAGTATATCTATAGTAAAACAATATCTAGGAGAATATAATAGAATTGTTGTAAAACCTATAAAAGGAATAAAGGGTAATGATATTATATTTATAGAAAAAAAAGATGATTACTATTTAATTAAAAACCATACTAAAAGTCATAAGCTTAGTCAAAATCAATTTGATTATTTAATAAAAAAAATTATAGATAAAACTTATATTGTTCAACCTTATTTAGAATGTAGGACGAATTTAGATAGACCTTTTGACTTTCGTGTTCATGTTCAAAGAAATAGCACTGGAAAATGGTCTATTACTAAGATGTATGCTAGAGTTGGAAATAAAAAAAGTATTATAAGCAATCTTAGTCAAGGAGGAATGATTTCAAATATTGATTATTTTTTGTTTACTGAATTTGAAGACCAAGCAGTACATACGAAAGAAACCTTATCTAAAATCGCACTAAATATTGCCAAATATGCCAATAGTATTTTTAGTTATACTCTTGATGAATTGGGAGTTGATCTAAGTATTGATAAGAACAATAAAGTTTGGTTATATGAAATAAATGGTTCTCCTGCATGTAGATTTCATAAATGGCAAAGAGCTAGAAAAACAGTTGCCTATGCTAAATATATTATAAAAAATCAGAAGAAATGAAATTGCTTTACTAACGTTGCATTGTTAAAAATCAAAAACATCAAATAGTCTAAAACATTAAAAAACTGAAGCTAAATTTAAAGTTTGAACCCAGTATTTTAATGAAAAACTTAACTATAAAGCTGGTCAGCCTATAAAATATTACAGTTCAAAATTAGTTCAATTTATTATTGCAATTTAGGAATTTTAATTTTATTACTTCTGAATATAACTAGAAGGAGGAAGCAGACTTCCAAGGACAAGATTTCTTAAAGATGGACCTTTGAAAGATATTTTTTATGATTATTCTATTCCAGATTTCATAGATGAAAAATATGTTAATTTATTAATAAGTACAACTAGCAAATCTTCGTATTTTTCTTTAAGTACAGCAACTTATGTTGTTTGGGAGAATAAAGTACTAAAAAACCCTAATTTATCTTTTGTTGAAGGAACAGATATTATTTATTAGTAAATATGTGTACAAGGATATAAAAGAAGCTAAATGGAGTGGTATTGATGTCAAAAATTGCAGGTATTATTGGAGGGATGGGCCCAGAAGCAACATCTGATTTATTTTCAAAAATAGTTGAGTTGACTCCGGCAGAAAAAGAACAAGAAAATATTGAAATGATCATTTATAATAATCCAAAGATTCCTGACAGAACAGAAGCTATTCTCTTTGACGGAAAAGATCCTTTCCAGCCAATATTGGGGATGGCTAAAAAGTTAGAAAAAATGGAAGTTGATTTCTTATTAATACCTTGTAATACTGCTCATTATTATTATCAACAATTACAGGAGCATATTAATATACCAATTATCAATATGATTGAAGAAACTGCAAAAAAAATTTGTTATTCATCAAATAAAATTAATTCTGTAGGGTTGTTAGCTACTAAGGGAACAATAGAAACAAAGATTTATGATGATTGTTTTTCAAATTACAATATTGATATTTTAGTGCCAGCTGAAAGAGAGATTAAAGAAATTATGGATGTAATTTATACAATTAAATATGGAGAGAAAAAGGATATACATAAATATAAATTAAACTTAATAGCAAATGATTTAGTTAATAATGGAGCAGACTGTGTTGTACTTGGCTGCACTGAATTATCATTACTTTTTGACTCTAAAAGCTTCAACTATCCAGTTTATAATTCTCAAAATATTTTAGCTGAAAAAGCAGTGGAGTTAGCTTTTTATGATAACTTAAACTATGAAGTAGCCCCTTAATTTGGTTTTGAATTTACATAAATTTCTTTTAGTGATTATTTAAAATTAAAAAGCAAAGAAATTATATTTTAAATGCAGTAATTAGAACTATACTTGATTTAACTTAAGTTATATAGTTAATTTGGTCTTTTTTAAGGTTTAACTTTTTAGTTTTAACATCGATAAATTGATTGAAGTGCAATTACAATTAAATAATGAGGTGATCAATATGTCCTTTTACTTTGGAGGAATGGCTAGTGGTTTGGATACTCATCACATGATTGAGCAGTTAATGCACCTAGAACAAGAGCCTGTTAGAAGGATGGAGAGAAATCAAGAAGAGATAAATGAACAGATTAGTGCTTTGCAAAGTGTAAATAGCACTCTGGATAACTTTAAAAGAAAAATTACTGATTTAGAGGATGTTTTTGATAAAATAGGAGTAACTAGTAGTGATGAAGAGGTATTAACAGCTGCCGCTACTTCTTCGGCAGATCAAGGAGTCTATGAATTAGAAGTAACTCAGTTAGCTGAGGTAGAGCGAGTAGCTTCTTTGCAGCAGGAAGAAGGAATAGAATTAGGTGAGGATGAAACTGCTAAATTAGTTATTGATGAAATAGAAATTACAATTGAAGATGGCGATGATTTGAGAACTATCAGAGATAAATTTAATGCTGAAGATATAGATGTTACTGCTAGTATAGTCGATAATCGCTTGATTTTCACTGGAGATGAACTGGGGACAGAGAATAGAATTAGCTTTGCTGATACTAATGAAGCTGTATTGGAATATCTGTTTGATATTGAAGACCTACTTGATGAAGACGGTTATATTGAAGCAGGGGCAGAGACTAGTGAAGGTTTTCAGCCTTTATTGCAAAAAGCCGAGGACTCAATTTTTACAGTTAATGGTTTAGAAGTAGTTAGAAGTGCTAGAGAAATAGACGATGTAATCGAAGGAGTCACTTTGGACTTAAAAACAACTGGCACTTCAACCTTAACAGTTGAGTTGGCCGAAGAGGAGATCAAAGATAAGATTAATGACTTTGTAAATACTTATAACTCTTTGCGGGATGAATTAGCTAAAAAAGGTGGCAGAGAGGGAGTTTTGCAGGGTGATGCTACTTTGCGGCGGATAGAAAGCAATCTGTATAATAACTTATTTTATCCAGTAACTACTATTAGTTCTACTGAAAGAATGAGTAGTAGTTTAGACTTAAATGGAGAATTAAATATAGACTTTGGCAGTGATACTTTAACTGTTAATTTTGATAATGATCAAGGAGTAGTTCGAGGAGATCTGCTGGATTTGATTAAGGATAGAGCAGTTGAAAATGGACTTACTGTTGAGGCTGACGATGAACAGCTAACTGTTAAAAAAGACGATAGCATCTTAGGAAGCATAGAAATACAGTCGGGTAGTTTAGTTATTGACAGTAATAGCAGTCGGCCAGTAGACTTATCAACTAGTGATGATCGTATTTTAGAAGAGTTGAAACTAAATCCTAGTTTTAAAAGGAACTTCATTTCTGCTATAGGGATTTCAGCTGATCGTCATGGAGAGTTATCTGTGGATAATAGTAGATTAGATGAATCTTTGGAGGAGAATTTAGATGATATAAAGCAGCTATTTACTGGAGTAGGTGGAGTTATTGAAAGGGTTGAAAGTGGAGTTGAGATGGCTACTGATCGCTTTGATGGCTATATAGGTACTAGAATAAACAGTCTCGAGGGAAGAGTTAGAAGCATAGATGATAATATTGAAAGCTTAGATCGCAGATTAAGCATGCGAGAAGAGAGTTTAATTAGACAGTTTGGGAGAATGGAACAGGCTATCTCCAATATGCAAGGTCAGGGAGCCTGGATGTCTGCTCAGATAGCTTCATTAGGCCTGCATTGGTAATAAATATAACTAATTTTTTAGGAGGGTTATTGATAATGACTACTAATCCGTATGAACAGTATAAGAATGCTCAGTATGAAACTGCTAGTCAGGAACAGTTGGTAATTATGTTATATAAGGGTGCCGTCAAATTTGCAAATCAGGCCAAAAAGGGTTTAGAAGATGAAGACTACACTTTAACTAATAACAAGCTACAAAGAGCTCAAGCTATTATTAGGCATTTACAGACAACTCTTGACCATGAACAGGGAGGAGAAATAGCCGATAACTTAGATAGTCTCTATGACTATATGAATCGACGCTTAATTCAGGCTAATATTAGGAAAGATACTGAAATTGTGGATGAGGTAATTGATTTATTAGCTGATTTACAAGAAGCTTGGGAAGCAGCCTTTAAAAAGGTAAAGGGACAAAAAATGAGTGCTAGTGGAGAGATAAATGTTGAAGGCTAAACAAATAGTAACTAGTTTAACTAAAATTTATAGTTCTTATTTAGAACTTTGTCAGCAGGTATTAGCATTGACTTTGCAGCAGCAAAAGATATTAGCCGAGATTGAAATTGAAGACTCTGAAATTGATTATCTTGGTCAGCTAGAAGAGCTACTGCAGGAGAAAGGAACTGTTATAGAAAAGCTTGCTGAGCTAGAAAAAAAAGTTCTTGTTCATCGGGAGGATATTATTAAAAAACAGAATTTAACTGAAGAAAACTGGTTGCTAGAGCTCTTAGAGAGTGAGCTGTCTACTGAGGAGTTAAAGGATATAGTAGCAAAATTAGTAAAGGTCAGTAGAAAGCTAGAGGCTACAGATGAAAAAAATCAAGAACTAATCCAGTCCAAAAGTAATCAAATAACAGAAGAGATTAAACAGATTAAACAGGGAGTAAAAATTAATAAATCATATAACTCTCGTTTAAGAATCCATTCCACTTATATTGATGATAAAAGCTGAGCTGCTAATCATTTTTCGATTAGTTTCAGATAAAGAGTCAAGTTTGGTTCTAGAAAATAAAAAAGGGGGGATGAAAGGGTGAGGCTACCAGAAGTTAATAGCGGTGAACAAGCTAATTCAACAGCAAGGAGAAGAGATATACAAAGCTTTGAAAATGAGCAACTCGCTGAGGAGAGAATTGAAAGACAAGGGCAAGGTGATGAAATAGAACGGCGGATAGAGGAAGCCGAGGAAGAGCTAACCCGGGAAGAGTTTGAAGAAGGAATAGAAGCTTTAAATGATACTGTTCAATCTTTTCATGAAAACTTGGAGTTTGAACTTCATGAAACAACTGAGCAAATGATGGCTAGATTAGTCGACTTAAGAGATAATGAAGTGATCAAAGAACTTCCTCCGGAAGAGGTATTGGATATGTTGGGCAAGATTAGAGAGATGGTAGGTTTGATTGTTGACGAAAGAATTTAACTGTTTATGATAATTTTTTTAAAAAAGATTGAAGTTTCAGCTTTAAAGCAGGACTGTAGTAAATTATCTTGAAATTCATAGATATACAGGGGTTAAGATTTTCTTAAAAAGCCATTATCATGTCTGATAGTGGCTTTTATTTATATATTCATATAAATGGGATTGTTAATTGGCAACGACTAATAGATGACTATTAAATTTTAAGGAGGGGATTTAAAATGGTAATGTCAGTAGGTGGAGTTGGTAATGAGCAGATAGATCAGATGATCCACCAAGTTTTACAAGCTGAACAAGAATCACTACAAGATATGGATGCTCAAAAGGATGAGGTTCAAGAGCAGATTGAGGCTTTTCAGGAGATTAATACCACAGTTGATACCTTTAAGAGTACTACTCAAGATATAAATGAAAGCACTTTTGCTAATGTAGCACAAGTAGGGAATGAGGAAGTGTTGGCAGCAGTCGCTGCTGATGATGCTGAAGAAGGCATTTATGATGTTGAGGTAGATCAATTAGCTGAAGTTCATCGAGAAGCATCAGAGCAGCAAATAGGAGAAATAGAGGTTGGAGGAGAAATTACAGTTGAAAATATGGATGGTGATGAGTTGTTTGATGTTGGTGTGGATAGCGGAGATGAAGCTATTGATATCGCAAATGCCATTAACGAGGCTGCTGAAGATGCGGAGGAGGCTATTCAAGCTAGTGTAGTTGATGATAGAATAGTAATCGAAAGCTTAGAAACAGGTGAAGAAAATCAATTTAATGTTGATGCAAATGGAGTTCAGCTAGAAGATGAAGAGAATTTAGAATTTGCTAATATTCAAGAAGGAGAAGATGCAGTAGTGGAGGTTGACGGGTTGGAAATCACCTCCAGCGATAACTTTTTGGATGATAATGAGATTGATGGTGTAGAAGTAGAACTGCTTGAAGAAGGTGAGACTGTAGTAGAGGTTGGCTCTGATGAAGAAGGAATTAGAGAAAGTATTGAGGGCTTTGTTGAGAGTTATAATGCAGTAGTAGAAATGATTGATCTCTACCAAGATCCTCAGCAGGTAGAGGAGCTAGAAGATGAAGAGGGAGAAGGAGCAGAGGAAGTAGTAGAAGGTGGAATTTTGCAGGGTGAATCTACTTTGCGTACCATTCAATCTGCTTTATATGATAGTGTAGTCAGTCCAGTAGAAGGAGAAGATGGTGACTTGAGCTTATCTCAATTTGGAATTCAGGTTCAGGATGACGGTCGTTTGGCAATAGATGACCGAGGATCATTTGGAGGAGAAGACTGGGGACAGACTCTTGATGAGGCTATTGAGAATGATCTAGATCAACTAGAGGAGATATTTACTAGTGAAGATGGAATAGTTGATAGAGTTTCAGAGCAGGTGGGCCCGATTATTAATCCGCAAAATGGACAGGATAGCTTTATTGATACTAGAATAAATACTCTGGAAAGCGAGATTGATCAGATCGATGAAAATATTGAAAATGAACTGGATAGCTTAGAAAATCAAGAGCAGAGATTGCGGGATCAGTTTACTAATATGCAACAGATTCAAGCTGAAATGCAGAATCAGCAACAACAGATGGCCTCTTTGGGTGGTTCGGTAGGAATTAATGACCTGATAGGTGGATAAAAATATAACAGCCAATGTCTTTGTAGATCAGTTCAGGCAGGTTTAGATTTATTTTATCGAATCGGGAGAGATCCCGATTTTTTTGTTTTTAACTCCTGTTGTACTTTATGCAACGGCTATGAGTTGTGTGCTATCAAAAAACTTGACGCTATCTGGTCAAGCTTTTTTCTTTTAATTTTTCTAAAATTAGGCTATAATGAAAGCAAAGAAAGGGGGAAATTGTATGCGGAAGATACCTTATGGGATTAGTGATTTTAAAAGTTTAAGAGAAGAAGACTATATTTATGTTGATAAGACAGAATATATCGAAATACTAGAAAACTATGATGAAAGATATCTCCTCTTTCTAAGGCCTAGAAGATTTGGAAAAAGCTTATTTGTATCCTTACTTGCTACTTATTACGATATAAATAACAAAGATGAATTCAATAAATACTTTAAAGACTTATATATAGCAGATAATAAAACAGATTTAGCAAATAGCTACTACATCTTAGAGTTTAATTTTTCTGGCATAGATACCTCAGACAAAGAAAGCTCCCTACAAGGATTTAGAAAAAAAGTATTAACTTCCTTAAAAAGCTTTGCCAATAATTATAATTTAGATTTAGACTATGATAAAACAGGGCTGCCTGCTGAAATATTTAACTCTTTTTTAACCGAAATTAAATATAAAATAGACGGCAAGATATATCTATTAATTGATGAATATGATCATTTTGCTAATGAATTATTAAGCTTTCAAGTTAATCTATTTGAGGAAACTGTAAGCAAAACTGGCTTTGTAAGAAAGTGGTATGAAATTTTAAAAGAAGGAACTCAGATTGGAGTAGTTGATAGAATTTTTATTACAGGGGTTAGTCCAGTTACTTTAGATAGTCTAACTAGTGGTTTTAACATCGGCTCAAATATAAGCAGAGATAGAGCCTTAAATGAAATGATGGGTTTTAGAGAAAAAGAAGTACTATCTTTATTAGAGCAAACCTTAGAAGATAAAGTGGATAAGCAAGAATTAATGATTAAGCTAAAAGATTACTACAACGGCTATTTATTTAATGAAAAGGTAACAGAGAAAGTTTTTAATAGCGATATGATCTTATATTATTTAGCAGAATATAAAAAGAATAAAGAAGAACCAAGTGATTTAGTAGATATTAATATAGCTAGTGATTATACTAAGATGGGAAAATTATTTAGCCTAAAAAACAAGGAGAGGAATTACCAAATCCTTGAAGAGATTTTAAACGGTCAGACTCAAAAAACAACTATCACCCGCCAGTTTAGCTTGGCTAAGGAATTTAGTAAGGAAGATTTTTTATCTCTTTTATATTACTTAGGATTTTTGACTATAGATAGCTTTGTATTAAATATGGTTAATTTAAAAGTACCTAACTATGTAATTAAAGAGCTTTACTTTGATTTTTTTGCTAAGATTATTGAAAAAGAAGGAGATTATCAATTAGAAACTATAGAAATTAAAGAAAGTGTTATAGATATAGCCTTGGAAGGAAAAGTTGATAAGTTTATTAAGGTTATAGAAAAGACTTTGAAGAAATTATCAGCTAGAGACTTTATTAAATTTGAGGAAAAGTATGTTAAATTGCTTATGTTAAGCTATCTAATGCTTAGCAAGATGTATTATGTTAAAAGTGAGTACGAAGTGGAAGCAGGATATATAGATATTGCCTTTTTTGAACGAAGCGGCTTAGATGTTGATTATGAAGGGCTAATTGAGCTTAAATATATTAAAAAAAGTGATTACCAAAAATCGGGTGCTAAGCTGGTTGAAAAGAATTTAGAAGAGGCTAAAAAGCAGTTATTAAAATACAAAAAAGCTGATGAACTTAAAAGTAAAGATAACTTAAAAAAATGGGCAATAATTTTCGCAGGAGATCAATGTGTTAAGTGTGTGAATATTGAATAGGTCAACTACTATCGAGGTTGACCGAGGATGGAGAGTATAGACTCCATTAGTAGTTAGAGCTCCGGCAGCCCAAGGTAAAAAAGATGCACTCAAAAATGAGTATATTTACAGTATCAAGCAATCTCAATTATTCACTGGTTTAACAAGTAGTAAAATGTTATATTCAAACTATTCAAAACCAACACTTGTTTTTATAAAGAACAGGGGGATTAAAGGAAAAAATAAACATATATAATTATAAAAATAGGCTAGCTTAAGTTAGAAAATCATCAAACTGACTGCATTAAAAGAGCTAAACTGACTACATTAAAAAGTCAATAGAGTTTAATTCTCCCTCTTTCCATATACCATCTAGGAAGAGGGAGTTTTTCATTTCTTAAAACTCACCGCATTATCTTAGTAATGCAGTCAGTAGAGAGAAATAGCAAAAAACCCGAGTTCGACACTTACTAGGTAAACAGACCCCACGCAAACACTTATTATAGCAGTGTTTACGAAGGATTAGAG
>NZ_JALKBZ010000080.1 GCF_023227765.1 Fuchsiella alkaliacetigena
TTTTTTAAATTCAAACTGAGTATAAGAAATAAGATTGAGTTTTAAAATAAAATTTATTCATGCGATTGCCCTGATTGAATATTAAAAGGTTCTAGCTGAAGCTAGAACCTTTTAATGCCGATTCAGTTAGATTATTCAATTAAATCTTTGATTTCTTCCTTAGTAGCTACTTTACCTTCAACCTTAAGTTCACCATCAATAGCTAAACCAGGAGTTCTTAACACTCCAGCCATAGCTATTTCATTTATATCCTCTACTTTTTCAATTTCTACTTCAATTCCTAACTCTTCAATAGCTGCTTTAGCATTATTGGTTAAGTTAGTACAGTTCTTACAACCCGGGCCGTAAACCGTAATCTTCATTCTTCCACCCCCTTTTGTCTTTCGTATATATTTTAACTATAAAACCAAATTACCATAGATCACTCCTGAAATAGTTGACATTATAACTACTAAAACTACAAAAACAGCTGTCTTCTTAGTTCCAATCACGCTGCGAATTACTAACATATTAGGTAAGCTCAAAGCCGGGCCCGCTAAAAGTAAGGCTAGAGCCGGGCCCTCGCCCATTCCTAAGCCTAAAAGCCCTTGTAAGATTGGAATTTCTGTCAGCGTAGCAAAGTACATAAAAGCTCCTAAAATGGAAGCAACAAAGTTAGCTAATAAGGAATTACCCCCCACTAAGCTAGAAATCCACTCCGGAGGAATCAAGCCCGCCTCAGTTCCCGGTCGACCCATTAAAAAGCCAGCAATTAAAACACCAGCCAAGAGCAAAGGAGCAATCAGCTCAGCAAACTCCCAAGTAGAATCCAGCCAAGAAGAAATTTCTTCTCTATCAAACCAGAAATATAGCTGCCCCAATAAAACTAAGAACAGTCCGCCAGCTAAATACCATTTTACACTATAGATAGCTTGCCATAAGCCTACAGCCTGCTCCGGTTCAGTCCAAGTAACAAAGATTAAAATTAAAACCATAGTTGCAAAATAGATAATATTTTGCAAGCCACTTCGATTATTACTCTCTTCACTCGCAGTCTGCACAAAATCATCCATTCTTTCCTGTTCCTCTTCTTTAAAGATAACAGCCATCAGTAAGCCGATTACAATAGCAAAAACAACAGCTCCGACAATTCGAGCTAAACCCATTTGCCATCCTAATACCCTAGCGGTAAGTAAAATTGCTAGTACATTAATGGCGGGCCCGGAGTAAAGAAAGGCTATAGCTGGCCCAATTCCAGCTCCTCGCTTATAAATTCCAGCGAAAAGCGGTAGTATCGTACAGGAACAGACAGCAAGGATTGTTCCCGAAACAGAAGCTACTGAATAAGAAACCCACTTTTTAGCCTTACTCCCAAAATACTTTAACACAGCATCCTGAGAAATAAAATCAGCAATAGCTCCAGCGATAAAGAAAGCCGGTATTAGACAAAAGATAACGTGCTCTCTAGCATAATACTGAGTTAAAGCAAAAGCCTCCAAGATTGCTTCTTGAACACTAGCAGCATCAAAAGGAATTAACACTGCTGCTAAAAAAACGATTACATAGAGTGCTAATTTGTTTAGTCTACTCATTTTTAATCTCCCCCCCTCTCTCTGCATTAATTATATTATAATATAATTAATTACTAATATAATTAATATATAAAAAATATTAATCTTTCTTTAAAGCCATCTTAGTTTCATTAATTTGCTTAATTAACATTTTTTCAACTGTAGTTAAGACATCACAAATCTGTTCATCCTTAAGGCTATAGATGACCTTAACGCCATCCTTATAACTACTGACAATATTTTGCTCCTTTAAAATTTTTAAGTGCTGAGATATATTTGACTGACTTAGATCTAAATTTTCATAAATATCACAAACACATAGCTCTCCTTCGGCCTTTAACAACTCTAATATTCCAATTCTAGTAGGATGCCCTAGAGCTTTAAACAGATCACTTTTTAATTTATTAATTAATTCTGACATTATAAGTGCTCCTTTTAAAGATTACATTAATATATGCTAATGTAATTATAATTAATTGACTCCCAAATGTCAAGACTTTTAACAAAGTAACTTTATGCTGAGCTATATTCAAACCAGTGTCGAGTTCGATTAGCTATCCCTACTATTACTAACATCAAAGGAACCTCTACCAAAATACCTACCACCGTAGCCAAAGCCGCCCCCGAAGTAATTCCAAAAACTGAAATAGCCGTTGCTACAGCTAATTCAAAGAAGTTACTAGCTCCAATCATAGCTGCCGGAGCTGCTATAGGATGTTTCAACTTTAATTTTTTGGCGGTCAGATAAACTAAGAAAAAGATAAAGAAGGCTTGAATAGTAATTGGGAGAGCAATTATCAATACGTGTAAGGGATTATTAATTAAAGCATCTCCTTGGAAGGAAAATATGATAATCAAGGTAAGTAATAAACCGATAATAGTGATATTATCCAACTTTTTAAGAAATACATCTTCAAACCACTCGATTCCCTTGTTTTTAATTAAATAAACTCTAGATAAGTAGCCAGCAATTAAAGGTACTACAATATATAAAACTACAGATAATATAATTGTACTATAGGGAACAGTAAAATCAGTTACTCCTAATAATAGTATTACAATAGGTGCATAAGCAATAACTAAGATCGAATCATCCAAAGCTACCTGCACTAAAGTATAGCTAGGGTCGCCATCGGTTAAATAGCTCCACACAAAAACCATTGCTGTACAGGGAGCCGAACCTAAGAGAATGGCTCCGGCTATGTACTGATCTGCTAACTGCGGGCCCAAAAATCCACCAAAAATCTGTCTAAAAAATAACCAAGCAAAAAAAGCCATAGTAAAGGGTTTAATCAACCAGTTGCTAACTGTCACCATAGTTAAAGCCTTAGGCTTCTTACCAACTTCTAAGAGACTACCAAAATCAATCTGCACCATCATTGGATAGATCATAAACCAGATCAAAATAGCTACCGGAATTGAAACTTGGGCGTATTCAAATCTACTTAAAGTTTCTGGAATACCCGGCAAAAATCTACCGATCAAAACTCCAATTCCAATACAGATCGCTACCCAGATACTTAAGTACTTTTCAAAGAAGCCTAAGCCTTCCTTTTCTGGCTGAATATCTACTTCATCTTCATTATTCATAATTAGCTACCTCCCCACTATATCTAAATTTCTTAATCACTTCAATAGGTAATTTAACCACCCGAGATTGAAATTATACTGAAAATAGTGGGATTTTTAGCTAAAATTTTAATTAAGAATTAGCTTCTTTTTTCTCATCAACTTTAGTAGCTACAACCCCCAAAATAAAATCTAAAGCTCCCTCTGAATCTTTATCAACACAAATCCTATTTAATCTAGCTTGTTCCTGAGCCGACAGTTTAATATATACTTTACTCAAGTTAATCCCTCCTTTGAATTATTCAACTGTTCCCTCTAACTTTTTAATTCTCTCATTGATAGACTTTAATGTTTCTTCTACTGGATCAGGCAAATCACCGTGCTCTAAATCAATCTCTCCCTTAACCCGTTCTCCATCTTGAACAACTATCTTACCTGGAATACCTACTACCGTACAGTTTTCAGGTACTGGATCTAAAACAACAGCCCCTGCTCCTACTTTAACATTATCTCCAATTTTCATAGCTCCTAAAACTTTAGCTCCAGCACTCACCATTACGTTATTACCTAAGGTAGGGTGACGCTTTCCAGTTTCCTTGCCGGTTCCGCCTAAGGTTACTCCTTGATAAAGTGTTACATTATCACCTATTTCAGTAGTTTCTCCAATTACTACCCCCATACCGTGATCAATAAAGAAACCTTTTCCAATTTCAGCCCCTGGATGAATCTCAATTCCAGTAAAAAATCTGCTTATTTGTGAAATTAATCTTGGTAAAAGAGGCATCCTTTTATTATACAAAAAATGAGCAATTCTATGAGTAATAATAGAATGTAAACCTGAATAAGTCAATATCACCTCTAATAAACTCTTAGCCGCTGGATCTCTCTCAAAAATCACCTGAACATCATCTCTAATCAACTTTAACATCTTCATCACCACTTTTGGAATTGAATAATTTTATACTTAGTTAACAAGTAATGAACATTTATAGCTATGTTCATTAATCTAAGCTTATCACATTATGAGCCATTCGACTTTTCTGCTGTTTATCAATTTTAGCTGCTATAACTTTTACTAAAAAATCTAAAGCTTTTTGTGGGTCTTTATCAGCTCGAATTTGATCTAATTTAACTTGATCTTCTGCTGATAAAGTAATAAATACCTTTTTCAAATTAATCCCTCCCTCCTTCCTGGCTAAACTATTCAAATTTTCAGACTCTTACAGAGTCTATTCACCAAAATGAGGTCAACCAGGTATCCGATAGCCTAATTCCTCTTTAGCAATTCGGCCTGCTTCTAAAGCCTCTAATCCTACTTTAGCAGCTATTGCTCCTACAACTTCACAGCTAATCTCTTTTTTATCAGTTAAATCTTCCAGAGCCTTTTTGATAGCTTCCTTCTGTTCTTCTTTAACCATCACTCACACCTCCCCCCATAGAAAAAATAATTTACTTCATTCTGATATGTTTCCCCTCTAAACAACGAGACTTTTTACCAACTTTAGGTACTATTACTTCTTCTAGAAATTCCATTGCTCGTTCAGGATCCTTTTTTTGACGAAGCTGCTTCAATTTAGCTAAGTCATCTTCTTCAAGAATAACAAGTGATTTCTTATCCATACTATCCCCTCCTTTTTTTATCTAAAATTAGCAAAGAAAATTATAGTCGACGAATGGAGATGAATTTGAGCTAAGTTAATTTAAGAGTTTATAATTTCAGATAAGGCTTCAGTTAATTGCTCAATTTCTGCTTTAGTATTAAAATAACCTATGCTTAACCTAACCGTTCCTTCTTTCATAGTACCAATACAGCGATGAGCTTGAGGAGCACAATGAAGCCCAGCTCTAAGCATAATTCCATAGACTTCATCAAGCACTTTAGCTACATCTTGAGGTGGAAAGCCTTTAATGTTGAAAGAAATAACTGCTACTTGTTCCTCCACAGGACTATATACTTTTATTTCAGGGAGTTTAGCTAAACTTTTTAAAGCATAGTCTTTAAGTTTTTGTTCATGTTTCCAAATATTCTCTATTCCTTCTTCAAGGATAAATTCCACTCCCGCTCCTAAAGCTACTATTCCAGCTGCATTTTGAGTGCCTACTTCAAAGCGTTCTGGCAGATAATCAGGTTGACGCTCCAACAAGGAATTTCTACCAGTTCCTCCCTCTTTCAAGGGAGTTAACTTTAATTCAGGATTGATATAAAGACCTCCGGTTCCAGTAGGGCCTAATAAGCCTTTATGTCCAGTAAAAGCTAATAAATCAATATTTAGCTCTTCCACATCAATAGGATATATACCTGCTGTTTGAGCAGCATCGACTAATAAAGGAATTTCGTATCGGCGAGAAACTTCACCTGCTTCTTTAATCGGCAAAATAGTCCCAGTAACATTGGAGGCATGATTAAGAGCAATTAATTTTGTTTCCGGACGAATAGCCGCTACTAAGTCTTCTTTACTGAAAGGCCTTCCTTTTGGACAAGCAAGAACTGTTAATTCAATCATTCCCTTTTCTTCCAAAACTCTCAAAGGACGCCACATAGAATTGTGTTCTAAATGGCTAGTAATTACGTGATCACCTTTTTCTAAAAAGCCTTTTAAAGCTATATTTAATGCTTCCGTTACGTTAGCTGTAAAAACAATCTATTCTATTTTCTGAATATTAAAAAGCTGAGCTAATAATTGACGAGTTTTGATAACCATTTCTTCAGCTTTTAGAGCTTGCTGATAAGTACCTCGTCCTGGACTTACTCCTATTTGACGCAGATAATTATCTATAGTTTCATAAACTCTTTCCGGTTTGGGATAAGAAGTTGCTGCATTATCTAAATAAATAATTATCTCCCCCTTCCTTATTTATTAACCAATTCTATTCCCGTAATTTTCAATTCTCCCTGTTGAGCTAGTTTAGCAATAAAGAAATTCACACTTTTTTCGCTTATTTTCAATCTTTTAGCAATCTGATCTGGCTTGAGATTCTCAGTATTACTTTCTTCTTTAATAATTTTTATTATTTCTTCTTCAATAGCCTCCACCCAATCTTCAAATAAAGCTCTAACTTCTGGAGTTGCATAACTAGCAATCTCCATAGCTTTACCAGTAGATTCAGTCATTCGTTGACACATCTCCACAGGATTAAACCCCTTATTCATTTTATTAACCCTCCATTTTATTAGTAGATTTATTATTAACTTAAACATTTAGATTCAAAATAATCTAAATGTTTATTAAATAGCATCAGATCTCTAACTAGCTTAGAATTATTTAAAGAATAATAAACAAAGGTTCCTTCACGTTGACTGCTTATGATATTAGCTTCTCGTAAACCCTTTAAGTGAAAAGAAACCAATGGTTGAGAGAGTTCTGTATTTTCTATAGTTTTATCATTTATCTCCATTTCATATAAGCACTCCATTATATTAATATATACTTATATAAGTAAGTACTTTTATTTTATCTTACTTTTTATTTTTTTGCAAGCATATATTGGTTTTTAGTAAAGTAACTTAAAAAGTCTGCTTATTTTGTAGAGTATGCGAAGTAGTGAGAAGCCACCTTTAAATTACAGATCTATTTAAGGGTGGCGCTTCACTTAAGTTCTTTAATTAATTATAATTTTTTCTATTTACCCATCATTTCTCTGCACATTCTCATCATTTTTTCATCCATCATTTCCTTATCCATCATCTCTTTGCACATTTTCATCATCTTTTCATTCATCATTTTAGTCACCCCCTGTTGTGTTATTTTGTTAATAGAATATCCATTAACAATTTAAATCTTTGCACTTCACCTTAATTTTTCAATCAAA
>NZ_JALKBZ010000081.1 GCF_023227765.1 Fuchsiella alkaliacetigena
CGTGACCTATAGTTCCAATATTAACGTGAGGTTTAGTCCTCTCAAACTTTTCCTTTGCCATTCTATTCATCCTCCTTCTTAGAGCTTAATTTATGTATTTTCTGGAATCTATACTTTAAAGTTATAGCCGTACTATCTTAATCACCTTAATTTTATTAATTATAAATGGAGCCCATGACCGGATTTGAACCGGTGGCCTCATCCTTACCATGGATGTGCTCTACCGACTGAGCTACATGGGCTAACACAGCTTGTCCCAAACTTCATATAAAGATAACACAATAGATATTATATGTCTTTTATACTCAGAGGTCAAGACAAGCTTAAGTCATTTTACTACGCTTAACACTTAATATACCTCAATAAGCTAATTTATATTATCCATTCTTGGTTTTAATTGAAATTACTTCAAATATCACTTTCTGCTAATAGCTCTTCGAGCTTTTTCTTAACTCTCTGTAATGCATTATCTACTGATTTAACATGTCGATCTAAAACTTCTGCTATTTCCTGATAGGTCTTCCCTTGTAAATACTCCAATAAAACATTTAACTCTAAATCACTTAACATCTCTTTAATATTCTCTTCTAAAAGATAATAAGCTTCTTGACTAATAAACAGCTCTTCAGGATTAGTTAACTTATTACCTTTTAAGATGTCCAGTAAAGTCCTATTAGATTCTTGATCAAAAATAGGTTTATCTAAAGAAACATAGGAATTTAATGGCTGATGTTTTTGTCGAGTAGCTGTCTTAATAGCGGTAATTATCTGCCTGGTAATACATAGCTCAGCAAAAGAACGAAAAGAAGCTAGTCTATCAATTCTATAGTCACAAATTGCTTTATATAAGCCAATCATTCCTTCTTGGATAATATCATCCTTACCAGCACCAATTAAAAAATAGGAACGAGCTTTATTACGAACAAAGTTCTTATATTTGATTAACAGATACTCTATAGCTAACTGACTTCCCTGCTGGGCACATTTAATAACCTCATCATCTGTCATATTATCGTAATCAGCATACTTCTTATCATAGCCCTCTTTAAAATGTGCCTCCACCCCAAATCCCCCCTAGTCTCTTAATAGATAAATATAAAAGCCACCTCAAGTCATAACCTATTATAACTTAAGTCATTCTAGAAAGTCAAGCACTCAACAGGTTACAACTTTTTCCGGAAGTCAGTTAACCGGCACTTCTACTACTTTATCTATTGGCTGATAGGTATCTTCAGAGACTAATTCTTCTTTTACCACCTCCTTGTTCACTAGTATTTTCCTCTTGACTTTAACTCGATAACCAGTTCTACCTTCTCTTTTTACATTTTCTTGCCCAGGACTTAAATTAGAATTTATTTTCTCTACCTGCTGATAAGGCAACACTTCTGCTTCGGTCGTAGTTATTTTAATCTCTTGCTCATTATCGGCTCGTCCCATTAACTTAACCGTCAATTCATCAGCTGTCATTTTAGTCAGAATCATAATCGGTTGCGAAGAAGTATTTTTAAATTTAAAGTCCAATAAACCATAATATACCGTCGCTCCCCTTCCTAAATCTACATAGCCAACAGGCCGAGAATGATTAGTTCTGCTAATAACTTCCAAGTTAGCTAATAAAACTGAATTATACAGAGTAGAAGTAACTTGACAGATTCCTCCTCCAATTCCTGTTACAAACTCTCGATTCACTATTTCGATAGCCTCTTGATAGCCTCTTTGGCGAGTTCTAGGCCCTACAATTTCATTAAAAGAAAAAGTCTCCCCTGCTTCTAAAAAAACACCATTTATTTTATCACTAGCCAAACTAATGTTTTGAACCCGATTTTCCTTGCTAGAATCAAATTCAGTTGTATAAGTACTAAGCACCTCAGTTAAACCCAGCTCTTCAATTTCTTCAGCTTTAACTCTAGGTTTTTGATCTATAACTATTAATCTAATAGGTAAAGTTTCTAGTCTTGCTAATCTATTTACAATTTTTTGTTTTGAATCTTCCACATCTAACTTTTGACCGCTGCGAGAAGAAACTATTTCTTGTGTCTCCAAATCTAAATAGGCATCTTGAGCCTCAATATTAACTTGATCATTAATTTCACGGAGCTTATTTTTTAACTTTTCTTCATTATATTCTATTTTTAACTTAAAATTCAAACCTTGTTCAGCAACCTTCCAAATTTGCAGACCTCTTTTCCAAATGTTACCTTCTCTTCCAATTGCAAAAGCCGCATCAACAGCTTCCTGTTTTTTATAATCCAGTTCAATTTCTTCCGGAGATAGTTTCCATTTTTGCTTTTCAGCTTCTAAGATAATATCTTCCTTCAAAACTCTTTCGGTAATTTCATCCAAAAGTTCTAAAACTTCTTCTTGCTTTAAACCTCCTAAGTTATAACCTTCAATCATTACTCCTGAAAAAAAAACATCCTGATGCTCATTGAAAAAAAATTGGGCCCCGATAGTAACTCCTATCCCTGCCAATAATAGCGTAGTTAAAATAATCACCAAAGCTAAAGCTATTCTTTTCATCTTTTAACTCCTTAAAGCTAATCTCGATATTTTTGCTGTCTTAAGGCTTCGTACATCATTAAAGCTGCAGCTACCGATGCATTTAAAGAAGCAATTTCACCCTCCATAGGTAAATGCACTAAGAAATCACAGTTTTCCTTAACCAAACGCCGCAACCCACTATCTTCACTACCAATTACAATACCCAAAGCACCAGTCAAATCAGCCTGATAACAGACCTGCTCACCTTCAACATCTGCTCCAGCAATCCAAAATCCTTCCTCTTTTAACTGTTTAATACTCCTAACTAAGTTAGTAACTTGAGCAAGAGGAATATACTCTACTGCCCCAGCAGAAGCTTTAGCCACAGCAGAACTTAGACCTGCGCTTCTTCTTTTAGGAATAATAACTCCTTGAGCTCCTACAGCATTAGCAGAACGTAGGATCGAACCTAAGTTATAGGGGTCTTGAATCTCATCTAACAAAATAAATAACGGAGCCTCAGTCTCTTCATAAGCTTGAGCAATTAATTCATCCAAGGATAGATAACTAATAACTTCTCCAAAAGCAATTATTCCTTGGTGTGCATAGGAATCGGCTAACTCATCTAATTTTTTCTTAGAAACCTCTTTAATATTTATTTTTTGTTGCTTAGCTAAGTTAATTACTTCTCCTAAACCCTCAGCTTGACGATAAACTAGAATTTCTTTTAATTTTCGCCCTGCTTTCAGCGCCTCTAAAACTGGATTTCTACCTTCAATTTTTTTCATTTTCTTTATCTGCTCCTTTATCTAAACGTCCACAGCTCATAGTTGATTCCTTACATTCTCCTTCTACAACACAAGTAGGGCCCGCCTCCTTAAAAATAACTGGAGCTAAATTCTTAACTTGCTTCAACATCTCTTTAGCCATAGCCCTAATCTCCCACTGGGCCCGCTGACAACACCTTACTTCAAAGAAATGTAGCAAACTTCTAGCATTCATAGTCACCACTATCTTAGTTTCAGCGGCATTAGGCAGTATGTAGCGAGCATCTTCAATAGCTTCTTTTTCGGTATAGTTATGTTCATTTATTAAATAATCTACTTGCTTATCGTATTCAGCATAACAGTTCTGAATCTGATTAAGAAAAGACTTTTTATATTCATCATCTTCAGGTAGTTCATATATCCGCTTAGGTATTATAAATACAGGCTCTTCTCTTTGGCGAACATAACGCTGGCTTTGCTGCGAATAACTAGCAATTCTATGTCTAACCAATTGATGACTAGTTACCCTAGAAATTCCCTCAATAGCAAAAGTAAAGCTTATATGTTCAAGCGTAGAATAATGTCCATTTTCCAAAATAACATTTAGTAGCTCCTCAGCTTCAGTCTCATCTAACTCCTCTTTTAACTTAGCTGCTCCTACTGGAGAATAACACAGTCTAGCCGCAGCTGCGGCTGTCTTTTCCGGCTCAGGAGTATAATTTATTACTTCAACCTGTAAACTAGCTTCTTTCATCCTTCTCCAACTCCTCTGTCTCTGATATTGATTTTTTGATTCTAGTTAGTATTTCTAGCATTCGTTCCTTTTTTCCTGCTAAATACAGATAACCTAATAAAGCTTCAAAGGCCGTACTATACCTATAGTCCAACACTTCAGTATTAGCAGGCACCTGTCCTGAAGTAGAGTTACGACCTCGGCGCACGATTATCTGTTCTTCTTCATTTAAAAAGTCATCCAGTTTATTCAAAAGCTCGGCTTGAGCTTCAGCATTTACATATTTAATAGCCTCTTGATGCAGTTGATTACCTGTTTTAAAACCCTGTTCTATTAAATAAGACCTAATAAAGAGCTCATAAACGCTATCTCCTATATAAGCCATCACTGCCGGTGATAACAAATGAGGACTATCTGGTCTACTAATTAAATTGTTAAACATCTACTTCCTCCTATTCTAGCTTCCATTCTACACCCTGAGCCGTATCTTCGATTTTTACTCCCAGTTCTGCTAACTCATCTCGAATCTGATCCGCTAAATCCCAGTTCTGTTCTTCTCTAGCTTCACTCCTAATTTTTAATAATAATTCTATTAAAGGAGCTACTAAATTATCATCCTTAATCTCTTCACCACTAAACTCTAAACCTAAAACCTCTCCGGCTTCAGCAAAAAAATCAGCAGCTTTTTCTAAAGTGCTAATTAAACCTTGAGCAAGTTGCAAATCTGAGGTATTAATTAAAGTATTAAGCTCTTTAGCTAATTCATGCAAACTACCAATAGCTAAAGCAGTATTTAGATCATCATCCATTGCCGCTACAAACTTTTTCTTCTTAGTCTCGATAAGTTCTGTTAACTCTTCATACTCTACTGAAGAGCCCGGCTTTAATTCTTGTTGATCTCCTGCTATCAAGTTATCCAAACGTTGTACAGTATTTTTAAGTCTCTCCAGTCCCTTTTGAGCTACAGCCAATTCAGCATCGCTGAAGTTAATCGGACTTCGATAATGTTTAGAGATCAAAAAGAAGCGCACCACTTGGGGATCATATTCAGCAAAAATTTCTCTAGTAGTAAAAAAATTACCCAGAGACTTAGACATTTTTTCACCGTCAATATTAATATATCCATTATGCAACCAATAATTAACTACTTGACTTTCAGTTACAGCTTCACTCTGAGCTATTTCATTCTCATGATGCGGAAAAACTAAGTCCACTCCTCCAGTATGGAAATCAAACTTTCGACCTAAATAAAACATAGACATTACTGAACATTCAGTATGCCAACCAGGTCGACCAGCTCCCCAGGGACTATCCCAGCTTGGTTCACCTGCTTTACTGTTTTTCCAAAGTACAAAGTCCAAAGGATTTCTTTTCTTTTCATTAATATCTACTCTTGAACCAGAAGCTAACTCTTCTAAGCTTTGATTAGAAAGCTTACCGTAATCTTCAAACTGTTTGACTGCAAAAAAGACATCACCATCAACTTCATAAGCATACTCTTCTTCCTCTAAAATTTCAATTAATTCTATAATATCATAAATATGCTCTGTAGCCTTAGGATAAGCATCGGCTTTTTTGATATTCAAACGCTTAGTATCTTCAAAGTAAGCCTCAATAAATCTTTCTGCTAATTCCTCAATATTAACCCCTTCTTCTTCAGCTCTGTTAATCATCTTATCATCAATATCTGTAAAATTAACTATATGAAAAACCTGATAGCCTTTATACTCCAAATATCTTTTTAAAATATCCGGTATTACAAAAGCTCTAGCATTACCAATATGAAAGTAGTCATAAACTGTAGGCCCACAGGTATAGATCTTTACCTGTTCTTCATCTATAGGTTGAAACTCTTCTTTCTTTCTCGTTAAGGTATTATATATTTTCAAAGACATCAACTAATCCTCCTTAATTATTATTTGCTTCCTCTAATCTTTCCAGTCTTTCATTCATCGACCTTAGCATATCAGCCACCGGATCAGGAAGATCTCCATGCTCTAAATCAATTTCACCTTTCACTCGTTCGCCGTTCCGAACTATCACTTTACCTGGAACTCCCACTACTGTACTATTTTCAGGTACCGGATCCAAAACAACGGCTCCAGCTCCTATTTTAGCATTATCTCCGATCTCCATAGAGCCTAAAATTTTAGCTCCTGCACTAACCATTACGTTATCACCTAAAGTTGGATGACGTTTTCCTGTTTCTTTGCCAGTCCCTCCCAAAGTAACTCCTTGATATAAGGTCACATTATCCCCAATCTCGGTTGTTTCTCCAATCACTACCCCCATTCCGTGATCAATAAAAAAGCCTTGACCGATTTTGGCTCCAGGATGAATTTCAATTCCAGTAAAGAATCTACTTATTTGAGAAATCAAACGAGGTAATAAAACAAAACCTCTTTTATACAAAGCATGAGCAATTCTATGAGCAATGATAGAATGTAAACCAGCATAAGTCAACAACACTTCCAATAAACCTTTGGCCGCCGGATCCCGCTCAAAAATCACCTTAATATCTTCTTTAATAGTATTTAACATTATAAATCGCTCCTAATAAATAAAATTAAACCTTCCACCTCTGAAATTAAATTCCAGAGGCGAAAGGTTATTCGCGGTTCCACTCTAGTTAATCAAGCCTAAAGCTCCATCATCTTCAAGGTAAAGTAACGCTTACCAAACGTCATCCTCTACTAAAAATTCGAGTCTGCAGCTCACAGGTGCATTTCAATCAAGGCTCTTTAAAGCCCCTTCCAGCCTCAGGAGGCTCCTCTCTAAAAAGAGGCCCTGATTTACTCTCCCATTCACAGCTTTTATCTATATAATTAGTATAAACTATGCATACAATCCTTATTTTATCCTCAATTCGGCAAGTAACCAAAAACTAAATATTATTTGTATATCACCTTCTTTAAAAGAGAAGATAAAGAATCT
>NZ_JALKBZ010000082.1 GCF_023227765.1 Fuchsiella alkaliacetigena
GCATTTTTTAAATTCAAACTGAGTATAAGAAATAAGATTGAGTTTTAAAATAAAATTTATTCATGCGATTGCCCTGCTAACTTTCTCAGAGTAATTAGCAAAAAACTATCTAGATGAATTATAATCAAAATTAAATCTAATCTCCTTCATGCAGTTCTTCTAATTCATTAACTCTAGCTAAAGCCAGCTCCGCTTTTACTTCAATTACCTCTGTCCTTTGCTGACTAACAGCTTCAGCCAAGTCTTTAATAGCTTTCCGCAATTCTATAATTTTCTGTTCTATTCTTTCACCATTTATCAGGTCATTTTCTAATTTTGAAATTAAAGCTAATAATTTATCATTCATTTCTAATTCACTAAGTTCATCCTTGCTGCTATCAACTAAGCGATGTTGATAAATTATTTTTCTAATATGGGCCCTCAGTTTTTTAAACCTTCCTTCAATTTCAAAGTTATGACTATAATATAACTCCGCTATCTCTAAATCAAACTGATTTATTGTTAATAAAGCAGGTATCAACTGCTCTTCAGCAATAGCTTCCGTTAAGCTATTAAGCTCCTCTTCCAGTCTAGCTAATCTTAATTGCTCTACAGACTCTTCACTCTCATACTGATTCCAGTTTTGATGTAATTCTTTAACTTCTTCCTCAAGTTCAGCCCATAGTTCCTGTATTCTATTAACCTTTTCTTTTTTCTCCTCTTCTTCAGCTCCCTCCTCTTCAACCTCTCTTTCTTCAGCTCCCTCCTCTTCAACCTCTCTTTCTTCAGCTCCCTCTTCTTGAGCCTCTCCCTCTTCAAACTCCTTTTCTTCACTCTTCTCAATTTCTTCAATCATAGAATCAATTTCTTCTAGCTTTGCAACTATCTCTTCTTTACTACCATTTACTCTTAACAAAGAAGTCGGCAAGCTACTTTGATTATCAGGAGTTTCTTCCGGCTCTCTTTCGCAGCCCGTCATTTGAAATAAACTGGAAATAATAATTAAAACTATTAGTAACTTTTTAGAAGACATCTTATCACCCTCTTCAACAAATCCTTTTCAAATATTATAACACTTATACTTTAATCTTATTAAAACTATCATTATAATTAAGCTACTTTTAAAAAGAAAAACTATTTGATAATAATTCAACTAGATAATAGCAATAATAAGATTAATATCCTTTGAAAGGATATAATAAATTACCGAAAGGAGCATAGCAATGCAAATTCCAGAACATATAGGAGTTATCCCCGATGGAAATAGAAGATGGGCCCAAAGTCAAGGCTTAAACAAAGAGGACGGTTATTCTTATGGCTTAAAACCTGGACTGGAACTATTTAAACTCTGTCAAAAAGTAGGGGTTAAAGAGTTAACCTATTACGGTTTTACTATGGATAATACTAAAAGACGCAATGTGCAAACCGAAGCCTTCACTCAGGCCTGTATAGATGCTGTTAAAATGTTAGCCCAAGAAGATGCTTCTTTATTAGTAGTAGGTAATACCGAATCTCCTAAATTTCCCGATGAATTACTACCTTATACTACCAGAAAAACCTTCGGTCAAGGCGGTATGAAAGTGAATTTCCTAGTTAATTATGGTTGGCATTGGGACTTAGGTAGTCTTCGCCAAAGTGAAAAAAGTTCTAAAAAAGCTTTAATCAATTCCTTAAAATCAAAAGATATCTCTCGTATTGACCTAATAATTCGTTGGGGTAAGAGAAGAAGACTTAGTGGTTTTTTACCTGCCCAATCTGTTTATTCAGACTTTTATATAGTAGATGAATACTGGCCTAGCTTTAAAGCTGAACACTTTTACGCTGCCCTAGATTGGTATTCTAAGCAGGATATTACTTTAGGAGGTTAAGATTTATATAGTTTTCAATTGGCTTGTCTTTTATATGGGGAGGATGTCAAGCTAAAAATAAAGTTAAAATCTTTTGACGCAGACTAGTTTCTAACCAAGTTCTGACTAAGTTCTGATAATACCTTTAATTATCTTTTATCTTCTTATCAAATTTTAGTCAGATCTTAAAACTTAGTCTGCGTCTCATTAGTTTAAAACCTAATTACTACTTAAATAAAAAAATACATCAAGTCTTGTTTATTCACATTGTGAAAACATATCTTATAATAAAAAAATTTTTAATATTTCAAGCAGGAAATTTATTCATTGAAATAGAATAATATATGTGAAAGATCTTTTTTATTAATACTAAGGAGGAGAATAAAAATATGTTGAATTGGCCAAAAAGAAACGATGCTTTAGGAACAGTTAATCGAGGTAACCCTTGTGAATCCGGACTATGTACCCTTTGTCAGTCTGACTGTAGAGGTAGATGTGAAACCTGGATGTCAGCTCTAAAAGGAAGAAAGATGCTTTATCCCCGCGACTTTGGAGATATAACTTCAGGGAGTAGAAATATAGCTCCTCAAGGAGTTGGTTATCACTCCTTAAGAGTTAACGGTTATGCTCATGATGCTGAAGGATTAGCTGAAGGACTTAGCGACAATGCAGATGACTGTATATTTCCTAATGTAGTTACTGAAACTGAATTTGGAAATAAAAGTAAAATAAAATCTAAAATACCATTGATGACTGGAGCTTTAGGTTCTACTACTATTGCTCAAAAATATTGGAACTCCTTTGCTGTGGGGGCTGCTCTATCAGGCTTTCCAATAGTAATTGGAGAAAATGTAGTAGGAATAGATAGAGAAGCTACTTTAGAAAATGGAAAAGTAGTTGATGCTCCAGAATTAGATCGTAGAATTGAAATCTATAAACGTTATGCTGATGATTATGGGGCAATTTTTATACAGTTAAATGTAGAAGATACCAGAAATGGAGTAGCTGAATATATCCTTGATAACTACGACGAAGATGTAATTATTGAGTTAAAATGGGGGCAAGGAGCTAAAAGTATTGGTGGAGAAATCCAAGTTACTAGTCTAGAATACGCTAAGTTTCTAGCTAATAGAGGTTATGTAGTAGATCCTGATCCTACTTTAGAAAGAAATCAAAAAGCCTTTAAATCAGGCGCTATCAAAAGTTTTGCCCGTCACAGTCGTTTAGGAGGTACTGAAGCTGCTAGTACTGAAGCCTTAAGAGAGGACTTTATGGAATCAGTAGAGTATCTGCGCAGCTTAGGTTGTAAGAAGATTTCTCTTAAAACCGGTGCTTACGGTATGAAAGGCTTAGCAATGGCCCTCCGTTTCGCTGCTGATACTGAACTAGATCTACTAACTATTGATGGTGCTGGCGGAGGTACTGGAATGAGTCCTTGGAATATGATGGAACACTGGGGAGTGCCTTCTTTAGTATTGCACTCTAAGGCTGTTGAATACGCCGATATCCTAGCTGAGCAAGGAATTGAAGTACCAGATCTATCCTTTGGAGGGGGCTTAGCTCGCGAAGATCATATCTTTAAAGCTTTAGCTTTAGGAGCACCTTACACTAAATTAGTCTGTATGGGCCGAGCGCCAATGGTAGCTGGTTTCTTAGGTTCTAATATTGAAGGAGTCTTACGACCTGAAAATAAAGAACAGGTTAACGGTAATTGGGATAAACTACCTAAAACTGTGAAGAAGTTTGGCAAAACAGCAGAAGGAATCTTTGCTGGTTGGCACGATGTAGCAGAGCAGATCGGTGAAGCAGAAATGGAAAATATCCCGCTAGGAGCAGTAGCAATCTATACTTTAACCGATAAGTTAAAGGCTGGCCTGCAACAGTTTATGGCCGGAGCTAGAAAGTTCAACCTAAGTCAGATCGAACGCTCCGATTTAATGTCTGCCAATAGAGAAACGGAAGCCGAAACTGGCATCCCTTATATGACAGAAGCTTTAGACGATAAAGCTAAAGAAATCCTCAAAAAATAATTAAATTACTAAAGGGACTCGGTAAATACCGAGTCCCTTTTATTATTAAGAAAATTATTCTCCTGAATTACTATATAACTACATTCCTATTCTATAAACTTATCTAAGACCATTGTTTCAGATCTTTTAGGCCCTACGGAAAGAATAGAAACCTTACAGTCTACTAATTCACTTAATCTATCTAAATACAGCTTAGCATTCTCCGGTAAATTTTCATACTCCCTAATTTGAGAAGTATTTTCTTCCCAACCAGCAAACTCTTCATAAATAGGCTCGCATTCAGCTAAAACCTGCTGATTAACGGGAAACTCAGTTAATACCTCTCCTTGATACTTATAGCTAGTACACATCTTAATCTTTTCCATTCCGTCTAAAACATCCAGCTTAGTAACAGCAATACTAGTTAAGCCATTAATTCGGCGCGCATACTTAACTATGGTAGCATCAAACCAACCACAGCGTCGAGGCCGGCCAGTAGTAGTCCCAAACTCTCCCCCTTTTTCTCTTAACCATTCTCCTTGCTCTCCTGTCAGCTCAGTTGGAAAAGGGCCCTCACCTACTCGAGTTGTATAGGCCTTCACTACTCCTAGTACACTATCAATTTTAGTAGGCCCTACTCCTACTCCAGTACAAACTCCTCCCGCCGTAGGATTTGAAGAAGTTACATAGGGATAAGTTCCGTGGTCAATATCCAATAAAGTCCCCTGAGCTCCTTCAAAGAGTACATTCTTACCTTTAGCAAGAGCTTCATTAACTAAGTAGGAAGTATCGGTGATAAAAGGGGCTAATTTTTGACCGTATTCCAGATACTCAGTCCACAATTCATCTATATCAAAGGTTTCCGCTCCATATACCTTATCTAAAATCATATTTTTCAAACTCAAAATAGATTCCAATTTTTCTCTTAACAATTCCTTGTCCAATAAATCACCCATTCTAATTCCAAAACGACCGATTTTATCCATATAAACCGGGCCAATTCCCTTACCAGTAGTTCCAATCTTACCGTCGTTCTTTCTAGCTTCCTCAGCTTGGTCTAAAACTCTATGGTAAGGCATAATTACGTGAGCCTGATTACTAATATGAAAATCTTTAATCTCTACTCCTCTATCTAATAAATAATCCATCTCCTCTTTTAATACAGCTGGATCAACTACTACTCCATTGGCTATTACACAGCTCACATCGGGATAGAGAATTCCTGAAGGAATTAAGTGTAGCTTGAACTCTCGCTCTCCCACTACCACCGTATGACCCGCATTATTTCCTCCTTGATACCTAACTACTAGATCGGCCTTTTTAGAGATCATATCGGTGATCTTACCTTTACCTTCATCTCCCCATTGTGAGCCTACCACCACTACAGTTGCCATTACTAAAACCTCCGTTTTCTAATATTAATCTATTCTAAACCCAACCGAACAAAAATCTGATCTATATTTTGAAAGTGATACTCATAATCAAAAATTCTATTAATTTCTTCTTTACTTAAATGCTCTAAAATATCCTGATCAGCCAATAAATAATCCTGAAAGGACTGCTCTCCCTCCCAGGTTTCCATAGCAGTTTTTTGTACCAGTTCATAGGCTTCATCTCTCAATAATCCTTTTTCAATTAATTCTAGCATCACCTTTTGAGAAAAGATTAAGCCCTTAGTTTCTTCTAAATTAGCAGCCATATTATCCTCTTTAACTACCAAGTTAGCTAATACCTGTTTAAACTTAGTCAACATGTAATCTATTAAAATACTACTATCGGGGAAAATAACTCTTTCCACCGAAGAATGAGTTAAATCTCTTTCATGCCAGAGAGGTTGATTCTGCAAGGCTGGACTTACATTTCCCCGTACCACTCGAGCTAAACCAGAAATTCGTTCACAACTAATCGGATTCTTCTTATGAGGCATAGCTGAAGAACCCTTTTGACCTTTTTGAAAGGACTCTTCCACTTCCAAAATATCGGTTCGCTGCAAGTTTCTAATCTCAGTAGCAAACTTATCTAAGGAACTAGCAATAATAGCTAAGGTAGATATGTATTCTGCGTGTCTATCTCTCTGCAAGATCTGCGATGAAATAGGAGCTGGCTTCAAACCCAGTCGTTCACAAGTTAGCTCTTCAACTTCAGGACTGATATTAGCAAAGGTACCCACCGCTCCAGAGATCTTACCGTAGCTAATTCTTTCTTTAGCTACTTTCATTCTTTCTAAATTACGCTGCATCTCAGCATACCAGTTAGCTAACTTCAAACCCCAGGTGACAGGTTCAGCGTGAATCCCGTGAGTACGGCCCACCATAACCTGTTTTTTATACTTTAACGCTTGCTCAGCTAAAAGTTCAATCACTTCCTCTAAGTCCTTAATAATTAGCTCAGCCGCCTCCTTTAACTGTAAAGAACGAGCCGTATCCTTAATATCAGAAGAAGTTAAGCCCAAATGAATATACTTAGACTCTTCACCTAAGCTTTCGGCTACTGCTGTCAAAAAAGCTAATACATCATGCTTTGTCTCCTGCTCTATCTCCTTAATTCTATCCACGCTAAAAGCAGCCTGCTCCTCAATCTCAGCTACAGCAGCCGACGGAATCTCTCCCGTTTCTGCTAAGGCTACACAGACCGCTATCTCAATCTCCAACCATTTATTAAACTTATTCTTTTCACTCCAAATTTCCTTCATTTCAGGCAAAGTATATCTATCTATCATTATTAATTTAGTGCTCCCTTCCTGATTGTAATTACCAAATAGAAATCCACTAATATAATAGCAGACCTACTCAGCAATGTCAAGTTAGACTCGAAGTTTAGAAACTGAAGCATAATTAATACCCGAGTTCGACACTTACTAGGTAAACAGACCCCACGCAAACACTTATTATAGCAGTGTTTACGAAGGATTAGAG
>NZ_JALKBZ010000083.1 GCF_023227765.1 Fuchsiella alkaliacetigena
TCTAATCCTTCGTAAACACTGCTATAATAAGTGTTTGCGTGGGGTCTGTTTACCTAGTAAGTGTCGAACTCGGGTTTGGTTTGAATGAAGGAAAAATTCAACTAATCAATAAATAATACTATGCAGGTGCATAATTCTATTTATGGTTAATTGTAGGTGATTGTCGAAATATGAAAGCAAAGAAATTCAAATGATGCCTTAAAAAAGTTAGTAAAATTAATCTTAGATAAATTAACCCTTTTTTTATTCCCTACTTAAGAAATATTTATATAATTTGTTATTTGCCGGAATATGTCGAACTATAAAAAAGAGAAAGGATATTTAAAATGAAAGAGAACAATAATCTAAAAGTTTTTATGGATAAAAGTGGTGAGATTAAATCCTTGGAAGATTTCGAGAAGGAACTTCCGAACATACCAACTTTAGATTTAGCAATAGGTTTTGCAAAAATTAATGAATTCCGTAAAAAAATCAAAAAAGTTAGAGATAAAGCTCGTGAAGAACTTGTAGGAAGTAGAAAAACAAACTATGAAGATGGAAGGATATTAAAAGAATTAGAGACTGGTAAAAAGTATTTGTCTATTGATAAAAAAGGTAATATTAGAATTAAAGTTGACGGGACTGAAGTAGCTAAAGTAGTAGATAATACAAAAATTACTTTTAACACTAAAAAAGCAAAAGAAATCTTAAAACAAAAAGGAATATATGAAGAGACAGCTGAGGTGAAATTAAAAATAAACGAAAATAAAAAAATGTATGAAAAATTAGTTGATATTGCTAATTCAGCTAAAAATGCTGGAGATAAAGAAACATTTTGGAATATAAAAAGACTCTTAAATACTCATTTTGAAATTAAAAAAGAGCTTTCACAAAAGAAAATAAAAGAAATAATTGAAGAAGGTAAATTAGATAAAGAAGAAATAGAAAAAGTTGTGGAGACTAAGAATAAATATTCTTTATATACATAAATTGAAATTTAACGAGGAGGAGAAATTACATGTATTTAAATGTAGAACAGAAAAAAATAATCCGAAGCGAGCCAAATGGTCACAGATTAGTCAAAGGAGTTGCAGGCTCAGGAAAGTCAACAGTAGGAATTCATAGAATTCCTTTTTTATTGGAAAATTTCTGTGAGAAAGATGACTCTATCTTATTTGTCACTTTTGGAAGTACTCTAATCAAATACATAGGATATTTATATAAAAAAGCAGAAAATGAAAGCAACAAAAATTATCAATCCTTTGAAAGAAGTAGCAAAGTAGAAATAAAAACAGTTAATAGTCTTGTTGCTAGATATTATCATAGGTATAAAAAAGAAGATGAAAAAGCAAAAATAATTAGAAAATCACGCAAACGCAAAATTATCAAAGATGGAATTGCTAAGTTAAAAGAACAGTATCCTGATGTCAGTATTTTAAATCAAAATAATATTGGTTTTTTAGCTAATGAAATTGAGTGGATTAAAGGTTGTAACTATCTTGAATTAGAGGAATATCAAAATGCAAATAGATTAGGAAGAGGAACTCAAGAAAAAGACGGACCTCAAAGATTGAACAAAAACTCTGATAGTAGAAAATCAATATTCGAACTAATGGAATATTATAATAAAAAATCAAGAGAAGAAAAGCGAATTGATTATAAAGATATGGAAATTGAGGCCTTAAATATAGTCAAGAGCAATAAAGTAGATCAATATACTCACTTAATTATAGATGAATGTCAGGATTTAAATAAAGTGCAACTCTTGTTTTTAAAAGAACTGTATGATGATACAAAGGATTATTCAAGCATTACTTTTCTTTCTGATACTGCTCAAAGCATATATTCTCAAGCTTGGTTGGTTAATGGTCGTCCTTTTACTAGTATTGGCTTCGATATGACTGGAAAAAGTAATATTCTAAGTAAAAACTACCGAACTACAACTCAAATTGCTGAAACAGCCTATAGCTTTATTGAAAATGATAACAATATTATAGATGATGAGCATTTTGTAAAACCATCACTAATAGATAAGCAAGGAAGTTATCCAATTTATAAAAGGTTTTCTACAGATGAAGAACAGACTAATTTTTTAATTCAGGAGATAGAAAATAAATTAAAAGTTAATTATGATTACAAGGATATTGCCATAGTAGCTCGAACAAAGAATCAATTAAATAACTTGAAAGACGAACTTACTAATAGAAATACCCCTGCCGAGATCATAAAGACAAATAGTGAGCCTGACTTTGATAATAACACTATTAAATTATTAACTATCCATTCCATTAAAGGGCTTGAATTTAAAGTTGTAATGATCATTGGCATCAACGAAGGAGTTATTCCCTACTACACAAAAGGCAGTAATAAAAAACAAGAAGAAACTAGCGAAAGAAAATTGCTATATGTAGGTATGACAAGAGCTACAGAATTATTGTATTTATCTAGTAGTGATACTCCATCAAAGTTTATTTCTGAAATTGATTTTAATCTATTAAGATTGGATACTAAAAGCAAAATATGTAGTTTTTACAAGGTATGTTCTAGTGATTATAAATTTGAAGAAAAATTAAATGATAAGTATTCAGCTGAAGAAAAAGTACGACAGTGGCTGGTTAATGAACTGCTTAATACTTATAAATATCCTAAAGAACTATTAGAGATAGAATATAAAGTTAAAAGTTTTTCTAAAACAGGATATGTTGATTTAGCTATTTTTAAATATAATGAAAATAACAAACGACAGCCATATATTTTTATAGAAGTTAAATCTTTAAATGAAAGTTTAGACGATGGACTTAAACAACTAAAAAGTTATATGAGCAATAATAAGTTTTGTCAATTTGGAGCAGTTACTAATGGAAATAAGTTTATTGTAATTAATAAAGATTTTGAACCAATTAATGATATTCCTGAATTTGATAACTCAATGTTAGCTAAGGGAATTGAAGAACTTGAATATATTAATATCAATAAAAATAGCACTTATATGATTAGGAGAAATAAAGATTTTCCAAAAGAAATTGAAATAGATAATAATAAGTATCCGAGTGAAAAACTTAAGAAATTATCAACCTACGGAGATATTTCAGCTGGCGAAGAGATATTTATTAATCAGGATATAACCGAAGAATTCTATATGCCAAAAAATTGGTTTAATAGTTATTATGACAATTTTATATTAAAAGTTAAAGGAAATAGTATGATAAATGCTAATATCAATAGTGGTGATTATGTAGTAATTAAAAAACAAAACAATGCTCAAAATAGTCAAATAGTTGCTGTATATCTTAATGAAGGAGTTACTTTGAAAAGATACAGAGAAATGGGCAATACTATTTTGCTTATTCCTGAAAACGAAGACTATGAACCAATTCAAATGAACAATGGCAATGTTCATATTTTAGGCGTTGTTGAAGGTATAATTAAGCCTAAATGTTAAGATTATTTAGAACTCTTATTAATGAATATTATGTGATTCACTCAATTGATTTTGGATAAGAAATTACGAAAAATCGGAAGTTGTAAATTTATTAATATAAAGAATTCTTGCAATACTATTGCTTTTAAATATATAAAAATCTAATGAGGGGGAACTTTTCTAAGATGAAAAAATTAGTAGTTGTTTTGTTAGTTTTGAGTTTGATGGTGGTTGGGATTGCTGGTGCTGGTATTGCTGGTGAGAATCCGTTTTTAGATGAAGATGGAGATGTTCGTGAAGATGTTGAAGTTGGCGATGTAAAAGAAGGCTATATTCTACGAGAAGATGGTATTGGTCAGCTTTATATAACGCCTGTTGAGGAAAAAGTCGAAGAAGAATATAAAGAAAATAAAGCCGACCCTTTTATACAAGGGGCTTATAGTTTCTTTCTTCCGGGTTTAGGTATGCTTGGAGCGAATAATGACCGAGCATTCAAACATTTAGGCATAGGTGTAGGCGGTGCAATTGCTACTGGTGTAGTATCATCACAAACCACTAATAATACCGTCAGATTAGGTGCTAACCTTGCCTATTTTGCTTTTGGTGCTTATAGTGCTAGAGCTAGTTATCGCGAGGCTGAGGACTATAATAGCCGGCTTTTGGAGGAGTTAGAGAATACTTATTTGTCATTTGATAGCGAAGGCGTTAGAGTAGGTTATAATTATAACTTTTAATTTTTAATATGCGTAATCAATAGTATTGCAAGAATTTATTTTAGTTCAAAACAAATCAAACTAATTATAATAATTACTAAGGAGTGGTCCTAGTTGAAAAGGAAATTTTTAATTATAGTAGCCGTGGTTTTGACGCTTTCTTTAATAAGTTCAGTTGCATTTGCAAACGAAGATATTGAAAAAAATCAAGATCAATTATTAGGATTTGATGAAGAGAAACCAAGCTTTAGTGCTTACGCTGGAGTTGCCTATGATATGTTGGAGTTAAGCGAGGTTTATGATAATGATGGGGTTGCATTTTATACTGGTGGGCGAAAATGGTTAAACGATGATATTGCTGTTGGTTTAGAAGGGGAAGCTATTTTAGCTAGCTCCGATTTTAATCATTCAGATTTCCCAACAGAAGGGGTTAAGATTTTCAATATTTCTGGATTATTTACATATGAAGTATTAGAAGGGATATATGCTATTGGTGGTGTTGGCCCTTATTTTGCATCTTTTGATGATGGTGATGGAACTTTTAGCGATAATACTATTGGTTTAAAAGTTGGTGCTGAAGCCAATTTTGCTTTAACAGAAGATATTAATCTTGTAGGTAGAATAGCTTATAGAGAAGCAGAAATTGATGATTTTGAAGCGAATGATACTATGGGTACAATAGACATTAGCGGTAGCCAAATTGGTATAGGTGCTACTATGGGCTTTTAAGTTTTTAAATAATAGCATTTTAAAACTTCCTAAATGACTTATATCAATTTATGTAGCTTATTAAACTAAATTACTAAGGAGGAGATAATGTTGAAAAAAAAGATAATTCTTGCTCTATTAATAGGAGTAACATTGATATTAACTGGTTGTAGTACCTATTATTCAATTGAAACAGAAGCACAGGATAAAGGGGATATTGAAATATCACCAACTCAAGATGAATATGAAGAAGGGAAGAAAGTAACAGTTACAGCAGTAGCAGATGATTCTTATGACTTTATAGGTTGGTCAGGTGATCTAGAAGGTAGTGAGAATTCTAAGGAAGTAAAGGTTTCTAGTGATTTGAATATTGGTGCAGAATTTGCAACTAATCCAGATTATTTTCAATTTGATAAAGATAAAGGAACTATTAAAGATTACAATTTAGAAGCTGGAGGAAAAAATATTGTTATTCCTTCTAAAATTGATGGAGTTAGCGTTACTAAAATTGGAGTAGGTTTCCAGTCGCACTTCCAATCTCACCCCCGACCTGAAGATAGATTAAGCTCAGTAGATATACCAGATAGTGTTACCGAAATAGGTGATAAGGCTTTTAGCTATAACAATTTAATATCAGTAGATATACCAGATAGTGTTACTAAAATAGGTGATCGGGCTTTTAGATATAATGATTTAAGCTCGGTAGATATACCTGATAATGTTACTGAAATAGGTGAGAGAGCCTTTAGTAATAATAATTTAAACTCAGTAGACATATCTTATGGTATCAATACTATAGGTAGTCAGGCTTTTAGCGATAATAATTTAATATCAGTAGATATACCAGATAGTGTTACTGAAATAGGTGATCGAGCTTTTGAGGATAATGATTTAAGCTCAATAGATATACCATATGGTGTGAGTAAAATTAGTGATAGTACTTTTATTAGTAATAGCTTAGAATCAGTAAATATACCAGATAGTATTACTGAAATAGGTGATCAAGCTTTTAAGAATAATGATTTAAAGTCAGTAAATATATCAGCCAGTGTTAACACGATAGGTAATGAGGTTTTTAGAGACAATAAGTTAACTACAGTAGAATTAGAAAAAAATATTACTGAAATAGGTATTAGCACTTTTAGAGATAATAAGTTAACTACAGTAAAAATACCTAATAGCGTAAAAAAAATAGATGTTAGTGCTTTCCAAGATAATGAATTAACTTCAGTAGAAATATTGGATGGCGTAGCGAAAGTAGATGCTCATGCTTTCCGAGGTAATAAATTAACTTCAGTAGATATGCCTGATAGTGTTACCACAATAGGTGCTAAGGCCTTCATGGAGAATGATTTAACAAAAATCAAAATTCCAGATGATGTAGAATTAAGATATAATCAAGACTTTAGGTATGGTCTTAATCGAGGTGATTTAATAGGATATAGAACTAAATTTAAAGAATATTATAATGAAAGAGATAAACAAGCTGGAACTTATGTATTAGAAAATGGAGAATGGGAGTTAGAGAATTAATAATATAGAACATGATTTTTTATATCAGAATGCTATGTCTTTAGGATATAGCATTCTGATATTTATTTAAAAATGGAAAGTAATCGGAAAAAATCAGCTATTACAGATGGCTTACAACCTTTAAGAACTTCTAGCACTATTTCCATCTTAAATTCAGGATCATAAGTTTCACCTTTTGGCATTATTTTTTACCCTCTATAATTATTATAAAGTGTTAACTAACCTTTTGTCCAACATCAATAGGGGGCGTCACAGATATTTATATAAAGAAAGGATTTTAACCCGAGTTCGACACTTACTAGGTAAACAGACCCCACGCAAACACTTATTATAGCAGTGTTTACGAAGGATTA
>NZ_JALKBZ010000084.1 GCF_023227765.1 Fuchsiella alkaliacetigena
TAATGGTTGATTATATTTTACACATGGTTATCAAATTAATCAAATCTTGTTTTAGGAGGACAAATGTCCTTATTTTATATTTTTATATCCTCTCTTTAATGCTAGGCCAACAAGCCCCTTGAGTCAAAAAGCTATTTTCTACCTCCGCTTCTAATTCTAAAAATCTCTGATAAGGCAGGCTAAAAGAAAGCAATTCCGAATCAATATATTTTCTAGCTGAAGGATCTGTTAAACCAATTAAAGCTTTAGGATTTTCACTTTCAGCTTGTTCTAAAACTTCAATAATAGTACTATGACAACCAGCCCCAAAAAAGATAGTCACATTATCCTTAGTAGGCTGATCAAAGTTAGCTAAAGTAACCAAGCCTGAAAGTTGATCAGCATTTACTAAAAAGACTATTGCTTTAGGCTCCTCATCAGCTTCTACTTCCTCTAGAGGTTTAAAAACCACATATTTAGTTGCCACCTCAATATCTGGCAAGCTAGCGATAAATTGACGAGCATATTCAGGAGTCTTTTTATAAAACTCTCCTTCGCGCTCGCACTCCTCTCCTGTAGATAAAAAATGTTCAATCTCTCCCAACTCATAATCTTTAAACCCTAATCCCTTAGCTCCACCCGGACAGCCACAGGTATCCTCATCAAAAACAGCTGTTTTACCTTTAGCTGCCTGAGTCATAAGTGAAATAACACAACCCCATCTGCCTTCTTTAAATTGAATTGTCTGCTCAGGTTTTTCATCAGTCCATAGTATAGCTATCGATGACTTCTCCAACTTAATAGCTTCAGCAATTTTGCTTTTCATTTTTTAATTCCTCCTTTTTTAGTTAATTATACCATAAATTAATTAAGCAACCTAACTAAAAACTACGCTAATTAATTAGCGTAGTCTCTCAATATATTATTATTTAATACTTTCAACTAAATTGAGAAAACTATCAGCTATGAAAAAAGAATAATTTCATATATCATGAATTCCTTATCTTCTTTTGTAAAGAAGGTGATAGACAAATAATATTTATTTTTTAGTCACTTGCCGAATTGAGGTTAATAAAAACTTCAGTAACCCCATTATTTAATTCAGGGAAGCATTAAGTTGTCCCTTATACAAAAAGCTCCCATGATAAATTGGGAGCTTTTCTATAAATATCTCTTTTAAATCTCTTTTAATTAGTAGCTTCTTTTAAACTTTCATAGACTTCAACCTCTTTAGATTCTTTACTTCCATCAAGATGATTTTCTAAGTACTTAAGAGCAGTAACTCCTGTTTCATCTTCTAGAGTAGCATCAGCTTCATGATTTAATAAAGACTCTATAATCAATATATTGCCATTGTAAGCAGCATGGATTAAAGCGCTTTTTCCTTGCTCATCTTGAGCATCAATCTCTACTCCTTCTTCAACTAAAAATTCCACTACTTCTAAATTACTAGCAGCAGCTGACTTCATTAAAGGAGTTTCACCAGCTTCATTTGAAGTATTTATATCCAAACCTTTAGTAATTGCCTCTTCTAATTCTGCTATAGAAATAGAATACCAGTCTATTTCTTCCATGCTTATACTTTCTTCCTCATCCGTTTCTATTTCTTCTTCAATTTCAACTTCTTCCTCAGAAGCCTCTTCTTCAACTATAGCTTCTTCTTCTTCAGAAATTGTAGTTTCTACTTTTTCATCATTACCACAACCTAAAAGAACTACTAATAAAGCTAATACTAAGGCTAATATTTTAACAGTTTTTTTCATAAAAATTTCCTCCTTTTACAAATTAATATTGCGTCAAATTCAAACTAAATCAACTATAACTCCTTGTCTATCTATTCCATACTAATTAATTAATACCTTTTAAAATGTTAAATTAAAGTGAAATAACCTTAAAATTGTCTTCTAATACAAATTCAAAATACTAATACAAATTTCAACAGCTTGATTATAATACTTATCCCCATTTTCCCTTAACTCTTTTAATGCTTCCTCAACTCCTAGAGCCTTTCGATAAGGTCTCAAAACACTAATAGCATCCACAAAGCTACAGCCAAAATTTTTGCCTCTAAATCAATTTCTTCCCCTTTAAGACCTTTTGGATAGCCAGATCCATCCCAGCGTTCATGGTGATACTTAGCAACTTCAACTATTTTTGAATCAAACTCCGCAGCCTCCAAAAGCTTAGCACCAATGACAGGATGATTTCTAATAACATTCATTTCATCCTCGCTTAGCTCCCCAGGCTTATTTAAAACTTTATGTGGTGTCATTAATTTACCTATATCATGCAATAAAGCAGATGTATATAAGTTATCTAGCTCAGATTGCTCCAAACCTAAAGCTTGTCCTAGCTTAACAGCATACTTAGCAACATTACGCTGATGACCGCTATTAAACAAATCCCTTAAATCCATAATCTCAGTAATCAACTTCAAGTAATTATTCAAATGAACCCCCCCCTCTTTAAATTAAACTTAATAAGAAAAGTAAAGCTGCTATTACATTTGTAATCGGCGCAGGCCGTCTGAAATCCTGTTCCTTCATAAGATAATCACCTCACTTCTAAGAAATTAACTTTTAAGCTTGTCCAGCAGGGAGCTTATGCTCCCTCTACCTCTATGGCCTCTTTAGAACTTTCCTTTTCAGCCTCATCTACAATACGCTGCATAGCCTTAATCAAAATCTCTTTGGACTTTTCAACCTTCTCAGGAGCATCCAAAAAGATAACCTCAACTTTAATTTCTTCGGCCATAATATCGCCTCCAATATATCCTATTAGGCTGCTAGGTTGTCCTATTACTCTTTAAATCAATAAAGCTTAGGCTATTAATAAATAAGTAGTTAAGCCAAGAACAGTCATTCCAATAGATCATCCAAAACTTTAAGTGCTTTATTCTTAACTAGAGAATCAGAAAGATTAAAAACTTTTTCAATAATGCCCCTTAAATCTTCATCACTAGCAAGACATTTAATCCTAAACCAGTTACCTTTTTTGATATGTAAGGCCAACTCCCGCAAAAGCAAAAGCTCCTTTTCCGTCAAACCAAGATAGTGCTGATCAGCAAAGTTTCCTTCAAAATCACCCGCAGATTCTGCCAATAAAAGTTCAGCCTTTTCAATCTCTGCACAGACTTGACAATCAGAAAGATAACCTTCCAGCCCAACATGAATCTCCTTAATAGAATCAACAAAACTCTGAAAAGATCCAATCAACTCAGCACTCATTAGATTACCCCCTTTTTTCTACTCCCCTTTCCCATTAAGCAATGAATAACATCAGTAATCCTTAGTTCATCACTCATAGCCACCTCTACCAATAAACAAAAGATCTAAACTAGCTATATCAAGAAAATAATAAATTAGTAGTTGTTTATTAGGACATTTTCCCTTGCTCCACTATTTTGCAAAGAAAACAAATAACCTTAATGTCAAATTTACTTTGCAATATTTTTAATAATTATCATTAAGTCCAGCTTTCTGTCTAGAAAGTTTTCTTTTAAGTTCAGTTGTTCTTTTTTGACTTATAGGCTTAATTTTTTTAAGGATTCCATAATACTGGCCCTCCGTTCAGGCTAATTTTTGGCTGTTATCTGTTGAGTCAAACTCATCCAGTTTACTATTAGTAAATTAATTTGGTAAAAAAATATAATTATAAACTTCTTGAAAAGATTTATTTAACTCCTTTGATAAGACTTTAGAAAATAACCTAGCTTCATTTAAACTTATTTTCCTACTTCCAGTTTCTTTGGAAGAATAAGTACTTATAGCCATATCCGCATTATTATCCATTTCTTTGATAAGTTTTATTAATTCCCTTTGTTCTAAGCCAGCTTTGTTTCTTAGCTCTCTTAACCTACTGCAAATAATTTTATTTTTATCAGGCATTAAGATCCCTCCTTTTAAATTTCACTATTAATAAACTGTATATTAGTATTATAATTTACTAATTATAAAATACCAAGAGATTTGTTGTTAAAATACACGAAAAGTAAAATAGATTTACCAATTTACATTTTGTGATATAATTTAAAGAAAGGTGATGGTATTATGTTGGGAAAAAGACTAAAAAAATTAATAAAAGAACATAACTTGCTACAAAAAGACTTTGCTAAAAAGATAGGTTTTAGTAAATCTACAGTAACCATGTGGATCAGAGGAGATAGAGAACCTGATAATAAAACATTAAGAAAAATAGCTGATTTTTTTAATGTAAGTGTTGACTATCTTCTGGGTCGTACTAACCAAAAGAACCCTGAAAAAGCTAATAGTAAAATAAAACAAGCCTTAGCTGATGATCCGGAGCTTTTTGAGTTTTGGCAAGAAATATCAAAAAGAGAAGACTTACGATTAATGTTCAAGCAAACTAAAGACCTAAGCCCAAAGTCCATTCATAGAATTATAGAGGTTATCAAAATAATAGAAGATCAGGAAAAGGAACGATATGAAGGATAAAATAAAAGAAGAGATAAAGAATGCTTTAGAAGATCAATACATAAACTTTGAGGACTGGGCCAAAAGCAATGATATTTACAGTCATTTAACCAAACTTATCCCGGAGGTTTGGGGATTTGTTTATAAATCAATCTACGATAACTATTTTGTGATAATTAATAAAAACCTCACTAGACAGATGCAGCAAGAGGTTTTTATGCATTAAGTTGAACATATCTTGTATTACTTACCTAAGAAACTCTACCTGATTGGGTTAGATAGGCAACGAACACCAGTTGAAGAAGCAGCTGATGGTTTTGCTGCTTAAATGATAGATATTGTTAAGGAAATCAATGGCTAATGTAAGTCTTTTTTTATTACCTAGTTAAGAAATATTTAGCTATTATGTTATTTGTCAGAATATGACGAAAGTTGATAATAGAATTATTAACCAATACAAACTTTTTTTATACCCAAATTGCGAAATATCTTACTTTATAGTAAAAATTGATAGAAAAATGATATTCATTAATATTTAAACCTTCTCTCTGATTGTACTTATACAGGTTGAACAAATCTTTTTATTTTTGTAGTTGACCACATCATCAGTACTATCACCAAAAACACATTTAGAGCTATACTTTTTAACTATGACTTTATTCTCATCAACTAAGGCCTTTTCTAACTCACTTCCAGCTTGCTCTATTTGCTTTTGAGCTTTAATATTAATCTTATCTATTTGATCCACAAATAAGAAGAGATGTATAGTAGAGTGCTGTTGAATAAATACCAATAATATATTATAATTTAGATAATAAATGCTCAAGAAAGAAATAAGAATATGAGCAAGTATAGCAACTAAGTGCTTACATTTAAGCTAAAATTTGCAGATTTAAGTTATGCTTAAGCTTCCTTAAATGGTGGATGATTAATAGCAACCCCTCACATCTTACTAGGAGCGAGGAGGTAAATAGATTTTATGGAACTTTCACTTTTAATCGGTATAGTACTTGTAGCTATCATTTTATTTATTCTAAGCATAAAATATATAAAGTTTATCCAAGAAAAATATAATTTTAATTTTTTTAGTCTTAGCAGAATACTTAGCCTTTTGGTAGTCGCAGGAATTTTAATTTTTGCTACTACTAGCCCTGAGTTATCATCTAATATTTCTATTTCATTGTTGGCTGTAACTATAATTATAATTTTAGGAACACTAATCTATAATATTAATTCCATTGGGATAAATGGAGTTCTAGTTACAATTATTCAATTTTTATTGGTTTTTGTTATAGTTCTTATTTTTCCTTTTGCTTTTATGTTAATAATCTTGGTAGCATTACTTTCATCAGTTCGCTTCATTTTTCTTTACAGATTTTGATTAAATGTATTTTTCACCGGCAGCATAATCTACTAAATATTTGCCTAGTTTAAAATCGAATAATGGAAATTTGATTATGCACATTAGAGCAGCCTAACACTAGTTGCTCTTTTGTTCATAAAGGAATTTAAAGACATATCAATAATTAATATAGGTAGAAGTCAAAGCAGAAAGGAGAGATATAATGGAGTTAGAAGCTAATGAATTTCAAAATCTATTAACTCTACCAATGGCAGTAATCACAACCAAAGATGCTAAAGGAGTTGATAATGCTGCCCCTTATGGCTGTGTGATGCCTGTTTTAAAACCATTTAAGGTGATAGCACTTGCTTCGGCTTTACCTAGACATACTTTGGCTAATATTAGAGATACTGAAGAGTTTATCATTAATATTATGGGTAAGCCAGGCTTCAAAGAGAGTATGAGTTGTGCTAAGGACTATCCAGAGGAAGTTAGTGAGTTAGAAGAAGTAGGCTTAGAGACTGTAGCTGCTAAAAAAGTTAAGGTACCTCGAATTAAAAAGGCTATTGGCTGGATTGAGGCTAGCTTAAAAGAGGAGATACTCAGAGAGGACTTCTCTATAGTCTTAGGTGAAGTATTGAAGGCAGAAATAAACGAAGAATATCTAGAAAGTGATCAACTAACAGAAGATCCGCTAACAATGCTAAATGGTGAGTTTAGAGCTTTAGGCGATAGTGTTTCAATGGAATAGTAATTACAAAAAGAGCAACCTAATATTAGGCTGCTCTTTTTGTATGTAAAACCTATACTTCAAAAGCTCCTATTACTCTACTGAAGTAACTTGACTATACTATCATATTTACCCCATATTCCGCATAAGTGAATAGTAGTTTTCAATAGTATAAAAATACCATTTTATTTTAGCCTTTTATGTGGAATT
>NZ_JALKBZ010000085.1 GCF_023227765.1 Fuchsiella alkaliacetigena
GATTGCATCCTACACAATTGTAATCCTGTGAAATTGTGGTCTATAGTTAGTTTTGTATAGATTTTTATAAGCAGGATTATAAAATGCTTACAGATATATACTGTATTACTGCCGAAGAGTATTCTCAAGGCAGAAGCAATATTGAAGTAGTTGAGTCAATGTTAGCAGCAGAAGTAGAGATTATTCAGTATCGAGATAAGAAAAAAAGCAAGGCTGAAAAGTATCAGCAGCTGCTACAGATTAGAGAGTTGACTAAAGAAGCAGAAGCTAGTTTAATCGTTAATGATCACGTGGATTTGGCTTTGGCAGTAGAGGCCGAAGGGGTACATGTGGGTCAAGATGATTTGCCAGTAGAAGTAGTTAGAGAATTAGTAGGGCCAGAGATGATTATTGGGCTTTCTACTCATTCACCAACAGAAGCCCAAGAGGCTCAACAAAAAGGGGTTGATTATATCGGGGTGGGCCCGATTTTTGCTACTGATACCAAGGAGGATGTTTGTGCTCCCGTAGGTTTTGAGTATCTGGAATACGTAGTAGAAAATATAGAACTTCCCTTTGTAGCTATTGGTGGAATTAAGGAGCATAACATTAAGCAGGTACAGCAGCGCGGAGCAGAGTGTATGGCTTTGGTAACAGAAATTTTAGAAGCCGAGGATATTATAGAAAAAATCAAGGATTTAAGAGCCTTATTATCTTGATATCTTTTCGCTTATTCTTAATCTTACTAAGATAGCAGCTTTTTAATGAAAAGCTGCTATCTTTTATGTGAAATGGATAACGAAATTTCAGCTTTGTAGATTGAGTATTTAAGCAGTGATTTTTGGTTTTTAAGCAGGAATAAACAGACTAGTGATGAATTATATATAATAGATATAAACTCTTTTTTAATTTAATTAACAGTTTTCAACACCTACTACGCTTTGATTTTTTATATCAGGTTATAAATGTTATTTTTTTGCAATTTATTGACAAGTTTAAGATATTTGATATAATGTGAGTGGTTATATTCTTGATTTATGATCAATTTAAAATGATAAATTTACTATAAAATCAAAGCTAATAGAAGCTTTAAAAATGCTGCTAACTGATAAAAGATAGAGCTCTTAAGCTAAGCTTTTTACTATTAAAAGGCTGTAAATTACATATTAATTTAAGTTACTAGTTATAAAGTTATAAGTTATAAGTTAAATTTTCAGAAAGTTTTATTATTTAAACTTAAAAAAATGAAGGAGGGAATAAAAAATGGATTGTGCTTGTGGTAATTCAGAGCAGAACAAAGAAGAGTATCTTGCGCCTCTAAGGGAAGTATTAAAGAACTATGATGGTAAGCAGAAAGACTTGATTCCTGTTTTGCAGGATACTCAGGAGGAGTATGGCTATCTGCCAGCAGAGATTCTGGCAGAAATAGCAGCAGGTTTGGATTTGCCTTTTAGTCGAGTTTATGGAGTAGTAACTTTTTATTCGCAGTTTCATCTAGAGCCACGCGGTGAAAACATTATTAGGATTTGTATGGGAACTGCCTGTCACGTTAGGGGTGGCAGCAAGATTTTGGAGAAATTTAAAGATGAATTAGGGATTGAAGCTGATGAAACTACTGAGGACTTAAAGTTTACTATGGAATCAGTAGCCTGTATAGGAGCCTGTGGTTTGGCACCTGTAATTATGGTTAATGACAATACTCACGGTCGTTTAGTACCTGATGACGTACCAGAAATTATAGCTCAATATGAATGATCAACTATATTGAGGTTTGGAGGTGAATAGCTAAAGCTGAAAGGGGAGTTATTTAGTATAATAGTGTACTTTGAAGAAGATGAATTAATTATTAATGATAAATGGTTAATTATTTTAAGTAATCAGGGGGGGATAGTGGAATGAAAGATTCAACTTATCGTTCACAAGTTTTGGTCTGCGGCGGAACAGGTTGTGTTTCTTCAGGCTGTCAAGAAGTAATGGATGCTTTAGAAAATGAATTGAGTAGTAATGGTTTAGCAGATGAAATAAAGGTAGTTCAGACTGGTTGCCATGGTTTTTGTGAAAAAGGGCCACTAGTAATTGTCTATCCAAAGGGAGTATTTTATTGTCAAGTAGAGCCTGAAGATGTAGAAGAGTTAGTAGCAGAACATCTTCAAAATGATAATATTGTAGATCGTTTGTTATATAAAGACCCGGTGACTGAAGAAAGTATTTCAAATTATGAAGAGATAGACTTTTATCAAAAACAGCAAAGAATTGCTTTAGCAAACTGTGGTCATATCGATCCGCATGAAATAGAGGATTATAAAGAGCAGGATGGCTATCAAGCATTGAAGAAAACCTTGACTGAGCTAGAACCTGAGGAAGTAATAGATGAGGTTAAGGATTCTGGCTTACGAGGTCGAGGTGGAGGTGGCTTTCCTACAGGAATGAAGTGGCAGTTTGCTCGTGATGCCCAAAGCGATAAGAAATACGTTATTTGTAATGCTGATGAAGGTGATCCCGGAGCTTTTATGGATCGGAGCTTATTGGAAAGTGATCCACATCGGATTATAGAAGGTATGGTGATTAATGCTTATGCTATTGGTGCTGATGAAGGATATGTCTATGTGAGAGCAGAATATCCACTAGCTATTGAGCGTTTACAAAGAGCTCTTGATCAGGCTAATGAAGCGGGAGTATTAGGTGAGAATATTTTCGATACAGACTTTAGTTTTGAACTGCATATTAAGGCTGGTGCGGGAGCTTTTGTCTGTGGTGAGGAAACAGCTTTAATGGCTTCTATCGAGGGAGAACGAGGTATGCCTAGATCACGACCGCCTTTCCCAGCTCAAAAAGGACTATGGGGAGAGCCTTCTAATATTAATAATGTAGAGACCTTTGCTAATATTCCAGATATTATTTTAAAAGGTGCTGAAGAATTTAGTTCTGTCGGGACAGAAAATAGTAAAGGAACTAAGGTTTTTGCTTTAACTGGAAAAATCAATAATACTGGTTTAGTAGAGGTACCAATGGGAATTAGTATGAAAGAGATCATTTATGATATTGGAGGCGGAATTGGCGACGATAAAGAATTTAAGGCAGTACAAATTGGCGGACCTTCCGGTGGTTGTTTGCCTGAAGATAAATTAGACTTACCTATCGATTATGATTCTTTAATTGAAGCAGGAGCTATGATGGGCTCTGGTGGATTAGTGGTAATGGATGAGGATACTTGTATGGTAGATGTAGCTAGATTTTTCCTCAACTTTACTCAAAGCGAGTCCTGTGGTAAGTGTACTCCTTGTCGAATCGGAACTAAGCGAATGTTACAAATATTGGAGCGAATTACTGAGGGTGAAGGTAAAGAGGGAGATATCAAGCTACTGAGACGCCTAGCTAAAAATATTAAAAGCAGCTCCTTATGTGGCTTAGGACAAACAGCTCCTAATCCTGTTTTGAGTACACTTAGATACTTTGAAGATGAATATAAAGCTCATATCTATGATGAGGAGTGTCCAGCTGGTGCCTGTCAGGCTTTATTAGGGGCCTATGTAATTGATGAAGAGGACTGTGTTGGTTGTACTTCTTGTGTAGATGTCTGTCCAGTTGATGCAATTGAAGGTGAAAAGAAAGAGGTTCATACTATAGATCCTGAAGCATGTATTGTCTGTGGAAGCTGTGTAGATGAATGTCCAACGGATGCAATTTTTCAAGAATAAATAATTTGGGGGAGTGATAAAAAGATGGAGACTATTACTTTAAAGATAAATGATCAGGAAGTTGAAGTCGAAGCTGGAGCTACAGTTTTAGATGCGGCTGAAAAACTCGGCTTTGATATTCCAACTCTGTGTCACCATCCTGATTTAGAAGAGCATGGGTCTTGTCGAGTCTGTTTAGTTGAAGACGCCCAGAGTGGAAGTTTAATGGCTTCGTGTATAACGCCTGCTAGTGAGGGGATGGAGATTGAACTAGATACTGAGTTAGTAGAAGATGCTCGGAAGATGAATATAGAGTTATTGTTATCAGAGCATCCTAATGATTGTATGACCTGTGATGCTGATGGAAACTGTGAATTACAGTCTTTGGCTTATCAATATGGAATCAGCAATCCAGCTTTTGGTACTATGGAGAAGGCTCAGTTTGCAATTAAGGACAAAAATCCATTTATTCAGTTTAATCCTAATAAATGTATTCTCTGTGGAAAATGTGTTAGAGTAGATAATCATATTCAGTGCTCTGATGCTATTGATTTTGCTAATCGAGGTTCAGAATCTGTAATAGCTACGCCTTTAGAAGAGGGGCTTGGTGGTGAACATTCGAACTGTGTTTTTTGTGGACAGTGTGTAGAAGCTTGTCCAACAGGAGCTCTTAGTTATAAGCCGGCTCAGGGCAAAGGTAGAGTGCATGAATTTGAAAAGGTAGAGACTACTTGTCCGTATTGTGGAGTTGGCTGTCAACTTGAATTGAGGGTGAAGGATAATCAGATTGTTCAGGTTGGTTCGATCTATGATAAAGATCATCCAAATCCTTTAGGAGAAGCTTGTGTTAAAGGTCGTTTTGCTTATGACTTTGTTGATCATCCGGATCGTTTGAGTAAGCCTTTAGTTAAAAAAGATGGTGAGCTTCAGGAGGCTACTTGGGATGAAGCCTTGGATTATGTAGCAGAGAAGTTCAGTGAAATTAAAGATGAGGATGGCGGAGCAGCTTTAGCTGGCTTAGCTTCAGCTAAGTGCACCAATGAAGAAAACTATTTATTCCAAAAGTTTATGCGAGGTGTTCTTGGTACAAATCACGTAGATCACTGTGCCCGCTTATGACACTCCTCTACAGTGGCTGGTCTAGCCGCAAGTTTTGGTAGTGGAGCAATGACTAATTCTATTGAAGAGGTAGCAAAAGCAGATACAATCTTTGTTACTGGTTCTAATACTACGGAAGCTCATCCAGTGATCGGTAGTATGATCAAAAAAGCAGTTCGCAATGGAGCTAACTTAATAGTTGCTGATCCTAGAGAAATTGAATTATCTAAAGAGGCTGATGTTGCTGTTCAGCAAAAGCCTGGTACTGATATTGCCTTATTGAACGGGCTGATGCACGTAATCATTGAAGAAGGATTACATGATCAAAAGTATATTAAAAGTAGAACAGAGGGTTTTGAGGCAGTTAAGGAAATGGTGAAAGATTATCCTCCGGAAAAGGTAGAAGAAATTACTGGAGTTAAAGCTGAAGATATTATTGAGATGGCTAAGCTATATGCCGGGGTAGATGTAGCAGCTATTTATTACTCTATGGGTATAACACAGCATAAGTCAGGTACTGATAATGTATTAACTGTAGCTAGCTTAGCCATGTTAGCTGGAAATGTAGGTAAAGAAGGCGGTGGGGTTAATCCCTTACGCGGTCAAAATAATGTACAGGGAGCCTGTGATTTAGGTGGACTGCCTAATGTATATCCAGGTTATCAAAGCGTTGAAGACCCTGAGATTAAAGATAAATTTGAGAAAGCTTGGGGTGTGGAATTAGATGGTCAAGCTGGCTTGACTATAGTAGAGATGCTTGATGCTGCTGATAAGGGAGATATCAGAGGCTTATATATTATGGGTGAAAACCCAGTGCTTTCTGATCCAGATCAGCATCACGTAGAAGAAGCTTTAGAAAAGCTTGAATTTCTAGTGGTTCAGGATATCTTCTTAACTGAAACGGCTGAATATGCAGATGTTGTTTTACCAGCATCCTGTTTTGCTGAAAAAGAAGGTACCTTTACTAACTCTGAGCGGAGAATTCAAAAGATTAATAAAGCTGTAGAGGCTCCAGGTGTAGCTAAGTCAGACTGGGAGATTATCTGTGAGTTAGCTGAGAAGATGGGCTATGAGATGGATCTTAATTCTCCGGCGGAAATAATGGATGAAATTGCTGAAGTAACACCAATTTATGGTGGTATTAGCTACGATAGATTAGAGAATGAAGAGTTACAGTGGCCTTGTCCTGATCAGGATCATCCGGGAACTAAGTTCTTGCATGAAGGTGAGTTTGCTCACGGCAAAGGTAAGTTCCATGCGGTAGAACATGCTCCGCCAATTGAAGCAGCCGATGATGAGTATCCTTATATTATGATGACTGGTAGAATGCTCTATCACTATCATACTGGTAGTATGACTAGACGTTCTGCTGCGGTTGATGCTCATGAACCAGATGCTTATGTAGAGATTAATAAGCAGGATGCTGCTGAGTTAGGAATTGAGGAAAAAGATAGAGTTAAGGTAGCTTCACGTCGAGGCGAGGTAGAAACCTACGCTAGAATTGGAACTAGAGTTAAGCCTGGCGAAGTATTTATGCCTTTCCACTTTGTAGAGAGTCCAGCTAATAGACTGACTAATGATGAGTTGGATCCTAAAGCTAAGATTCCTGAGTTGAAGGTAACTGCTGTTAGTGTAGAAAAGGTATAGCGCTAGGAGTAACTTGCTATAAATGTATATTGATTTAAATAAGATCTAGTCTAGTATTAGGCTAGATCTTATTTTTTAACTAAAGTTTTAGTGTCGAAGAAAGACTTATGTTCAGGGCAATCGCAAGAAAGAACTCTAAAATAGATTTAATTTCTTCCCTTTAAGATGCTATAATTAAAAGCAAAAA
>NZ_JALKBZ010000086.1 GCF_023227765.1 Fuchsiella alkaliacetigena
AAGGAATTCCTATAGAACAAGTTTACGACACTTTAGACCTTGATGGAAATAAGTTACAATTAGTTGCATAGAAAGAGATAATATACATTAAATTATATTTAAGTGGATAGGGGGGAGGCCAAAGAAGGGGATTATCTTAATATTTCCTTTGATATAGATAGAGATACTATTGAATAGTGGAAGAAGTGGGTTGGTAAACTACTAAATAAACTTAAGAATAAGGGTGAAAATTAATTTTTTATAGAAAGGGAGGCTTAGTGACAAAGTAATGAATATATTCGTATTAGATGAAGATGTGAAGAAGTGTGCCAGATACCATACAGATAAACATGTGATAAAAATGATACTAGAAACTGCTCAACTATTATCTGCTGCTCATCATTTAACTGGAAATAAAAGTGATGAATTATATAGGCTTACTCATAAAAGCCATCCTTGTACTAAGTGGGTTGTAAAATCTATAAATAACTATAGATGGTTAGTTGATTTAGGATTAGAATTATGTCAAGAATATACCTATAGATATGGTAAAACTCACAAAACTCAAGAAAAATTGGAATGGCTTAAAAATAATGAAGCAGAATTACCAGATATAGATAGAACAGAATTTGTAAAATGCATGCCTGATCAGTATAAGGTTAATAGTGTAGTTGAATCTTATAGAAATTATTATATTGGTGAAAAACAGCATATAGCTAGTTGGAAGCAGCGAAGAATACCTAACTGGTTTGAGTTTGAAAAGGGAACTTAGTTTTTATTATCTACTTATTCCGTTAGGTAAGAGCTTGAAAGAATTGTTGATCTAAAATTAAATTACTTTAGGAGGAATTACTAATGAATAAACTAAATAAAAAACTAATAATACCACTAATTATTTTATTGATAATTGCTACTTCCTTTACGGTCTTTGCTTCGGAATTACAAGTTCACTTCATAGATATTGGCCAAGGCGATGCTATTTTAATTCAGACTCCAGAAGATAAAAATATGCTGATTGATGGAGGCGATAGATTTAACTGGGTAGCCGATAGACTGACAGGCTATTTAGAAGAGCAAAATGTAAGTACTGTTCACGCTATAGTAGGAACCCATCCTCATGCTGATCATATTGGAGGCTTACCAGCTGTAATAGAAAACTTTGAAGTAGAGAAAGTTTACGATAGTGGGAGGGTACATACTACCAAGACATATGAAGACTATCTTCGTTTAATTGATAGAAAAGATATTCTTTTCCATACTCCAAGAAGGGGAGAGAATATCCAATTAGGAGAATTGAACTTTGCTGTGTTGCATCCGGGAAGCGGTGTGGAAAGATATAGTTTGAATAATGCTTCTATAGTTTTACATCTTGAATATGGAGATATCTCTTTTTTATTTACAGGAGATGTCGAAAAAGAAGCAGAAAAAGAAATCTTAGCTTCAGATTTTGATTTAGAAGCAACGGTTCTTAAAGTAGCTCATCATGGATCTAGCAGCTCCACCATACCTGAATTTTTAGAAGAAGTAAATCCAGAGGTAGCTGTAATTCAGTTAGGGGAAGATAATCGTTACGGTCATCCTCACGATGAGGTTTTGGAAAGGTTTAAGAGTAGCGGAGTGGATGTTTATCGTAATGATAAGCACGGGAATATAGTAGTTAAAACAGATGGTGACACCTATACTATTAATGCAGATATAGAAGCGGATATAGTTCAAGCAAAAATTAATATTAATATTGCCTCTAAAGCAGAATTGCAGGAGCTAGGTGGAGTTGGAGCAGCTATTGCTGAAAGAATTATCGAATATCGAGAGAATGTAGGCTCCTTTGAGAGAATTGAAGATATAAAAAAAGTGAATGGAATAGGTTCTGGCCGTTTTGAAGAGATTAAGGATGAAATAACTATATAATGAGGTGATAGCTTGCTTGATAAGCTTAAGGATAAGCAAAATAAAAGCTGATATAAAGGTATGGTTGGAAAAGGGCTTGCCATATTTATTGTAGCAATTATTCTGGGAAGCATAATTCCAGCCTTAGGGGCTGTTCCAATTTGGATTTATTGTGGTGTTAAAGGTAATGAAGATTATAAAGAACATAGGTTAAACAATTAGCTTTTCTGGAAGTTGGATTTAATGTTATGTCTTTTGAATTGCGTTAAAATAATATTTCTGTTATAGCAAAGAATACTATTATTGTCTTCTATATGGATTGTTTGTTTTTTTTGATTGAAATAGGTTGTTAAAAAAGTAGGTTAAGCTTTTTTAACAACCTATAAAATTCTAGCAGGTTAAAATAAATCTCGCACTCGATCTTCAAGTTCCTCTATTTCATCTTTAACTCTTTCTTCTGTTTTCTCTTTTGCTTTTTCCTTTTGTTTTTCTGCTTCTTCCTTAATTTTTTCTTCAGCTCTAGATCTATCCCAACTGAACTCTGGTTTTAATACACTGCCTTCTAATTTAAAGTCTAACTGTATTTGCTCATTATCAGGGCCGTAAAAGAACTCCTTTTGAGGCAGTCTTAATCTTTCCGAAGCTTCCGGAGATAATAAATAACTTAATTCATAGTTTAGTTCACCCTCTAAAGTAGAATAGCCCTCAAAATCAATATCTCCTCGAGCAGTCTGAGTGTTAAAGTTATTTAGATAGAGTTTACCTTCTTCTAAAGTAACTTGCCCTTTTAAATCTTTAAACTCTAAACTATCTTGCTCAAAGATATTAAACCAGTTATTAAGATTAGAAACTATCTCTGGATGAGTTAAATTTCCTTCGTTAATTTTAACTTCTCCATCTAAGTTTAGATTCTTTGATAGTTTTTCAAACTCTAAGCTTTGACCGCTAAAGCTTAGATCTAAATCCGTTTTTCCGTATATATGATCTTCAAAGTTAGTCCAAGAGCTTAAAATCTTATTAACTTCTGCTTGATTCAATATTAAATATCCCTGGTGAGTAGGTTCTTCTTTAGTTAAATCTAAGCTAGCTTCACCTTGAGCCCGACCCTCAGCTAGTTTAAAGTCTAAGTTTTGAATTTCAGCTAAGCCGTTCGTTAACTGAAAATCTGCTCCTAACTCTTCTAAAAATAGCTTTTCAGATTTGAACTCTTGAATATAAGCTTGGCCGTTAAGAGAGAGTTCTGAAATAAAGTCTAAATCCAATTCTTGTTCTGGATCTTCTTCTTTAGCTTCTTCTGGTAAGTAAACTAATAGTTCTTCCATTGCTAATAATTCAGAATTAAGGTCAACTGTCAGTGTTGAATTATTAACTTCTTCCTTATCAAGTAAGAACAGTACTAGTTTATCCCATTTGCTAAGCTGCATTTGACCTTCTAAATTTGATTCTGTTAAACGAATATCTAAATCTGTTAATTCTAATTCCTGATTATCAAGTGCAAGTTTTGCAGCAATTTTCTCTACCTCATCATTTAACTGAGGTAGATTAATATCTCTACTATCAACAACTAAATTTCCTGATAAGTCTAACTGAGCCAAGTTATCAAGCGGAGAATCTATTAAGTCAGCAGCTTTAAAGGTTAACTCCCAGTCGGTTAAAATACTTCCTGTCAATTTATAATCAGCAAAGTCAGAATTAAAAGCTATCAATTCTTCATTAAGCTGATCTAGATTTAGATCTACTTCCACTGCTAAATCTATAAGCAGGTATTCTAAATCCTGAGTAGCTAGATAATCACCATAACTTAACTGGCCTGTTAAAGCTAAAGCGCTAGGCTTTTGATTAATAACAGCCTTATCGATAATTAACTCTCCTTGCTCTGTATATAAATTAGCAGTTACATTATTCAAATGTAAATTTTGATAGTGAGTATCTTCTAACTCTATCCCAGCTTTCAAATTAAAGTTGGGAAGTTCTATTGCTTCCGCTTCTTCTTCGAACTCCAATTCATTCATTATAGCTTCTATATCTAATCCTTTAGTTTTTAAATCTATATTTGCAGATCCGGGTAAAGAATCAGCTTCATTTAAAAGAGCCGTTACCATTCCCGGCCAGTCTTCAATCTGCAAGGAGGAGCTAATATCAGCCTCCTCAAAATGAGCTTGTAACTCTTCAAGGGAAATATTATTTTCTTTTAGAAGGAGTTGTCCATTAATTCTCTCTATTGGCGAAGGGAAAGCATTTCCGTCAATTACTACTTCCTCTAAACCTAATTTTCCGTTTAAAGATAGCTCACTTAAGTCATCTTCAATTGTAGCTAAATCTAATTCTTGAGCAGCTAGATTTAAAGAAAGATTTCCTCTTAAATCAAGCTCTTTATCTGGAAGTAGCATAGTTTTTAATTCCGCTAAAGCTAATTCAGATCCTAACTGAAAGTTTAAGCCAGCTTCAGAATGGCTTCCAGCTAAGCTTAATTGAGAATTTCCTAAATTAGCTACTAAATCATCAACTTCTATTTTATTTTCTTCTAGTTTAAGTATAAAATTAGTGCTAAAATCTGTTAGTTGGAAGTTGTCTTGCTCTAAACCTAGATCTAAACTATTAAAAGCAAGGTTATCAACTCTAAGGTTAGTTCTATTTTCACTTAAGTTAAGTCCAAGCTGACTTTCAACCCCTTCAACTGTAGCAGTTAAACTATTTATTTTATCTATGTATTCTATCTTTCCACCTTCTATTTGAAAGTTATCCATACTAAGTGAAAGTTTAATTCCTTCTTCTTCTACTTCTATATCTTCTTCCTGCTGTTCTGCTAAGTCAAGTTGATAATTAATTTCTTTAGCTTGATTTTTTTCCAGATAAATAGTAGGATTTAGGAAGCTAAGCTGTTCTACCTCTAACTCTCTACTTAATAAGGGTCTAAGTGCTACACCTAAGTTAAGTTCTTCTAGTTTTAAAAGATAATCGTTTTCAAAGTCTCTGGAGTTATGTACTTTAAATTGAGTGATATTAATTCCTATCTGAGGCCAAAAGCTGAGACCAATATCAGCAATCTCTACCTCGCGTTTTAGGTTCTCTTCTAATCTAGGGATTACCAATCTTTTTAAACGATTAGCATCAAAATAATTAGTTAGGTAAAAAATTCCCCCGCTGATTAATAGTAAGCTTATTATTAATAAAATTATAATTAGTTTTTTAAAATTGAAATTTGTATTTTTTAATTTAGCTCGCATAGCTTCCCCTCCCATATTTAGTAAAAATAAGCTTTTAATCTGTTGTCTGTTGATTTCTACAAACAAATTGTATTTTCCTTTATAATATAAAAACTTCCCCATAAATACTGAGTTTAGGGAAGTTTAAGTTGATTTTCAGGTGAAGAAGTAACAGATTTTGAGTACGATAATCGGCAGCGTATGGAGTCTATCACAACGGACATAATTTCTTTTAACTTAGCGCTTAGCAAGCAAGGGGAGATCAACTCTTTTGAATAGGGCCCTGTTTTCCTATCTATTACCATAAAACTCTAACTCAAGCCTGTTTTCATATTCTTCTCCCTTAGTTACTTGCTTAATTAATCCTATATTTTTAGCATAGTACCTATAAGTTTCATAATTATCTTTTTCAGATAGAGGACTGCTTTGGACTTTAACTACATCATGAAAACTTCCTGCTGGGAGATTTACTGTTTTATTTACTTCAACAATTTCTTTTTTATGTTTTGCACTTTCCCAGGAAGTACCTTCTTCGAGAGGAGTTTTTAAAATTATTCTTTTGATCTGTGGATTTTCTGCAAATTTTTTAATTAAATTATCCTCTCTATAAAACTCACCTTCTTCATATATTATTCTTATTTGATTCTCTTTAACTTCAAAAATAGAAACTATATTTGTTGCCGACCCTTTATCAAGTATTTGGACTAAAGAACCTTCAACGAACATTATTTCTCTATCTAAAGAAGGAAAAGCAATACCTTCGCCAGCAAACTGAGATGATAACTCTTCATTTAAAGGGAAGTAGGCTTTTAAATTATTTTTTTCTTTATTATATTCACTTTCATTTGGAGAAGTGCAAGCAATTAGTAATGAGAATATTGTTATTATTAAAAAATAAATTAATTTATTTTTGATATTTTTTCACCTCGATATTCTAATTATACCATATTTCTAAGTATAGCTCTATAAATAGGAGCTAAAAAATTTTCAAGTTTTTCTGTCACACTAATACCTCTAAATACTTTTGCATTAGAATAGAAATACTGGTAATCTCGGTATAGTCAAGCAATTTGGTAATTCCCTATCTGATCTTTCTATTGGTAGGTATTTAGGTTTAGTGTAGATTTTGAGCAAGATGTTTTTAGAATTATAAAGGAAAACTGAGATTTTTTAAGTATAATTTTGAGCTGGTTTTAGGTATTAATAAAGGTAGTATTAACTTGAATTCGGCAAGTAAAATAATCTAGACTTAAAAATTGAAAATAAAAGTGGGATTTCCCTTAATTCTCTGA
>NZ_JALKBZ010000087.1 GCF_023227765.1 Fuchsiella alkaliacetigena
TATTTACATTTAAGGGATATATAATTAATAAAAATTTACCCTTGACAAATGAAAATATTTTTTATGCAATGCTAGTGTTTTATTATACGTAATTTAATATTAATTAACAGTTAGTTTTAGTAGCTTATATAATTGGTTGTGAAAAATGAAAATAAATGTTTTAATATTTACTTGTTTTATTTAAAAAATCAAGGTCATAAGTGACTAAGTTATAAGTATACGCAAAGTTAGGCCCTACCATTTCCGGCAGAACCTCAGTCAGGTATTGCTCATTCTCCACTCTGAAGAACGAGGAGGAAAAATTGTGAGACTTTCATTTGTCGCTTTCGATAAAAACTTTCTTATTTATACATTATAGCATAAGAAAAGTGCCAGATTATATTATTTCACAGTTTTTTATATCTAAATGGCAGGCCAAATCATCCCAAATTGATCTCTTCTTATGTTTGATTACTCTTATTGAATAACCAAGTTTAACTGATATCTGCTTTGAAGAGTAGTAGAATTTAGATGGGATGTATCGCAAAGTCAAGCTAATAAATAAAAAAGCAGGGCCCTACTCCAAATAGAACCCTGCTTTTTATCAAATCTTATCTTCTACCTTCTACTTCTCCAACATTATTTTCTCTAATTCTAATGGTTCGACACGCCTTCCATCCTTAAAAGCCCTCATATTTCCTCCGGATATCTCATCTATCAGTACAATTTCTGCAGACTCCCCCACCTTACCAAACTCAAACTTTATATCATATAACTCAAGTCCTTTTTTACTCAGCTCATCTTTGATTATAGCCGAAATCTTCTTTGTTAACTCTTTTACTGTCTCATACTCATCATTAGTTAATATCCCCAACATATCTAAAGCATCCTTAGTTATTGGTGGATCTTTGCGTTCATCATCCTTAAGAGTAAACTCCACAAAAGAATCTAAGGCTTCGCCCTTTTCAACATACATCCCATAGCGTCTATAAAAGCTACCTACCGCTCTATGTCGGCAGATAACTTCAAGCCCCTCGCCAAACACCTCAGCAGGTAGTACAGTCATCGTTGATTCTTCAATATCTGCCTCTACATAATGAGTAGGTATTCCTTCACTTGCTAATCTTTCAAAAAACAGTTTGGTTAACCTTAATCCCGCTTTACCTGCGCCCTCTATTGTTAGTCCGACATTATTTGCTCCCGGATCAAAAACACCATCCTCACCTGTTACATCGTCCTTAAACTTTAATAAGTAATTCCCATCTTCTAAAACATATACATTTTTTGTTTTTCCCGTATAAATTAACTCCATAAATACCACCCATCCTTTCATCTAATATTATATATTAGCTAAAAATGATTTACAAACCTTGAAATAATAAAAGAACAAATTATTGTATTTGCTCTTACTTTATGATAATATATTATTACAATCCAAGAAAAATTAACCTACTAGGAGGTGATGTTTTGAAATTACTATTAATTTTAGCATTAATAGTTGCCTTAATAGCTATTTATATATTTTTCAAACCATTATTTAAGCAAAAGCAACCTCAAAACACTAATCCTAAAAAATCTAATCAGCTTCAAAAAGAAGCTACTAGTTCAACAAAAAAAACACCTTACCAAGATCTTTTCGATTCAAAATTTATAAAAGAATATACTTCTTTTGAAAGCATAGAAGAACTATTTACAGCCAGTGAGTTTCAAATAAAATCTAAAAAAGACCTTGATAGCATACCCCAAGACAAATGGAACGAATTTATTAGAAAGCATACCTCTTTTTTCACTTGGAAAGAAATGATTCAACAAGCTGGAGAAGAATGGTTTACCAAGCGATCAAACTTCTAATTTCGAAGATAACTTACTTATAATTTTCCTTCAAAAAAGACTCAGCAACACCAGGAAATAAAATATAAGAAAGCACATCCTCTTCTTTAGTAATAAACTCTTTAATCTCTTCTAGGTTAGCTTCAAACTGTGGCTTTAATAACTCAGCCGGTCTCTGTTTAATTGGCTCCTCTGTTTCTAATACTTTTTCTCTAATCTCAGCATCAATTTCCCCAGGAGGCGAACCGTACATTCCTCTAATATAGTCCTTAATTCCCTTAGACATTACATTATATCTTCTACCAGTAATCACATTCAGTACAGCTTGAGTTCCAATGATTTGACTAGTAGGAGTTACTAGAGGTGGATAGCCCATTTCTTTTCTCACTATAGGTACCTCCTCTAAAACCTGCTCATACTTATCCATCATCCCTTGTTCTTTTAATTGACTCTGTAAATTAGATAGCATACCTCCAGGTAACTGATTAATTAAAACACGAGGATCAACCTTAAAAGAACCAATATAATCGCTATATTTATTAGTAATATCTCTAAAATAAGCACCTAACTCATCTATCTTTTCCACATCAAGTCCCGTATCATAGCTAGTTTTCTCTAAAGCAGCGACTATTGACTCAGTAGTAGGTTGAGAAGTTCCCGAACTCAAAGCAGAAATAGCTGTATCTACAGTATCAACTCCAGCCTCTATTCCCTTTAAGTAGGTCATAAAAGCAAGCCCAGTCGTATTATGACTGTGCAGCTGAATTGGTAGATCTACGGCTTCTTTAAGCTCAGTAATAAGCTCATAAGCTCCATAAGGAGTCAATAGACCAGCCATATCTTTAATACATAAAGAATCCACCCCTAGCTCCTCTAAAGACTTAGCCATCTTTAGATACTGCTTTATATCATGGATAGGGCTGGTAGTATAGACAATACTACCTTGGGCTTGAGCTCCATATTTTTTAGTAAACTCTATTGCCTTGCTCATATTTCTGACATCATTAAGTGCATCAAAGATTCTAATAATATCTATTCCATTTATAATAGCCTTTTCAATAAACTTCTCCAATATATCATCAGGATAATGTTTATAACCTAAAATATTCTGTCCTCTCAATAACATCTGCAAAGGGGTATTCTTTACTCTTAACTTCATTTTTCTTAGCCTAACCCAAGGATCTTCATTTAAATAACGCAAGCAACTATCGAAAGTAGCCCCACCCCAAACTTCCAAAGAACTATATCCTATCTGATCCATCTTTTCTAAAATCGGCAACATATCTTCAGTCTTCATTCTTGTAGCTAATAAAGACTGCTGTCCATCACGTAAAATAGTCTCAGTTAAATTAATTTTCATTTTCATTCACCACCACTAAATTAAAAGAGCTTTTTTTAATTATAGCATAAATATAATAAAATTTTAAGAACTAATATCAGCTATTACTCTATTTCTTCATATTCTTCATATCTTTCGCATATTTCTAATGGACTTCTATATTCATAAATATCCCAGCAGTTTGAAAAATGCCGACATTTAAAACAATTTTGATACATTTTTTTCGCCTCCCTAATAAACCAAATTTTACTTTCATGTTTATAAATATTAGTTATCTTCAAGTATTGTTAATTAATCTCATCACTATCTATTTTATCCAAGTCATAGTATTATTATTTAGATTAAGTTAAATTTTATTTTAATAGATATAGATTATAATATTGATTGGTATGGAAAACTAAATAAATAGTTTTGATATTTATTTGGTTTTATAGGTAGATTAAGTCATAAGTGACTAAGTTTTAAGTTACTACGACCTTCTATCTTTAAACAGTTTCCAGATTAAGACTTCCAAATAATAATTAAAACTGCTAAAAGAATTCCAGTTCCCACAGCATTGGATATAATAGCCGCAGAAAAGCGATTAAATGTTAAACTATCCGCTGGTAATCTACTGGACAGTAAAAAAAGTTTCCACATAATATCAAACCCCTTTCACAAATATCATATCCAGTAAAAAAACCATTATACTTAATTTACTTGCAGAATCTTAACCTGAAAAATGTTCTTTGAAAAAATTATAAGTTAACGGAGTTTTCTCTTTAACCTCTAATCGGGATTCTTCACTTAAGTAATAAAGTGCAAATGCTTCGGCAAAATATTCATCACTATAATCTATAAAATAAGGATCATTAAATAAATTATATCTTTCTTTACGCCATATCTCTTGAAATTGACTAGTATTACTTAAACCTCGAAAAATATTAAGATCCACCAAATGGCCTATCTCATGCAACTCTAAATTAACAGTTCCGTGTAGATTTCCCGGGTCACTATGCCCAATTCGAACTATCACCGGGTTACCTCCTACTCCAGGTATATCATCCCAGGTTCTACCTGTACCTTCCCAACCTCTAGGAGTAACCCCGCGCAAATGACTATAAGCAGGAAAATCAGTTATTCTGCGCTGGGTAAAATAAATATTTGTAGAACTATTTTTTAACCTCTCCAATAAGTATAAATCCATATTAGCTACTCTAGCCAGCATCCTTTCCACTTCAGCCTGATCATACTCTGTATCAGGAATCTCAACAATCTCTCTTGCTATTTTCATTCTTTCGCTATCTAATTGCTGTCTATCCTCTGCTAAGAAAGCAAGAATTTCCTCTTCGGTGAAATAATGAATTCCATAATCGAGAACTACCTCTGTGGCGCTAGCTTTAGAAAAAGTAACACTCAGCATGGTAAAGCAAATAATTAGTACCATAATTAAAGATAACTTTGTTTTGCTAATTTTATTTTTAGACTGCATAATACTCTAAATCCCCTTCCGCTTAATATAGTTTTAGTCTTCCAGCTCCAGCAAACCATTGACCTCTATTTAATCCCTTGATAGACCAGTTTTCCAATCTAACTCCAGACTCAATTCCTTGATCCGGATTTGAATAAGATGAAGCATGAAGAACTTCAAACTTTTCATACTTTTCAATCCACCTATTAAAAAGCCCCCCGTGAGTTATTCTATTTTCATCTCTAGTTATAAAAACAATATCCCCAGGTTGCATAGCTCTGGGAGGTATCAATATCACATTATACCTATGTAAATCATTCATAGTAGCATCAGTAGTTTCATAGTTACCGACTTTAAATATCCTCTCTTTACCCAAAGCTTGCTTATAAGAATAAGTAATCAAACCTGAACAATCAAAAATATCTGGACCACGACCACCCCATACATAAGGACTTCTTTTCTGTTGTTTAGCTATTTCTAAGGCTCTTTGTGTCTGTTGATCTGAAACCATCACATTATCCAATGGAGATAGACAGCCACTAATTAATAATGTAATTAATAAAATTAATATCATTAATTTGCATTTGATTTTAAATAACCTCCTCTTCCTAATTAAATTACTTTTTTAGATCTATGACTTCATTGTTCTAGTTAATATTCTCCTATTCCTCTTTGATAATATTGCCATCACCACTCTAGCAAAAACAGTACTTAGATAAAATAAATGATTTACTATTGAAGTAATTAGCTAATTGTTGATATAATAACTAATAACTTGAAATTACTATTTAAAGAAAGGTGGATAAATGATGCTACATTCAATAACTCATCAAGAAATAGAAAAAGCAATTGATTACTTAGCCAATAATATGCCTAAAGATACACTACTTCAAATTCAAGAACAATTAAAAAATAATGATCCTAGTGGGTTATTTCGCTTAGGTTTAGGAATTAAAGTAAGAAATTTATTAAAAGAAGAATTTAATTGGAATGATTATGTGTTAAATGAGCTATGGGGTAGATTGATTATTAGAGCAGCAAAAAAAGTTCAAGATTAAATTAATAAATAGATTTATTGCTATTTATTTTTTGTAAAAACAACCTAGTCATAAGTGACTAGGTTTGAAGTGTACTTGATTGCTTTTTAAAACCCGAGTTCGACAGTTCATAGGTATAAAATAACTATTTAGAGGTCAGAAACCTTGATATAGCAGGGTTTG
>NZ_JALKBZ010000088.1 GCF_023227765.1 Fuchsiella alkaliacetigena
CACAAACCCTGCTATATCAAGGTTTCTGACCTCTAAATAGTTATTTTATACCTATGAACTGTCGAACTCGGGTAAAAAAAGCTAGGCTCATCCAAGGTTGGAGCAAAAGAAAGTTAGCTCGTAAAGCTAAAACTGATTCGAGTAGTTTAGCAGCTTACGAGCAGGGTAATAGAGATATCAGTCTTAAAATGATGAAAAGATTAGCAACTGCGCTTGAAGTTACGGTTGGCTGGCTTGGTGGTTTCTATTGTCTACCCGAAGAAAACTTAGCTCAAAAAGTTAAAAAATATAGATTAATTAAAGCTTGGACTCAAAAAGAAATGGCCCAGAAAATAGGTTTAGGTAGAACTACAATCCAGAAAATAGAATCTGGACAAACAAAAAATCCAAACCAAACAACTATGAATAAACTCAAAAACATAATTTTCAAATTTTAAATTAACTCGTAGAGTTTTCTGCTGAAAACTAAATTTTAAAACTTGAAAATTTCTTTATTCCAAACCTATCTTCCATTCGTCAAAAGCTATAACTTCAAGGATATAAACACCTGACTGAGGCAGTTTAATACTATCATTATAAGGGTCAGTAGTCTCAACAATGCTTCTTTTATTAACATTTCCATACCACATTATTACTTCAAAATAATCTCCTTTTTGATTTGCTTCAATATTTATTACACTTGGCTCTCCCTTAATAGCTATTAACTCATTCCCAGTTCCAGAAATTTCAACTGGCGGCTTAACAATATCATCAATTCTACTTATTTGTGGTAAAGATATTAGCTGCCAATTACCTGGAAGTTCAATTTCTAGATGCATAGTTTCTGCTTTGGGCTTAAAATACATCAGCTCTCTGCCTCTATACGAAGCACCATCATCTATAATATTTTCAGTTTTATCTCCCCCCTCATTATAGCCTATAACTGAAGAATTTCTAGTTCCTAAATTGCCATGAAGAGCTAAAATACCAGTTTTATATTCTTCACTTAATTTTATATATTCATTCCCTCTTCCTTCATAAACAAAATAATCTATCCCTTCCTGCATTCTTTTTATTTCTGAATGATCTCTCTCCTCTTCTTCTAAATCATCTGTTTCTTCTATATCGTCATCTTCTTCCTCGGATGAACCTGGCGTTGCTTGGACTTTCCTTGAACTCTCTATTTTTATGTCTAAACTTGTAATTTCTAATTTGCTTATAAGATTAGACCAAGACCAATCTATACTCCCACCAACATAAAAATCAGAATCAGCTGTATTATAACCACCTTCTACATTTAAAAACCACGAATCTGATAATTGATAAACATATCCACCACCAACTCCAAAACCTACTTCACCTTCATCAGTAGTACCTTGATCTTCTTTTATGACTACTGATAAATCAACAAAAGGACCATTATTTTTATCTAAATAACGCCTATGCCCAAGCCTAGTAATAGCTTTTTCTTCATTTTTACGTTCTGTTTTAAGGTCAAGATAAAAAGAATTATTAGTCCTAAAATATTCTATCAACTTAATTCCCATTCTATCTTCTCCAAAAGAAAAGCCACTTCTCCATTCTGCATTAGCTTTATTTCCTACACTTAAAAGTAATGTTAAAGCAAAAACTAATATTAGTATGTTTTTAAAGTTAATTTTCAACTATATCACTCCCAGCACCCTTAATTATATTCTACAATTATCTATTGAACCCTCTATTTATCATTGATAAAACTGGCAGTGATATATCATTTCAATCTTATTACAAAAATATATAGACTACGATTAATAAGACCAGAAAAGTTCAATATTCAAATTACTACAGTAATCATATCCGATTTCAAATAATTTATCTGCATGCTTGGTATCTAAAATGTGAAAGTCTTTTAATCCCTTAGGTTCAATAAATAGATCACACTTTCTTTTCATCTCTTTATTCTTTCCGCTTACACTTAGTTGGAATGTTCTAAGAGCTATCTCAACTAAATTATCTATTTTTTCTGTCCTTTCAATAGGCATAGCATTAACAGCTATAATTTTATCACAACTACCAAGCAGAGGTTTTATAGGTAAATTATCAAATAAACCACCATCTACATAAAGACGACCATCTATTTTTACTGGTGAAAAAAGGACAGGAATAGAAGCCGAAGCTTGAATAATTGAAATTAAAGGACCTTCATTTAAATATTCAACTTTTCCCTCATTTAAATCTGAAATTGCTATATAAAAGGGGATTTCTAATTCAGAAAAAGCTTGTTTATCTAAATGTTTCTCAAGTTTATCTCTTAAATTATTTAAGCTTAACAAACCATTAATAGGTAAATTAGCCTTAGCATAGTCAGTAAACTTATTTTCTTTCATAATTGCCATTACTTCATCAGCTTTTTTTCCAGAAGCAATGAAAGCACCAACGATTGCCCCAGCACTAACACCAGAAATAATATCTGGAGTTATTCCTTTCTCTTCTAAAGCTTTAAGTACTCCTAAATGAGCAAATCCTCTTGCTCCGCCTCCACTTAAAGCTATTCCAATCTTTTCATTTTCCATCTTACTTCCTCCTACAATGATAAAAATAATTTATCCTTTTAAGCTTCTTAATTAAATATTATAATAACTAGCTTGTCATACTAATAGAAATCAACTGACCTTTATTAACACAATAATTAAAATTAATTTCCTCAGCTGACTTTCTCAATCCTGAGGAACAATTACTTTCATAGCCTTAGGTTCAAGAGTAAAATGCAACTCTTCAGCAAAAAAACCTCTCCCTCCATTTGCAAAGGCAGCTCTTTTGCTACTTCTAATTTAACCTCTCGAGAACGATAAATATTTACCTGATCTAACTTCTTATGCTCAGCAGTTAACAACTTAGGTAAGTGATAAAGAGTTTCTAACTTTCCTAGAGAATCAATTACACAAACATCAAATAAACCATCATCTTGAATAGCATCAGGAACTAATCTAATCCCGCCTCCGCAGCATTGTCCAATTCCTACTGCAACTAAAGTAGGAGTACAATGCAGTGTCTGTTCATCCATAGATATTTTCATTTGCACAGGCTGATAAGAAAATAAAACTTTAAAGATAGCTAAAAGATAGGGCCAGGGCCCGGGTAAAAACTTATTACGCTGATTTATTTCATTACCAACAGCTCCATCAAAGCCAACCCCCACCAAATTCACGAAATATCTATTCAATACCTTACCTAAATCGATAGCTCTACACTCACCTGTTAATATTTCTGCACAAGCCTTTTCAATCTCTTTAGACATTCGTAAGGTTCTAGCAAAATCATTGCCGGTTCCGGCAGGAATAGTTGCCAGCTTAGCTTCTGTTCCCACTAGACCATTGGCGACTTCATTAACAGTTCCATCTCCCCCTACTGCCACTACTACCTCAGCTCCATTTTTGACAGCCTTTCTGGCAGCAGTTGTAGCATCTGCTGCACCTGTGGTAACATAAGTTTTAAAAGAACAGTTATTTTCTCTGAAAATCTTTTCAACTTGCGATAGTATCTTATTTGTTTTACCATTGCCAGCTGCAGGATTTGCAATTAATTGATAGTTTAGATCATTTTTCAAATTAACCATCCTTTATTTTATTGAGCATTATAAATAAGGTCGGCTTAATTAATACCTATTTTATAAAAGATTTTCTCAATTTTCAAAGTTAAAATAAATAATCAAAAGATCAGTCAATTAATTGACCGATCTTTTTTATTCCTTCTAATTCAATGCTAATATTCTTTTTATCAAAATTTGTTAGCTTTAATAAATAATATAGGATATATAATCCAACTCAATAAAAGAAATGAAATTATTCCCTTTAGATTAATACTTATCATTTTATAATCACTTATCAAATGATAAGCAATTATTAATAAGTTGAGTATTATTCCTGCTAAATATATCTTAATTATTAGATTCAAAGCCATCACTCCAATCTTTTTTTATTTAATCCTTCCCTACTTTAACAGAGGTTTTTAATTGTATATAATTAAAAAGTCCCTAAACCTCAAATAAATAAAGGTCTAGGGACGGTTTCACCACTAGCTCCATATAGCCCAGGTGTCCAAATATAGACTATATTTCATCGCTTTCCCACATTCATTAATTATTTAGTTTTTAACTTAAATAATCTCTACTTCTATATAATATGCACTCTATATTAAATTAGTTCTATACTTTCTAATAAAAACCTTCATAATTTTTAAAATTTATAATAGTTTATCTAAACCGGTTAATTGATCATAATACGTAAAAATCCTCTCTTTTTAAAGAGAGGATTAATCAAACCACATTATAATTTACAAAAAACTACTGATGCTAATTATTCTATTTTTCTACTCAAACTGCATTGTTTCTGAAAAATCAAGTATATTTTAAAAATAATTTCATCTGCTTTACGTGTATATTTATCATAAGGAGTAACAAACTCTATTCCCTGGTGTAAACGACTGTGATTATAGGTTTCTATAAAGTTAGCTATATCTTCTTTAGCTTCATAGAAACTGCTGTATTTTTCTTTAATGTACACATTTTCATGTTTAATTGTTTTATGGAATACTTCTATTTTACCGTTACTTTCTGGGTGTCTAACTGCTGTACGAATATGTTTAATATCTAGCTCGCTTAAAAATTCTTTGAAATCATTGGAAACTAATTGAGTTCCATTGTCGCTAATTAAAGCAGGTTTTTGCTCTTCAGCTACTTCATAAAGATCAGCTTTAAATAGTGCTTTACTCACTACATCTTTGACATCATTAGTAGTCATAGTAAGGGATAATTTACTGCTAACTATACAACGAGAATAACCATCTAAGACACTTATTAAATAAGCGTGATCGTCTTTAACTGGAATATAAGTAATATCTATATGCCACATTTGATTAGGCTTTTGAACTTCTATTTTACCATCTCTTCCTCTAAAAGCTTATGAGGACGAGAAGCAGGGGTAGAATTATGGTTTCTAAGTCCATCTAGACCATTGACATCAAAGCGACGTTTCCAACGATGATAACGGTCGGGGGTTAAGCTGTGCTTTTTCACAGGCATCCTTAATATTAAGCTCTGATTCTTCTATAATATCCATTAACTCCCGCTTTTCATTGGCAGAAAACCATTGACCTTTAAGATCACCATGAAGCTCTAAATGCCGTTTTTTTTAGAATCTGGAGCTCGGTAGAAAGCTCCACAACTGTTTGTTCTAGTCTGATTTTTTCTTGTTCTAGCTTTTCTTTTTCAGGATCTCTTTTGTTCTTATGTTGAAATACACTATCAGCTGAACTAAGTAATTTCTTTTTCCATTGATAAAACTGATTTTCATAAATACCATGTTGACGACAAGTTTCAGAAATATTATCGTTTTGTAAGGCTTCTAAAACAATTTGCATCTTCTCTTAGGGAGATCGCTTCTTGTGCTTGTTCATTAACATCTTCCTCCTTCTAGTTATATTTTGAAGGAAGAAAACGACAATTATACCATGACTATGAAAAAGATTTTCAAATTTGCTTCATAGGCTCAGAAACATTATAAGATTTACTGTTAGGACATTTGTCCTGTTAAAAGCTCAGTTTTTCTTACAATTTAAATAGACCGCTACTTCTTAATATG
>NZ_JALKBZ010000089.1 GCF_023227765.1 Fuchsiella alkaliacetigena
ATTGCATCCTACACAATTGTAATCCTGTGAAATTGTGGTCTATAGTTAGTTTTGTATAGATTTTTATAAGCAGGTCTAAAATGACACCAATAAAAAATCTATCTCTATTAACTACTAAGTTAAAAAAGTTGATCATCTATAGAGATTTTCTCGAAGATCAGCTAATCAAAAAAATACTTAAGATAATAAAACAACTAAAAACAGACTCCTCTAATTCTCCAGAGTTAATCGATGACTATTACTATCTCTACTCGCAACTAATAGAGTTTGGAGTTAATAAAAAAATCAACGGCAACCTCTGGCAAAGTTATCTGCTAAACAAACTCTTAACTGCTAAAAATATATTTACTTTAAGCAGCGAAAGACTAGGCTCGAAGCTAGGTAGCAGTCTTCAACAAGCAGCCTTGCATGACTTAAAAATCATCCAAGAACTTTATCATTTAGACTTAAACTCTTTAGCTGAACTATTAGCAACCGAGCCTCCCAAATTAATCCAAAACTTCACTCCGGTGGAAACTGAAAAAAAGTCCACACAAGCTTTAGAACAACTGCACAAAAACTTTAAGCAAGGAGCTATTAAGCAACTAAGTAAAGAGCTAATCGATTATTACCACCAACAGGGAGCAGCTAAGTTAAATCAATATAAAGCCTTTCGCTGGAGCAGCAAACAAGGTCTAGTAGGAATTAATAATCCTGATCCTATTGAGTTCAGCGATTTAATTGGCTACCATCAACAGCAGAAAAAACTAATTGAAAATACACAGATATTTCTTAACAAGCAAAGAGCTAATAATGTACTCTTAATAGGAGCAAGCGGCACTGGCAAGTCCTCTTCAGTTAAAGCTTTAGTTAATAAGTTCGCTCAAGCTGGACTTCGTTTACTGGAAATCAACAAACAGCAACTGAGAGAGCTACCTCAAATACTAGAATTACTCAAAAAAAGAGGACTCTACTTTATCATTTTTATGGACGACCTCTCCTTTGAAGACTTCGAAACTGAATACAAGTATCTTAAGGCTATCATGGAAGGTGGAAGTGAAGTTAAGCCCAAAAATGTACTCTTTTATGCTACCTCAAATCGCCGTAACTTAATTAAGGAAAAATGGAGCGATCGTGATCCTGAAAGCGGCGAAATACATCCTGGTGATGGGCGAGAAGAACGTCACTCCTTAGTAGAACGCTTCGGGCTTACTATTCGCTATCAGTCTCCGGACCAGCAAGAATACCTTAAAATTATAGAAAAGTTAGCTGCTAAAGAGCAGCTTCCAATTGCTAAGGAAAAGTTAAGAGAAGAGGCGCTACAATGGGAACTGTGGAATAACGGTCGCTCTGGCAGAACTGCTCAACAGTTCATCAATCACTTAAAGGGAAGATTAGCACTACAAAATTCTAAAACATAGAAAGGAGAATAGAAGATGAAAAAACTGGAAATAGGTATTAGCGGACAGGCTACAGAAAAAGTTAGCCCGGAAAATACGGCTCAAAAGTTTGAAAGTGGTTTTGTCAACGTTTATGGTACTCCAGCAATGATTGCTCTAGTAGAAAAAGCTGCTAGTCAAGCAGTACAACCTTTTTTAGAGGAAAAGCAGACTACAGTAGGTACTAATCTAGAAGTGAAACATATGGCAGCTACTCCTTTAAATATGGAAGTCAAGGCTTCGGTGGAATTAATTAAGATTATGGGCCGTAGATTGGCCTTTAAGGTAGTAGTAGAAGATGAAAGAGAAAAGATCGGCGAAGGAGTTCACGAGCGTTTTATAGTGAATAAAGATAAGTTTCATCAACGGGCCCAAGTAAAAAGTAAAAAGTAAATACTACTTTAATTATGGGTCGGCCTACTGCTGGCCCATTATTATTACTTCCGAAAATTAAGCAAACAAATCTATAAAAATCTCTACTATCCGAGGATCAAATTGAGTTCCAGCACAGTCCTGTAACTCCTTTAAAGCTTCTTCTTTACTAATCCCTGACTGATAAGGACGACCTTGAGTCATCACATCGTAAGCATCTACTACCGAAATTATCCGAGAAATCAATGGAATCTGCTTTCCTCTCACCCCTCGTGGGTAACCCGAACCATCCCACCACTCATGATGATTCAAAATTCCTTGGGCAATATTGCTTAGTTCACTGGAAGATTCAGCAATTTGAAAGCCAATCTGAGGATGTTTCTTTATCTGCTGCCATTCCTCATCACTAAGCGGGCCCGGCTTCTGAATTATTTCTTCGGAAATAGCAATCTTACCTAAATCATGCAGCTCCGCTAATAAGCTTAACTCACTCAATTGATAGTCAGCTAAATCCAACTTGCGACCTATCTGCAAAGCTAACTCCTTTAACCGCTGAGCATGTTCGGAAGTTTCATAGGTCTTCTCCATTAAAGTATGCTTCATAGTAGCAATGATATTACTATGAGCACTTTTACTTTCACTTAACTTGTTTCTATACATTCTATCCTCAGCTTCTTTGAAAACCTCATCAAAGCTTTGTTTCATACTCTCCCGAACAGCATAGCCTAAGCTAATGCTAGGTTCTATAAATTCCAACTCAGTTTTTTGACAGTACGCCTTAATATCCTCACAAATTCTTTTAGCTACTCCTTCTCCACTTTGAGGTAAAAAAATTATAAACTCATCGCCTCCCCAGCGAGCTACTAAGTCTTCTTCTCGACAGGCTCTCTTCATTATTTTAGCTACTTCAATTAACAGCCTATCGCCTACTTGATGTCCAAAAGCATCATTAGTCAACTTTAAACCGTTTACATCGCCAATTACAATGGTTAAAGGCAACTGGCGTTCAGTATTATAGCGGTGAAACTCCTCTGTAAAGTAGGTTCTGTTATAAAGTCCAGTTAAGCTATCGCGAAAGGTTAAGTAGCGGATCTTCTTTTCGGCTTCTTTTCTTTTCTTAATCTCCTTTTTCAAAGACTTAACTCGCTTATCCTGATTAGTAATATCGAAAAGCTGAATTAAAATATACTTTTCTTCTCCTACTAGCAGCGGCTCTAACTGCATATTCTGCCTAATATAGCTTTGATCCTGTGGGGGAATAAAGAATTGATGTAGAGCTCCAGAACAGAACATTCCCTGATTTTTTTCCAATACATCAGTAAAAAACTTCTGGTATATACTTCGCCCAAAGACTAAATAAAGCTTAGCTAATTTCTCACCTTTAACCTCTGCTAACTCCTTACCTGTTAGTTCCACTAAGTAATTATTCCAAAAAACAATATTTAAATCTTTATCCAGAACTATAACTCCTACATCGACCTTATCTAAAACTGAAGCAAAAAAGTTATTCCGCATAGATATCATCTACTATCTGATTGATTTGATTAAGTAAGTAAGAAATAGAATAAATACTCATCATTACTAAAACAGAGCCTTTAACTGTAGTCTCCTCAACTACAAAGTCATTATGAATAATTAATAAATAATTATCCTCAGCAAAATCCACCTCTTCTTCTATTTCAAGCAAAGACAGTAGATTTACTTCTGGTAAATCATACTCAATCTTAACCTCCAGTAAATTGCCTAAGCCCCCTACCACGGCATTCAAAATTACATTTCCAATCTCTCTAATCACATCAAAATCAGCATCGGTCAATTCATCAGCACTTACCGAGTCAATATCTTCCTCTCCTAAGCACATAGCAACCAATAATTTAGACTTATCCGCTGGAAAAACCAGCTGAGCTTGACCATTAAACTGAGTTCCAAAACGAATTGAAGAAGAAACTACATGTCCTTGTAAGGCTTGAGGCAGTAATTGCTTATCCAAACCGCAGTTTTCTTCCAAATCGATCAGCTTCACCTCTGGGATTGATAGTTGCACCTTTTTATTGACCATTTCCGAAAGCAGGCTAGCGGCGTCGCCAATAGCAATATTTATAAACTCCTTTAGGGCATCCTCCTGGCTTTTAGTTAACATAATTAATCATCCTTCATCATTTTAGCTAATTTAAAAGCCTTTTCTTCGGTAAAAGGTTTATTGATAAATTTAGTTATTCCTAACTTCTTTACTTCTTCTTGCACAATCTTTTGCACATCAGCAGAAATAACCACCACTTTTATCTGCTGGTCTTCTGCTCTTATTTTAGCTAATAGTTCCTGTCCACTCAACTCAGGAATCAAAAGATCCAATAAAATAAAGTCAGGATTCTCTGCTTTATATAGTTCATATCCTTCTTGACCGTCTTCAGCTAAAATAAACTCGACTTCGCTTAAATGCTCTTTTAAATACTTAACTATAGTCTTTCTATAGAGCATAGAATCTTCAACTATCAGTACTTTCATTGACAACGCCTCCTTGATTTAAATACATGTATTATAGTTCTTTATTCAAGCATCTTAATCCTTGATTATTAAGCAAAAAATTAAAAAGATTTCTTGATTTATACAAATGATCTCCAATTTCTTATCTAAATTCAACTTTAATAAGCAGATACTTTACTACCAAGCCTACAAAAAGCCCCGTAGGAACAGAAAATAAGAGTAAATAAGGCAAGTATACAAAGATCTCTATTTGGCTTATTAAAACTGATGCTAATAAAAGTTGAGAAATATTATGAAAAATAGCACCAAGCACACTGATCACTACTATACTAAAATAGTTCTTACCCAAGGTATAAATTATCCCCATTACCATACTACTACCTAAAGCACCTGCTAAGCTAAGAAAGAAGGTAACACTAAAAAAAGTACCAATTAACAAGGAAGCTAAAATAGAACGTAAAGCTACCACACTCACAGACTCCCGAAATCCAAAAATAATAAGAGCCAGCAAGGTAATAATATTTGCCAAACCCAACTTAACACCCGGTAGAAAGAATATCTGTATCACTGGCAGCATTGTTTCAATGATATGCAGTACTATTGCACATGCTATCAATAAAGAAAGCTGTATCATTTTTCTGAGCTCCAATATCTCTTCCCCCCATTTATTAGTCTGCGGCTATGATTCTAACTAAAATTTTATTTGGTAAACAGGCAATAGTCTGTCTAGGCCGACTAATCCAATTCGTATGCACACAGATATCATTAGGACAAACTGATTCCAGCATTCGCACCTTGCCTTCTTTAAGCTGGATAATACTCTCACCTATAGGGCCCTCAATATAAATCTTTTTTTCTTTTTCCAAATCATCCATTTTAATCTCTTCAATTATCTCCCCATCTAACTTAATTACTGCCCGCTGAACACTTCCTTCTTCTTCTTCAAATCTAAAGATAAATAAAGAAAATAAAGCTAAAGCAAAAATAAGACCAATAATTATCATATCTTTTTTGCTAAGCACTTTAAAGCTCCTCTCATTAAAAGTAAATAAAGCCCTCTATTATGCATAATAGAGGGCTTTATTAAAGTAATTTTAAATTATCTATCATACGCGTCAATTTAAGCTGAATTTTGATAGTCAACTGCTGAAATAGAAAATTCCATCATCCTTTGTAAAGTT
>NZ_JALKBZ010000009.1 GCF_023227765.1 Fuchsiella alkaliacetigena
CTTTTTGCTTTTAATTATAGCATCTTAAAGGGAAGAAATTAAATCTATTTTAGAGTTCTTTCTTGCGATTGCCCTGCAATTCCTGTTAACCTCTCCTGATTTTTATGATATAATTATCTCAACAAATACTCCTGCTTAATCTACTGAAGAAAGGGGTCTAAACATGAAAAAAATAAAATTTTATTATAGAGACTGGTTTATATTTTTAACTCTAATCCTAGTTCCTCCTTTAAGTATATTTTTAATGTGGAAGGGTAAGAAATTTGGCCAAACCGATAGAATAGCAATTACTCTAACATTCGTTATTATTACTTTAATAGGTATTTTTTTAATAATTCCCAGCGGGAATAATGGTCAAAACTTCAGTCAAGAAAGGACCTCTCAAGAAGCATCAACTGCAAGCGAAGAAAAAAGCACTCCCGAAAAAGCTGAAACTGATGAAAGTGAAACAACACCCCAGGAATTTCAGGAAGATAATGAGTCTAGCTCTGCTCAAGGAGCTGCTCAAACAGCAGTAAAAGTCAATAATATTGAGCTAACTCCGGCTGGAGTTGAATCCCGAACTGATGGTGAAATTAAAGAACTAATAATTAATGGCTTTAGCACTACTAAAAATGAGCTACAAATGCTAAACTGGACTCAGTCTATTCTCAAGGAGGTTTATTACGCCAGTGAATTACCCAACTGGATAACAGTTCGCTGGTACGGTAATCCTAGCCAAGATCCAGAACAAGGACTTTTAAGCCTCTATATGTCCTTTAGTATCTCCAAGCAAAACTTAATGATGGTTAATTGGAATAACCTCGATACGCAAAGCTTAAAGAGTATTGCCGATAGATACCATAGCAGATCCGATATAAATTAATAGAATATATTATTTTACAACCTCGTCCATTTTCACAGACGAGGTTATAATTTATTAATTTTTATAGCTACTATCTACAAAATCAATAGCTACTAGGGCCCGATACACTAACATAGCAATTACTCCCCCCGCTAAAGCTGTAATCAACTGAGGTAAACTCATCATCCTAGCTATCTGCTCTGGAACCTCTACTATAAAGGTTACAGCTGCAGCCAAAATTAAGTACTTACTCAGCGAAGCAACTATTATTCCGACTATCTTATTTTGCTTACTTATCAAGCCAAAGACAACTGCCAATACTCCGTTACTAAGCGCAATAAAAGGAATCATCGGCGCTAAAGGCGGCGGCAAAATACCCTGAATAAAAGCAACTATCGGAGTAAAAAGCCCAATAGCCACTCCACTCCAAATGTTTACTAGCAACGTAGCTAGATAAAGTATGGTATTAATCAAGGGCCCGGTTACTGGCTGAGGAAAGCTACCTAGTTGAATAACTAAAGCCAAAGCTAATAAAATAGCCGTGCGAGTTAAAAAAGTCACTTTATTATCCTGCATCCTTTCACCTCCTATTGTTTCATTAATATACTCTTAAATGAGAAAAAAAGAACTTAATTTAATAAAGGAAATCATTAGTTCATGGATAAATATATTATTATATGTATCTCAAATCAAAAGCATTAAAATTATCCAGGAGGCAGATTAAAATGTTAAAGAAACTAGCTGAACTCACCGACCAAAACCCTGTTGCTGTCCTATTTATGATATTTTCTCTTTTTTATTTATTGGCTAATCTAAGTAAAATTCTGAATTAAAATTTAAGAATTATGTTCCACTTATTTATCTTTAAGTTTTCTGGCCTTTACTTTTTTTCTTATAGAGTATAAATACACCTAATATCAACAGCAACCCTATTACTATTTGCACATTTTTATAATTATCTAACAACGCCGGTAGTCGTGACCAATTAGCAGTAATATAGAGCCCAATAAAGCTCCAAAAAATACCCCAAACTAAATTGCCGACTAAACACAACAGCAAATACTTAGCTAAATTCATCTTTTGGGCTCCTGCTCCATAAATCATAGGAATTCTCAATACTCGCGAAAATATTTGTGTGATTAATAGGGCCCAAGAACCGTAATCAGCAAAGAGTTCTTCCGCTTTCTGAACAGCTTTTTGACGCCGCTTCTTTAAAAACTTAATCCTTTTAACCCAATCCTTCCCCCAATAACCCACTGTATAAGCTATCAAATTACCGGTTAAATTACCTAATAAAAAGAAAATTATTAACCCCGGAAGCGACATGGCCCCTTGATTAACAAAGTAACCACTAACAATTAATATCAGTCCATCAGGAACCGGCAAGCCAACCCCTTCTCCTATAGAAGCAAAAAATATCAATAAATATCCATACTGATTCCCTAAATTTATAATCAACTCTCTAAAAGTATCAAGCTCCAATAATAACACCTCTTATTCTTTACAACCTTTAGTATATTTCTTTTTAATAAATACTATTTCCTTCACTATTAGTATATTATTTTGTTATAATTAAAGAAAAATAACCTAAAATTAATGATTAAGGAGTTGATAAAAAAATGACTGAGCCTAGCTACATAGAACTTTTCCGTTCTCAAGAACTAAATCAACGAGTAAACAAAGCCTGGGAAATGATGAAAAACTGTCAACTATGCCCTCACCACTGCCAAGTCGATCGCACTCAAGGTGAAACAGGTTACTGTAATATCGGCAGTGAAATCAAAGTAGCCAGTTATGCTCCTCATTATGGCGAAGAAGATCCCCTAGTTGGCCGAAATGGCTCCGGAACTATTTTTTTTAGCGGCTGTAATTTACACTGTATTTACTGCCAAAACTACGATATCAGTCAAGGAGAATCTGGAAGAGAAGTCAGCATTCAAGACTTAGCAGAAATGATGATCTCTTTACAGAAGCGAGGCTGTCACAATATCAACTTTGTAACCCCCAGCCACATGATCTATGCAGTTCTAGCTGCCACCGAAAAAGCTTGCCAACTAGGTTTAAAAATCCCTTTAGTCTATAATACTGGAGGTTACGACGATGCCCAAGTGCTGCAAGAATTATTAGCTGGTGTAATAGATATCTATATGCCCGATCTCAAATATGCCGATGAAGAAATAGCTCGCCAATACTCTCAGATTAAAAACTATCCCCAAGTAGTTAAAGCAGCAATTAAAGAAATGCATTGTCAAGTTGGCGATTTACAGCTTGAAAAAGGAGTAGCTACTCAAGGGCTAATAGTTCGTCACCTGCTCTTACCTAATCAACTAGCCGGAAGCGCAGATTTACTGGATTTTATCAAAGAAGAAATATCAGCTAACACTTATCTCAATATTATGGGCCAGTACTATCCTGCTTATCAAGCTCATACAGACAAAAAGCTTAAACGTCGTCTTCATAATCAGGAACTAAAGGAAGCCCTCAACTTAGCTAAAGAAAAGGGGTTAACTAGAGGGCCTTAATTTTGAAATTAAAATCCCTCTCTATAGGCCATATGGCCTATAGAGAGGGATTTTACTCTTGGGGATTTAACAATTAATTAATTCAATCATTTCAAAATTAATCTTTCACTCAGCTCCACAAAATCGCTATTATGGGTTAAGCGCTCTTCATTATCAGCTACTATTTTCATCCTAAAGCCTTCCTTATCCCAGGTATCTCTGCCTAAATTTCTAAGTTCAAACTCAAAATTTCCTCTATCGTTAAGCACTTCTCCCGTAGCAAGCAACTTAGTCAGCTTAGCTCTACCTTTAATTAAGATAATATTTAACCCAGTGCTATACTCTACCTCCAGACTGTGATTAAGAGTTTCTAACTCTAAACAAGATTCTTTACTTTTCACTCCGTAGATAAAACCGCTTTTAAAGTCGCTTCCTTCACTTAAAGCAACTACATCAATTCCTCCCAAAAAATAAAAACTTGTCTTTTCTTCTTCAGCTAGCTGTGATAATTGAAGCGACCCTTTCTGCTGGGGTTTTGACTGAAGTTTATCTCTAAACTCCAAAATATCATCCAGCTTAAGCTGGAATAACATCTGTAGCTGTTTACTATTTTTCATCATTAAGCCTAAGGAATGTTGAAACTTAATTATATCCTCTAAAGTAAAGTTCTGATCTGCAATTACTTTTTCTATTTTTTCTACCTGAGCCTCTAAAATATTAGCTAAAGCCTTTTCTCCTGAAGAAACAGACTTTAATAGTTCCAGTAACACTTCAGTTTCAGACTTAAAATCCTTCCTTAACATCAGTCTTCATCGGTTTCTTCCGTACTAGACGAAGTAACTTTTGAAGTAACTTTCTTAGAAGTACATTCACCTTTAAGCTTAGAGCAAGGCTTTTTAAGCTCCTTTTTTTCTTTAAACTCCAGTACATCCTCCAATTTAAACTGAAGCAGCATTTCCTTTTTAATAGCACTACGCATCACTTTGGAAACACTCTTTTGAAATTCAATCATTTCTTTAGGAGTAATCTTGCACTTCTTAGCTACTGACTGAATTTTTTCAGCTTCAGCATTTAAAAAGTGGGCCAAGGCAGTCTCTTCTAAGGCAATAGACTCCAACAGATCAGTTAAAGCTTCTTCCTGGGTTCTTTCCGGAATTTCAGGTTTGGACACTTTTAAACTCCTCCTTTAAAATTATCTAATTAACTTTATATTTTATACAGCTTGTTACTAATTAATATATATGGCCTTCAATAAATAAATATGCTCAAAAAATAATCACCTCCTAATTTTAGAAGGTGATTTAAAGAAACAACTCATTTTTAATTTAATTTGATTAGTAAACCTGAAAGTTCAGCGAGACTTAAAAACATCCTGCCGCCCTCTACTTTAACCAGCTCATCTCTAACTAAGTCCTGATACTCTCCAGCAGCTGCCTCAATCTTAAAATCCAGCTCTATAGCTTCTAAACCAGCATTCAACACTATTAGCAGTCTTTGCTCTTGATAACTACGCTCAAAAGCATAAACCTGATGGTGACCTAAATCTAGCTGCTTAAAGCTACCTCTGCGCAAAGCAACTTCCTCTTTTCTAAGCTTAATTAACTTTTGATAGTAAGCAAAAAGTTCTTGATCCGGTTTAGTATAACCTCGATCTTCCCAAAGCATAGTCCGTCTACAGTCAGGATCCTTAGCACCTTGCATCCCCACTTCACTACCATAATAGATCATTGGCGCTCCTACATAGGTCATTTTCAACAACACAGCTAACTTTAAACGTCGCTTATCGCCTCCAGCTACAGTCAAAAAACGGGCCGTATCGTGACTATCCAATAGATTCTGTAATACATAATGAGCCTGCTCTGGATAGTCAAAATAAGTTCTAGCTAAACGATTAGCAAACTGATAAGAATTCTCTTTATCGTGAGCAATAAAGTCCACCACCGCATCTCTAAAGCAGTAGTTCATCACCGCATCAAACTTATCCCCTTGCAAATAACTGGCAGCATCATCCCAAATTTCCCCGGTAATATAAGCCTCTGGATTGATATCTTTAACGTGCTGACGCCAATCAAGCCAAAATTCTGGATCAATAGGTTCCAGCTCATTAGGTACATCTAAACGCCACCCATCAACTCCATCGCTAGGATCTCCATCACCATCCGGATCCATCCACTTAGCAGTAATCTCAAAAAGATACTCTTTCACCTCGGGATTTTTAACATTTAGCTTCGGCAAAGAGCCAAAGCCCCACCAGGATTCATAATTAGGAGGATTATCCTTACTCTGTTCATGAATAGGAATTACCGGAAAACTATGAATCAAGTACCAGTCTGTATATTCAGAATCTTCACCCTTTTCTACAATATCCTGAAAAGCCCAGTGCTCATAACCAGTATGATTGAATACTGCATCAATAATAATCCTAATTCCATTTTCATGTAGCTTCTTAATTAGAGATCTAAAATACTGCTCCGAAGCCTCAAAGTCCCCTTTAATAGCCAGAGTATCGTCGATTAATTCATAAGCAGCAGTATTATACTTATGATTAGAGGTTGCTTTGAAGATCGGATTAAGATAAACAGTGTTAATACCTAGCTTCTTCAAATAAGGAATCTTTTTTTCAATTCCTTGTAAGTCTCCCCCATAAAAAACATAGTGTCCCGCTCCTGCTTCAATAAAGTTATCATCATCGATTAGTTGAGTTTCACATTCTATAATCTTTGACTGACAGTCAGGCACACCCTTTTTCCAGTCCGGACTTAAAGCCTCACATCTAACCCCTCTATCTTCATAAAGTTCAACCTTCTCTGGATCATTATCGGGATTGCCATTATAGAAACGATCCGGAAAGATCTGATAAAAAATGGCATCTTGCACCCAGTCAGGAGTCTCAAAGATATCCTCAGTAGAAAAGCTATATTCAAAAACCTCTAAAGGATGTGAGTCAGCCGCCTCTTCCAGTACAAAAATACCTTCTTCCTGCTCTCTAAAGCCCTCCCACTCAACCTCAAAAGAACCGTTCACTCCATACCAAATCGGAATATAGTCTTCTTTTCTAACCTCAAAAAGATACTTAAAGTCCAGCGCTTCCACCTCAATAATTGCGTTATATATGTCGTAGCCATCGAAGGTGATAGTCTTTGTTAACTGCACCTGCTTAGCTTCGTTATCATAGTAATGTAAGATTACTTCTTGCACAGCATCCTGCTCGGTTTGAAAATTAATAGAAACTCTATCCGCAGCTAAAGGATTAATAAACTTTCTCTGTTGATGATCGTGATATAAAGCTTTTTCGTGCCATAAGGCCTTAATCCTAACACTACCATCACGGTTCAAAATCCTCTTTTTCAACTCCATTATCATCTCTCCGTTTCTCTAAATTTAATTTTTCTCTAAACCTAGTTTTCCCCTAAGTTTAATTCTTAAACTTTCTCCCTCAAGATTTAAAGTTAATACTTACTTAAAACTGCTCCTTACCTATTTTACATCATTTATATAAAAAATTCTACATCACTGAGAATACTTTCGAAGTAAATAATGGTAATATTCATTATATACAAAACTGCACCCAAACGTGAATAATTTTAGCAAAAAAATAATCTATCCAGACCATTCACCAACTTGCGAATAATCGGATAGATAAAGTAGCTAAAATATTTACTTTTTTCTTCAGCTAAAAGGGCCCGTAAATCACTCTAAACAACCTTTTGATAACTAAAAGTTAACCATAAGCATTGGGCCAGTATATTCTCCTACTATCCAAGCAGCATTGACCCTGCTTCTTTCAGCTCTTTCTATTCTCTCGTAAGCTTCCTCTACATAGCTCTTAGAGTTAAACTGATAAAAAGCCGTTCCTCCAAAAATCAAACCACTATAAATATTAGCAGAATTATCCTCATAAGGCTGAGTAAAGAGATAATAAATAGCCAAGCCAGCATTGGAAATACCACTAAGAACTCTTTCCCGCTCAGCTCTATCGGCTAAATAAGCCATTGACTCTTTGGCTGCTAATTCTCTCTGTTCAGGTTGATAGTCCGCTAAAGATCTATACTCTCGTTCTTCAGTGCTAGGTACAACTAACTGTAAAAGCCCTAAGCTAGCAAAGACTCCTCCGGTCACTCTCAAAGTCCTTTTATCACCTGAATCATCAAGAGTAGCAGCATAGATATAGCTTCCTGCTCCAGCCCCTATTAACAGTCCAGCAGAAAGTCTACGCTGAGTACGTTCGCGATCAGCAACTCTTTTTAAGGTTACTTGAGCAATACCATCCTGCTCTGTAGTAAGCATAGTAAAAGAATCATTATTAATACTTAACTGATTAGCTTCTACCCTAGGAATTAAGAGAGTTAAAAATAATAATAAGATTATTATGCAGGTGATTCTTTTCATTGATAACTTCCTTTCCCTCTTTAGAAATTTTGCCATCTTAACTATATTATTCAACCTGCAATCTCTTATTCCTGCTTAAATCACTAAAACTTTATTGAGATTCCGCCTTTTGCTCTTCTCTTGGAGCCCTCCTTGGATTTTTATCTTTTAGTATTAATAAAATACCGGCAGCTACTATAGGAGTAATCAGCAAAGAAATAAAAGCCCAAAAAATAACACTTCTTCCTCTAGTGCCAGCAAAACCTCCTATCCCTACAGATAACATAAGATATAACATTAATTCAATTGTAATCCCCTCCTCAACTTATAAATTAAGACTTAAAATTGCTTTTATTTAGCAAGCTATGTACTATATTTAGAGGGAGTTTATCAAAATTCCTGCAAAGTAGTCAATTAAAAAAAGCTTGGTTAAAATAACCAAGCTTTTTAGGGGAGTTTAAGGGGTGACTAACAGTACTAAAAATTTAAATCTTCTTTAAACCTATTTATTCCTAATCTATTAAGCACCAAAGCTAACTTCTCTTTATCTTGACGCTGTTTAGCATAATATTTAAGCAGCTTAGAAAGCTTTGCTAATAATACCTCGCTATCTATTAAATCCACCACTTCAGTAGCAAACTGCGGGTGGCGGCCCATTTTCCCACCTATTCCCAAAGACCAACCCTTATCCTTTACTTTTATAGCTTCTGTGGGACAGCTTTTAACACACTCTCCACAATCAAGACATTTACTATTATCAATTACAGCATACTGACAATCATTAGTATTATTAGATTTAAGCTCGATAGCTTCTTCTTTACAGACTTCCACGCATTCACCACAACTTACACAATCATCAACTATCATCTCTACTCTCATCCTACCCAAAATCGAAAGGTCTCTAATTTGAGGTCTAGAACAGCCATTAGGACAGCCGGCAATACCTATTTTAAACTTGAGATGCGGTAGAATAGGCTTGGTACCTTGATAATCCAAAAGACTAGCTAAATCTTCTTCGGCTAACTGCTTCTCTAATTTCGAGGCTAACTCTTGACTATCTAAGATTAAGTTTGGACAAGCATATTTAGCGCCAGCACAAGCTTTAAATTCAAATAATGAGTTTGAGCCTCCAGCTAAGTTTTCTATCATAATTTAACCTGCCTTCCAATTAAGCTTGATAGTGCTTTAAGTATTTAACTTATTTTTAATTATATCCTATATTCAGTAGATATCTATGACTTTTATCATATATAGTAAAAAAATATATATGACTGGATAGGCAGTATAAGAATCAATAATTGTTCCCTCAATACCAAGGCATTCAGATAAAGCAAAGAGAATTGGTCTAAATACACAGGTAATGCATTAATTAATCTCCTTTATAGTTAGGCAAGGTAGAGTTTCCGTAGGGTATAACCAATATCTTTGCTTGCGCTCCCTTAACTTCCAAAGCTCTATCCAAAGCTTTATCTAATTCATCGAAAGTCTTAATAAATAAACTTTCTTTAATTTTCTCAGCCAATTCAGAAACTAAATATATCTCACTATGTAAGTGGATATTGGCCATCCGGGCTGCCTTATGCCTTCCTAATACAAAATTACACTTGATATCGTTCACCAGTTCAGCAGGAGAGAGATCACCCAATAAAGCTTCACCAAACTCATCTTCGCCTAATCCATCCTCACACTCTCCAGCTACAACAATAATACCTCCCTCTTTTACAGCCAGACTAGCATTCTCCATAGCCTTATGTGTTTGGTAGAGATCTATATCCTTGGGAGCACCTCCAGGGGAAACCACAACTATATCAGCCAATTCATCTATCTGTAAGCGGAAAATATCATTTATATAGTCTACACCTTGCCGATGAGCCTTAGTAATTTCGCCAGCCACTACCTTAACTGCCTCTTTACGACTATTTAAGATAGCATTAACCATAAAATCAATCCCCACCATGTCACCAATCTCTTCTAGATCCTCCCTGATAGGATTACCTGAAGTTAAGCCAGCTTTGGCTTGGGGATTAAGAGAGTGTTGATGGTTTCTTTTAATAGTCTTTCTGCTGGCTACTCCGGGAGCTAAGGCCTTAGCTCCCCCGCTAAAGCCAGCATAATAATGAAATTCAAGATTTCCAGTAGCAATTAAAAAATCCGCCTCTAAAACCTTGCTAAAGATAGCAATCTCTGTTCCCCTCTCTGTAACCCCAACATCTACACAATCATCTATATCGTGATCTATACACTCTATTCGCTCATATATATCTGCTCCCACCAACTTCTTCTGCTCCTCTTCAGTCTGCTTTCTATGGACTCCCAGACCAAAGATAACTTTAATCTGTTCATCATTAACCCCTGCCTCATTTAACTCTTCAATAATTGGTGGTAGCAAGATATGTGAAGGTGCTGGTCTAGTAATATCACTAGCCAGTATCACCACTTGATCTTCAGCATTTACTAGTTTCCTTAATCTTTCACTTCCAATAGGTTCATCCAAAGCTCTTTGTACTTCTGCTAGAGGATTAGCTACTCCTTCTACTTCCACAGGGTTCAACGTTCCTAAATAGTTCTGATCAGCTATTTCTAAATGCAGCTTTTTCTTTCCATACTTCAGTAAGGTCTCCATCCTTTAATCCCCCTTTTATCCGCCATCTGCTAAAGGTACTAAGCTGACTACATCGCCTTCCTTTAATTGCTCCTGTTTCTGAACATTAACGCCATTAACTAACACTAAATTAAATTCTAATTCCGCTGTTGGTATTTCCAAAAGTTCAAGTAAGTCCAAGAGATCACTCTGCTGATCTATCTCTACTTCTATCTCTTCCGAATCCGAAGATAGATACTTCTTTAATCGTCCAAATACCTTTACTTGGACCTTCATTAAAATCCCCTCCTGCTCACTTCTATCAATCAACCCCGAAGCTTATTTAGCTAAAATTAATCCCCTCTAGCCATTAATCTTTTAGCATTTTCTAATTCAGTCTCATAATCAATCTCAATTTTAGCTACTCCGCTTTCAATTGCTGCTTGGGCTACCGCTGCTGCTACATAGGGCCCTACCCGCTCATCAAAAGGCTTAGGAATTACATAGTCCGTAGCCAACTCTTCCTCTTCAACTAAATCAGCCAAGGCATAAGCTGCCGCTACCTTCATCTCTTCATTAATATCACTTGCTCTTACATCTAGGGCTCCCCGGAAAATACCTGGAAAGGCCATTACATTATTAACCTGATTAGGATAATCGGAACGACCTGTACCTACTATCTTAGCTCCTGCTGCCAAGGCATCCTCAGGCCAGATTTCAGGATCGGGATTAGCCATTGGGAACAGAATGGGCTCCTCAGCCATATCCTCAACCATTTCTTTGCTCAAAACTCCAGCTACCGAAACTCCTATAAAGACATCAGCTCCTTTGATTATATCTCCCAGTTCACCCTGTTCTCCTTCTTGATTGGTTAACTTAGCTAGCTCTTCCTTTTGAGGATTGAGTCGCTCGCGTCCTTCATAGATAGCCCCTTTACTGTCCAATACAATAATATCCTTAACTCCTTCCGCCACTAAGAGTTTAGTAATACTCACTCCCGCTGCACCCGCACCATTAACAACTACTTTGATATCTGCCAGCTTTTTATCTACTATCTGCAAGGAGTTAACTAATCCAGCCAGAGTAATTATAGCTGTTCCGTGTTGATCATCATGAAAGACGGGAATATCCAACTCTTCTTTTAATCTCTGCTCAATATAGAAACACTCCGGGCCCTTAATATCCTCCAAATTAACCCCGCCAAAACCAGAAGCCATCATCTTAACTGTGGCAATTAATAAATCTGAATCATCTTCATCTAAACAGATCGGAAAAGCATCTACTCCCCCAAACTCCTTAAAAAGAACAGCCTTGCCCTCCATTACCGGCATAGAAGCCTTAGCTCCGATATTACCTAAGCCCAAAACAGCACTGCCATTACTAATCACAGCTACAGAGTTAGACTTATTAGTATAATCATAAACCTTATCTTCATCATCAGCAATCTCCAAACAGGGCTCTGCCACTCCCGGTGAATAAGCTAGGGATAGATCATCTTCATCATTAACCCGTACCTTAGTCTGCATCATTAACTTACCTCGATTATCTTTGTGTAGTTTCAACGCTTTATCTTTTAGCTCCATTACTACTCCTCCTTATTGATTATCTTTTTAGCATTCTCTAATTCTTCTTCATAATCTATTTCAATTCTAGCTACTCCGCTTTCAATTGCTGCTTGAGCTACTGCTGCGGCTACATAGGGCCCTACCCGCTTATCAAAAGGCTCAGGAATCACATAATCAGCAGCCAACTCTTCCTCCTTAACTAAATCAGCCAAGGCATAAGCTGCCGCCACCTTCATCTCTTTATTGATATTGCTAGCCCTCACATCTAAGGCTCCCCGAAAAATCCCCGGAAAAGCCATCACATTATTAATCTGATTAGGATAATCTGAACGACCTGTACCTACTATTTTAGCCCCGGCTGCCAAAGCATCCTCAGGCCAGATTTCAGGATCGGGATTAGACATTGCAAAAATAATAGGATCATTATTCATACTTCTTACCATCTCTTTAGAAACAATTTTTGGAGCAGAAACACCAATAAAAACATCAGCATCCTTCATAGCTATAGCTAAATCTCCCTTTAACTTTCTCGGATTAGTTATTTGGGCCATCTCAGTTTGAGCCTGGTTCATCCCTTCTACTTCTGGATGAAGAATTCCAAATATATCACCCATAATCACCTCGCCAAAGCCAACATTCAAGAGTAATTTAGCAATAGCGATTCCGGCCGAACCAGCCCCATTTACTACAATCCTTGTCTCTTGTGGATCCTTTTCTAAATACTTCAAAGCATTAATCAGGCCTGCTAAAACTACAATAGCCGTTCCGTGTTGATCATCATGAAAAACAGGTATCTGCAGCTCTTCCTTCAATCTACTTTCAATCTCCATACACCTAGGTGCAGAGATATCTTCTAAATTAACACCACCAAAAACAGGCTCTATCCTCTTAATAGTTTCTACAATCTCATCAACATCCTGGGTATTAACACAGATTGGAAAAGCATCTACTCCCCCAAACTTCTTAAAAAGAATAGACTTCCCTTCCATGACCGGCAAAGAAGCTTCAGGGCCAATATCACCCAGACCCAGAACAGCACTACCATCGGAAACTACAGCTACTAAATTGCTTTTAGCAGTATAATCATAAGCCTTATGAATATCAGCGGCGATTTCCTGACAAGGTTCAGCCACTCCCGGACTATATACTAAGCTAAGAATATCACCATTATCGATCTGAACCTTACTTCCAATCTCTATCTTACCTTTGTTTTCACTATGTGTTCTTAAAGCCTTCTCTTTTAAAGTCTTCTCTTTTAAAGCCATTTTAAATTCTCCTTCGTCTTTTTTAGTTAATATAAAGTCTCAGCTGCTCGATAAGAGCTTCTAGCAAAGGGACCTGCAACTACTGCTTTAAAGCCTAGTTCTTCTCCTAGAGATTTATATTCTGCAAACTGCTCAGGAGTAATGAATTCTTTAACCTCAAGATGTTCTGGAGAAGGCTGTAAGTACTGGCCTATTGTCAAAATATCCACTTTCACACTACGTAGATCTTTCATTACCTGAATTACCTCGTTTCTCTTTTCGCCTAAACCAAGCATTAAACCCGATTTGGTATAGACTTCTGATTTTAAGGACTTCAGCCTAGGCAAAACTTCTAAAGAGCGTCGATAATCAGCCTCAGGCCGTACCTTATTATATAGCCTAGGTACCGTCTCAATATTATGATTAAACACCTCAAAGTCTGCCTCGGCTAATTGTCTTAAAATCTTCGGCTTTCCTTGAAAGTCAGGAGTAAGTAACTCTATCTTAATTTCTGTTGAAAGCTTCTTAATCTCTGCCGCTACCTTGATAAATTGACTCACTCCCCCATCCTCTAAATCATCTCTAGTTACTGAAGTAATAACTACATACTCCAAATCCAATCTGTCAACTGCTTTGGCAATATGTACTGGCTCTAAAGGATCTACCTGATCTGGAGTGGCTGAAGAGACAGCACAAAATCTACAGTTTCTAGTACAGTTCCTCCCTAAAATCATAAAAGTAGCCGTATTTTCAGCAAAACATTCACCTCGATTTGGACATTCAGCCCCTTGACAAACAGTATTTAATTTTAAATCCTCTAAGGTATCCTCAACCCGGGCCCGCTTCTCTTTAGCTGGTAAGCGTTTTTTAAGCCAACTAGGAAATTTGCTGCTCATTATCCATCAACTCCATCTCAAAAACTTCTATGAACTGCTTAATTACTAATTTTATAATCTCTTCTCTCTTTATTTCCGCTGCCAAAAGTTCTTTTAAGGAAGTAACTCCCTTATCCACTATCCCACAGGGAATAATGTAGTTAAAATGCTCTAAGTTCGGAGCAATATTAAAAGCAAAGCCATGATAAGTAACCCAGTGCTTCACACCTATCCCAATAGCGGTTATCTTCTTCTCGCCGACCCAGACTCCAGTTAACTCTTCTATTCGCTTAGCCTTTATACCTAAATCTTTTAACACCCGGATAAAGACCTCTTCGTAGTTCCGGAGTAACCAGTGTAAGTCCTGTTGATGCTCTTTAAGATTGAGAATAGGATAACCTACCAGCTGTCCTGGCCCATGGTAGGTTATATCCCCTCCTCGGTTAGTCTCATAAACACTAATCCCTACTTCTTTTAAAGCTGCCTGGCTAACAGTAATATTATCTCTAGAACCACTTCTGCCTATAGTAAATACCGGTGGATGTTCTACCAATAGTAATGTATCTGTTATTTCATTATTAGCTCTCTTCTTTACTAATTCCAACTGTAACTGATAGGTCTGCTGATAATCCTTTTTTCCTAAATCAATAACTTCCAATTTAGGCCTCATTTGCTCCACCTTCTCTCTAGAGATAATTAAATCAAACTGCATTACCCTACGCTTAAACTAAACTCCTGCCTCAACAACAAATAATTTAACCGGTGTTTCACTAGTTACCACAAAGGAGTGGGTCGCATTATTTTTGGCTAAGACTGCATCGCCTTCCTTCATCTCTACAACCTCTCCATCTACGGTCATCTCTCCTGTTCCTTCTACCATAAAGTAGATCTCTTCGCTACCCTCATGGGTATGCTCACCAATCTCTGTGCCTGGCTCCAATATTAACTCATGTAAAAAGTGCAGCGACGAATCAAAGTCATCGGGAAAACCATCAACCTGTGGTAAAGCAGCATCCTTACCCATAAACTGAGTAATATGCATCTTGCCCTTACCCCCAATAGTATCAATAAAGACCTTTTCTACATCTTCTCGACCTCTTTTAATATAGGACATTATATATTCCCCCTTTTAAATTTAACTTAAGCATCCACAGCAGCCCAAAAACCAGCGTGAATAGCGTCTTTGAAGTGCCCTGCTCCCTTCATATTACCTAAAACTTGAACCTCAATATCTTGCTCTGCCAAGCCTGCTTTAAGCTCTTCTGTATCTAAGCGCTTAAAACCAACAGCCGTTAACACATCATCACACTCAATCCTTACTTCTTCACCATCTGTAGAGGCTATAACACTATCCTTGGTAATCTCAACTACTCTGTGCTCAGTAAGTATTTCTACACCTTCAGCTAGAACCATCTCTCTTAAGTGCCAGCGCAAATGACCACTCAACTCACGGCCTACTGTATCTCCCATTTCTAAAATCGTAACCTCTTTATCCTTCTCCTTCATAAAAAGAGCTAAGTCTAAGCCGACACCACTACCACCAATAATACATACCTTTTCACCTAGGCCAGCTCCATCATCTAATAATTTATTAATAGCAATCTCGCTATACTCAACTCCAGGAATCGGCAGCTCCATTGCTTTTGAGCCCATAGCTAAAATAACTAACCCCGGTTGAAACTCCTGAATATTTTCAATTTTTCCTTCCACACCGAGATGTAAATCAACTCCATGCTTCTTCAACATAACTTCATAATAATTTAACATATTACTTAACTCTTGATTCTTATAGGCAGTTGTGGAAGCAACTCTAGCCAAGCCTCCTATCTGCTCTTCTTTCTCCAATAAAGTAACCTGATGTCCACAACGAGCAGCAGTAATTGAATACTCTAATCCAGCCGGGCCCGCTCCTACAACTACAATTCTTTTAGAATCTCGAGTAGGCTGTAGCGCATCTTGATACTCATAACCACATTCAGCATTAACACAACAGCTTAAAAAGTGTCCCTGATCTATACTACCAGTACACTCATTACAGCGAATACAGCTTCTGATCTCCTCTAACTTATTATTCTTGATCTTATTAGGCAAATCAGGATCTCCTAGCAGTGCTCGTCCAAAATGTACTATATCGGCCTTTTGATTCTTGATTACATCTAGAGCAACCTCTGGCTCAAAGCTGAGACTTCCTACAGCAATAACGGGAATAGAAACCTCTTTCTTAACTGCTTCAGCCAAATAGACTAATTGATCTTTAGGATCTCCCTGCATTGGGAAATGCTTAATGCTTTCATAAGTTCCGTGAGTTACATCTAAACAATCAACGCCAGCCTCTTCTAACAACTGAGCATACTTAACCCCTTCCTCAAGGCTTAAACTACCAGGAGTAGACTCTTCAACACTCAGCCGATAGAATAAAGGAAAGTTGGGCCCTACTTCCTTGCGAATTCGCTTTACCACTGCTAACCCAAATCTGCTTCTATTCTCAAAACTACCTCCCCACTTATCAGTTCTCTTATTAGTCCTCGGAGAGAGGAATTGAGAAATAAGATAACCGTGAGCTCCGTGAATCTCAACTCCATCAAAGCCACACTCCTTAGTCCTACGAGCTGCATCAGCAAAATCCTGAATAGCTTTTTCAATCTCCTCTTCAGTCATGGCCCGAGGCATATCTCCCCCTACCTCCGACTTAATAGGTGAAGGTGCTAGGGGCTGCTCAATATCCAGATGATGACTAAAGGTCTGTCTACCAACATGCTGGATTTCCGGGATGATCTTAGCTCCATAACGCTGTACAGACTTGGCTAAATCATGAAGTCTAGGCTTAAATCTATCGTGATGAATAGCCACCGGATTACCATCACCACGCCCTGTAGCCCAATCAATACAGGCATTCTCCACTACTATTAAGCCCGCTCCACCTTTAGCTCTTCTTACCAGATACTCAATCAACTTATCAGTTACTTCACCGGATTCACTAGCATACTTAGTAAACATAGGCGCCATAGAGATCCGATTCTTCAACTCCATACTCCCAATCTTAATCGGCTCAAAGAGCTCCTTAAAATCTTTACTCATAATATTTCTCTCCCTCTATAGTTTTGGAAACCTTCTATATATCGTTAGTCTGGTCTGTCCTAAAAAGGTGTTTCTCCGTTCCACAAGCTTTTTTCTGAGCTATTAACATTAATTTTAGCTAAAATTAAGATTGTTTGTACTCTTATTAAGATTTTAGTTTATTTTAGATAATTACGAAAAAATCTTGAAGTCACTCCAAAACATCCTTTTCAGGACGTGATAGATCCAGAACATTATCGTAAGTGGAGGCTTTAAAACGCACCACACCTAAACACATTAATTTAATTTCAACTAGCACAACAGGTTATATTAAGCTAACGTAATAAGACTTAAATTACTTAACTACTATCCAATCAATGCCCAACTTCACCAACTTAGACCTCTTCGGTACACCAGTTTCCGGATCCCAGCCCATCATTTCATAGCGCAACTTAACTGCCTCATAGAAGTCATCACGATCTATTGCGCCTTCTCCCTGTAGAGGGCCATCGTTAAAGTCTTCAAAGAACCTCTCCGGCAGTACATCATCTTCACTAGTAAAACCTTCTTTATTGTTAAAGACTCGAGCCATATCTATACTCCGCTCTGCTGCCTCCATCAACTCTCTTAAACTGATATCCAAGCCAGTTACCGCCTGTACTAACTCTACTAACATCTGCAAAGGTACTGGCCCCCGGGGGACATAACCAAAGCAACAGGCACCTAACATGTCAATTAAAGTCCAGTAAATATCAAGATTCATAAATAGTCTGGCCTTATCTGCTCCCATAGATAAGGGGTCTACTGGCTCATAGATTCCCAAAGCCTTAGTAGTCTTAGTACCATAAGTATCTTCAGCAGTATAAAAGGTATCGTGAGCAGCCTTCATATGGTCGGCCCCGTAATCAGCTAGAGCATACTGTAAACCTACTCCAGTCTTTACTCGGGGATCGTGCATAGCTACTTCTTGCCCCTTAACCTGATGAACATATTTTTCAGCTCCTTGACCGATCTCCTCTGCTGCTCTCAAACTTCCCTCGGCCAAAAGATCACCTATTCCTTCTCGCTGAGCTATCTTCTCTATCAAAGTTAAGACAGCATCTTGATTACCAAAGTTTAACTCCAGACCATCACAATCTTCTTGGCTCAGCAGACCATTTTCATAACACTCCATAGCTAGGGCAATAGTCATTCCGGTGGATATAGTATCCAAGGTATACTTATTACATAGTTCATTAGCCTTAGCAATTACTTCTCTACTCTTTATTTCCAACGTGGAACCTAAAGCACCTACTGTCTCATACTCGGGCCCGCCATACTTAGGATCAACCTTGATTGAATCCTGATCTACCTCTACTACTCGCTTACATCTAATCGGACAGGCAAAGCAGCCTTTCCCTTTCTTACCAATAGTATCGCGCCAGGTCTCACCAGCTATCTCATCTACCCCGTCAAACTTACCTTTATTCCAATTTCTAGTAGGTAAAGCACCAGCTTCATCATTAGCTCTAACGGAACCCAAAGTTCCTACATCGTGAAGTGCTTCAGCTAAAGGATTCTTCATGCCTTCTTTAGCAGTCCACTTATTAATCTCTATTACCTTCTCTTTATCGGCCAGCTCTACTGATTCACTACCTTTAACAGCAATAGCCTTTAAATTCTTAGAACCCATTACCGCTCCTAAGCCATTACGACCATTAAAGTGTCCTAGATCATTAGTTATATTACCATACTTAACTAAATTCTCACTCCCGGGCCCAATCTGAGCCACCCTGACTCTCTTATCATCTAATTCATCTCTAATTAAGTCCTGCACCTCTCCGGTCTCTTTACCCCACAGTTGCTCAGCATCTCTAAATTCAACCTGGCCATCCTTAATCCAGAGATAGACCGGCTGCTCTGCTTTACCAGTTACAACTATAGCATCATAACCGGCTTTCTTTAACTCTGGAGCCCAGAATCCTCCAGCCTCGCTTTCACCAAAGCCTCCCGTTAAGGGTGATTTACCGCAGACTATCAGTCTGGAAATGGCGGGCCCTGGTGCGCCAACAACAATGCTAGTAGCAAAGACCAACATATTCTCTGCAGCAAGAGGATCAATTCCCGGCTCCAACTCCCGGTGCATATAATAGAGAGCAAAACCACGGCCCCCTACATACTTTCTATAAAAGTTCTCTCCGTGTTCATCAACGCTATACTCCTGATTACTGAGATCAACCTTTAATATCTTTCCATTAACACCTTGCATTATTTTACCTCCTAATACTTCCCTTTTAACTTAAATATGGATAGCTCCTCCGCTTAAGTCGTGGGCTGCTTCCATTATCGTTTCAGCCAAAGTAGGATGTGCATGTATAGTTTCAGCCAGAATTTCAGTAGTTACCTCCATCTTCACAGCTAAAGTCGCTTCCGCAATTAATTCTGTAGCATGAGGGCCAATAATCTGTACTCCCAATACCTGATCCCACTCCTTATCTGCTACAATCTTGACTAATCCTTCCTGATATCCTGCCGCTAAAGCCTTACCGCTGGCCATAAAAGGAAACTTGCCAACCTCTACTTGATAGCCCTGCTTTACTGCTTCTGCTTCGCTCAAACCTACCGAAGCCAGTTCCGGAATTGTATAAATACAGCCTGGAACCGCTGTATAATCCATCTGCTTCTCTTTACCTACTGCATTTTCGGCGGCCACAATTCCTTCTGCTGAAGCCACATGGGCCAGCAGCGGTTCACCGATCACATCACCAATAGCATAAATATCCGGCTGACTAGTCCTTAAATAAGAGTCTACCACCAAATGTCCATTATCCATCTCTAAATCAAGCTCATCTAAACCACGCAGGTTAGGCTTTCTACCTACAGCAACCAATACCTTAGCTACCTCTACTGGCTTAACACCTTCGGCAGTCTTAATCTGAACTTTCAGCTTAGCATTATTAGAATTAATCTCCTCAACCTCAGAATCAGTCAAGATATTAATCCCCTGCTTAGCTAAGTTCTTTCTTAAGATCTGCACTACTTCTTTATCAATTCCGGGTAGGATTTCTTCCATCAACTCCACAATAGTTACCTCTACATCTAGACTGGCAAAGACCGTTGCCATCTCTACCCCGATCACTCCACCACCGATAATTAGTATAGATTCCGGTAGCTCCTCGAGGTCTAAAGCTTCCTTACTGGTTATCACTCCCGGCAAATCAACACCTGGAATCCCGGGAACAAAAGGCTTAGAGCCAGTAGCAATTATAACCTTACGGGCCCTGAGCTCTTCATTATCTGCTCCGGTTATCTTAACTCTATTATCAGCTAATAACTCACCATAGCCTTTAAATAGATCTACACCCTTCTTCTTAAGCAGGCCCCCGACTCCCTGAGTCAACTTCTGGACTACACTATTCTTACGCTCTCTCATCTGCGGCCAATTAATAGAGTAACCGTCGATCTCTATTCCGAACTCTGCACTGCGCTCCAGCTCATGGAGTAATTCCGAGTGCTTAAGATAGGCCTTAGTAGGAATACAGCCTCTATTAAGACAGGTTCCACCTAACTCATCACCTTCCACCAAGGCCACCTTTGCTCCCAACTGAGCTGCCTTAATGGCGGCTACATAACCGCCAGGGCCGCCGCCAATTACACAGATATCATAATCTATATCGCCAGCTATACTTTCTTTAGTAGCTTCTCCCTCGCTAACACTTTCATTGCTTTCCTCAGCTTTAGCTTGATAATCTATCTCTTCACCCTCTTTGGCTATCACAGCCACTACCTCATTTATAGGAGCACTCTCTTCCTCTGCAACCAGTATTTTAGCCAGAACTCCGCTGGCCGGTGCTTCCACTTCCAGACTGGCCTTATCGGTATTCACCTCAAAGATTGCTTCTCCCTCTACTACTTCCTCGCCTTCCTGCTTAAACCACTTACTGATAGTACCCTCGGTCATTGTCTCGCCGAACTTAGGCATCTCCACTTCATAGGCCAAAGTTATCACCTCTTACCCTCTATATTATAGTAGTAACTCTACCGGATTCTCGAATAGTTCTTTTAAACGCTGTAAAAACTCACCTGCTGGGGCTCCATCTACTGCTCGATGATCAAAGGATAGACTCAACCATAAGGTAGGTCTAGCTACTACTTCTCCCTCTACCACAACAGCTTCTTCACTAATCTTTCCTATTCCCAATATAGCTACCTCCGGAGAATTTATAATTGGAGTAAAGATCTCAACTCCAAAACCACCTAGATTAGTAACAGTAAATGTGCTACCCTGCATCTCCTCACTGCTGAGCTTTCCAGCCAGCGCCTGTTCCACTAACTCTTCTCTTTGACTAGCTAATTCTTTTAAGCCCAATTGATCAGCATTATCGATTACCGGGACAACTAATCCTTCCTCTATATCCACAGCCAATCCTAAATTCACACTATCCTTAATAATAATACTCTCGCCTCTAATATGAGCATTGAGATTTGGATACTCTGCTAAAGCCTGGGCCGTAACTAGATTAATAATATCGGTATAAGTAATCCGCTGTTCAACCTTCTCCTTTAATCTCTCTCTTAAGCTCACTACTTCTGTCATATCTACTCTACTAGTTAAAGTAACATGAGGAGCCTCACTGGCACTCTGGGACATTCTCTGAGCCACAATCTTTCTAATCCCAGTCATAGGTATCTCCTGCTCACCGCTCTCTGCCACTGGCTGCTCTGCTTTTAGACTACTAGCTTCTTCCTTGCTAGACAGATAAGCTTCCACATCCTCTCTAGCTATCCAACCTCCAGGGCCGCTTCCCTCTAACTCGGCTAAATCTATTCCTTTTTCTTGGGCCATCTTTTTAGCTACCGGAGTAGCCTGTACTTTTTCCTGGCGGGCCCTTAGATCAGCAGCTATAATTACCTCTCTACCATCCTGAGGAGTTATAGTCGCTAGCTCTACTCTCTGCTCCCGGGCCAGCCTTCTAGCTGCCGGAGATGCTTTCACCTTTTCACTCAGCTTTAAAGTTTTCTTTTCTTTCTTTTGCTGAGCAGTTGCCGGAGTCTTCTCCACTTCTGCTTCAGACTCTTCTTGCTTAGCACTGCCCTTAATACTCTCGTAATCTATCTCCTCACCTTCCTCAGCAATCACAGCCACTACCTCATTAATGGGAGCACTCTCTTCCTCTGCAACCAGTATTTTAGCCAGAACTCCGCTGGCCGGTGCTTCCACCTCCAGACTGGCCTTATCGGTATTCACCTCAAAAATCGCTTCGCCTTCTACTACTTCCTCGCCTTCCTGCTTAAACCACTTACTGATAGTACCTTCTGTCATCGTCTCGCCGAACTTAGGCATCTCTACTTGATAGGCCAAAGTTATCACCTCCTATTTAACATAACAACTTCTTTTAATTGCTGCTTTTATCTTATCTGTATTAGGCATTCCATGCATCTCTAATTTCTCATTATAAGGAACTGGCGCTTCCATTCCTGCTACTCGCTCTAAAGGAGCATCTAGATAATAAAAGGCTTCGCTCTCCATAATCTTAGCGGCAATCTCAGCCCCAAAGCCACATCTCTTCACTGCTTCGTGAACTACTACTAATCTACCAGTCTTAGCTACTGATTTAACTATAGTCTCTTCATCAAAAGGCTCTAAAGTTAAAGGATCAATCACTTCTACACTCAGCCCTTCTTCCTTAACCATATCCTCTGCTGCCTCTAAAGCACGGGGAAGCATATATGAGTTAGCAATTACTGTAACATCACTTCCTTCTCTTTTAATATCAGCCTCACCAAAAGGAATTAAGTACTCTTCTTCCGGAACCTCACCAGTAAAGTTATAGGCCATCTTATGCTCAACAAAGAGCACTGGATTATCATCTCTAATAGCCGTCTTCAATAATCCCTTAGCATCATAAGGGGTAGAAGGCATTACTACCTTAAGTCCCGGCACGTGCATAAACCAAGCTTCTAAACTCTGCGAATGCTGGGCTGCACTTCCTCTGCCGCCCCCGCCCTGAGTACGAATAACTAAGGGGACTTCTACCTTACCTCCACTCATGAATCTCATTTTAGCCGCCTGATTAACAATCTGATCCATAGCCACCGTAGTAAAGTCTATATACATTAATTCAGCAATAGGTCTCATCCCTGTCATTGCTGCCCCTAAGGCACTACCAATAATAACTGCTTCAGAAATAGGGGTAATTCTGATCCTCTCTCCCCCGAACTCATCATAAAGTCCCTGCGTAACTCCATAAATCCCTCCGTGCTCAGTAATATCTTCACCCATCACAAACACATTTTCATCTCTATACATCTCTTCTCGCATTGCTTCTCTTAATGCTTCGCGAACACTTAGCTCTCTCATTTTGTCATCTCCTTTCTAAGCTAACTAATCTACAAAAATATCTGCAAATATACTCTCAACCTCTGGTTCTGGACTGCTTTGAGCAAAGTCAACCGCTTCATCTAAGTCCTGCTCAATCTGCTCTCTGATACTTTTTAGCTCTTCTTCAGTAGCTCCTTCTTCAACTAAAAGTTCACCCAGTCTATCTATCGGACATCTCTCTTTCCACTCCTCAACCTCACAGTCATCACGATAAACACAGGGGTCACCTACAAAGTGTCCTTCCCAGCGATAAGTCTTGGCTTCAATCAAGGTCGGGCCTCCACTATCTTTAGCCCTCTCTACTGCTCTTTTTACAGCCTCATAAACAGCTACCACATCATTGCCATCTACAATCTCACTAGGTATATCATAACTAGCTGCTCTATCGGCCACATCTTCCACAGCCAATACTTCATCTGCCTTACTGGTCAAACCGTACTTGTTATTCTCACAAAGATATACAATAGGTAACTCCCAGACTGCTGCTAAGTTTAAAGATTCATGAAAGATTCCTTCATTAGTAGCACCATCGCCAAAGAAACAGACTGCTACCTGATCAGTTCCTCTCATCTTAGCTGAAAGTGCAGCTCCGGGAGCAATTCCTATCCCGCCTCCTACAATACCATTAGCACCTAAAATTCCAATCTCAGGATCGGCAATATGCATTGAGCCACCTTTCCCTTTAGAGTAACCAGTGGCCTTGCCTAACAGCTCTGCCGTCATCTTTTTGAGTTCTCCACCTTTAGCAATACAGTGCCCATGTCCCCGGTGAGTACTGGTTATGTAGTCTTCTTCTCTTAAGTTAGCACAGGCTCCTACAGCCACAGCCTCTTGACCGATATAAACATGCATGGGCCCTCTAATTAAACCTTTATTGAATAGCTTAATAGCTCTCTCTTCAAAGAGACGTATCTTCAACATATCTTCATACATTTTAAGTAATCTCTCTTTTGACAGTTCCAATCGAATAACCTCCTTCTTTAATTAAAAAGCAATTTTATAAATGAATTTCAATCATATTAAAGAAATTAATATTTAGTTTTAGTTTGAGTTAGTGAAAGCAAATCTCCATTTGCTTTCACTAACATTTGTATGGTAGATGGAAATTTATATCAATTAACTACTGTTAACAGTTAACTTTTAACAAGAGTAAAAATCCTTGCTTAGTAATCCCAACAAGAAATCAATCTATCGCTAGGGAACTTAGTTATTACTCTACAGCCATCTTCGGTAACTATCACCTGCTCTTCAATTCTAGCTCCTCCAATTCCCTCTTCGCCATAATAAGTCTCTACTGCAAAGTGCATATTCTTTTCAATCTTTTCTGGATTCTCCAGCGAATGACCACGAGTAATTACCGGCTTAGCCCAGTGAGTTATTCCAATTCCATGACCCAGTTCTAGAGCCAAAGCTTCATACTCACTTTCATAACCTAACTCCTTATAGTCCGGCCAACATCTAGCAATCTCATCAGTCATAGCTCCCGGCTTAATCTTTTCAATACAGTCATATAACCAGTCATACGCTTTTTGATAGATTCGCTTTTGATCCTCAGTTGGTTTTCCACAACAGAAGGTTCTATAGTAACAGGTCTTATAACCATTAAAGTCATTAACTACATCTAAGAAAACTAAGTCTCCCGGCCTAATGATTCTATCCGAGAAATCGTGCGGATGGGGATTAGAACGGCTGCCACTAATTACATTTACATTATGCACATTTTCAGCCCCTAGCTCCAATAAACGACTTCTCATCAAGGCTGCCAGTTCATTCTCCTTTACTCCAGGTTTAGTATACTCCAATATATCAGCATAAGCTCCGTCAACCATAGCCGCTGAAGTCTCGATTAACTGCAGCTCCTCTTTAGTCTTAATCTTTTGGGCATCCAGCATAGTCTGCTGACCATCTACTATATTAACATTAAACTTATCAAAGGCTTCTTTCATAGGTACTGTTAGTAGGTCAACCCCAACCGGCTCACCTTCTAAACCAAAGTCATGTAGTATTGAAGCTATCTCCTTAACCGCAGTCTCTACTCCCCCTGGTAAGCTACCGCGCATGCTATTTTTAGCCGGTCTAATATCCTTAATCCAAGGTGAGAGCTTCTTCTTAGTCTTAATAGCACTACCAATCTCAAAGAGTATTGGGTCTTGACCTTTAGCTAATAAACAGTAACGATTTAACTTAGCCTTAGTCCATTCACCTAGCTTAGTGCTAGTAATATATCTAACATTATCAGTATCGTAGACTAAGAGCGCTCCTAAACCATCCTTCTCCATCTGCTCTCTAGTCTTGCGCAATCTATCTTTTCTCAACTTATCGTAATCAATTCTTAACTCATGATCTACAGCCATAGTTCCTAAAGTCATTTTAACGTCCTCCTTATATTTAAGTTCTCAATTATATCTAATATATCTAGCTGTCAGCTATCAGTTTAGAGTCATCAGCTAATTCAAAAGCTTAAAACATTAAATCAAAACCACAGTTAGCAAATACAAAATTTATGGAGATTTAAAAGTTGCTAAGCCTTAGCTGCTTTTAACTGATAACTGATAGCTGATGACTGACAGCTGATAACTATAGTTTAAGAAAAGTCCAGCCCACCATTAACATTGATCAACTGACCAGTAATATACTCTCCTGCTTTAGAAGCTAAGAACATAACTGCTCCAGCCATATCCTTACCATAACCATATCTACCTAAAGGAATCTCATCTAACTCTTTTTGCTTCATCTCTTCAAAAGTAATACCTAACTTGTCAGCATCCTGTTCTACAAAGTCCCAGTGCATCTCTGTTGCTGCCAATCCAGGACATAAAGCATTTACATTTACATTGTAAGGAGCAAGTTCTAGAGATATAGCCTGAGTCATTGTATGCACAGCAGCTTTAGTAGCACCGTACACAGAAGAATCAGCATGCCCTACCTTGCCAAAGAAAGAACCTATATTAACAATAGTTCCGCTTTCTTGTTCTTTCATGTATCGGGAAGCATACTTGCAGCCATAAAGCTGACCTTTAAAGTTTACTGCCATTAACTTATCTACATCTTCCACTTCAACTTCCCAGATCTTTGCTGCTCCGGCGTGAATTCCAGCATTATTAACTAAAATGTCTATCTGTCCCAACTCATCAACTGTTTTATCGATCAATTCCTTTACCTGTTCCTCATTTGATACATCTACTTCCATAGCAAAGCCATCAATATCAGGGTTTTCCTCTTGAATCTCCTTAAATGTCTCGTGCACCTCAGGAAGAATATCGCTTACAACTACGTTAATCCCTTCCTCTGCCATCTTCTTTGCAGCACCTGCTCCAATACCTCGCGCCGCTCCTGTAACTACTGCTACCTTACCTTTAACTTCTCTGAATTCACTCATTGATATCTCTCCTTTTTATTAGTTTTATAGTTAGTTTAAGTTAAAAACCTTCTTTAAAGTTTCAATATCCTGCCTGATCAGTTCAACGGGATCATCACTTTCTAGGCTTAGTGGTCGCTGATTATAGTAGTTTTCTGAGATTAACCAACCAGAATAATTATTCTCCTTTAGGACTTCCATTGACTTATAAAAGTCAGTATCTCCTTCACCCAATAGGGCCCCGCTTAAGTCACCATCCTTACCATCTTTGACATGAATCTCAGGATAGAGATTGGGAAGCAGTTCTCTTAACATCTGGGGAATACTATAACCTTCCCGCAAGTAATGGTTCTGGGTATCAAAGTAGAGCTCTAAATTAGGTCTATCTACTTCTGCAAGTAACTTTAATAGTCTTTCAACGGACAGCAAGCTTTCAGTACCAATCTTAACCCCTCGTTCCTGAGCATAATCACAACTATACTTTAAAACTTCCACAGCTCGAGCAAAGGCCTCTTCAGATCTAATATCACTTCTAGCAAAACTAGGGATCATCACCATTGGAATCTCCATAGCTGCTGCTGCATCTATAGCTTTAGTAATACTCATCATTGCTATTTGGTACTCTTTAGAGTCTTCAGCAGCTACCATGCTGTAATTATCAAGCTCAGTAGTTACAATAGAAGGAAACTCAATTCCAAACTCTGCTCCTAGTTCCAAGTAAGCCTCCTTCACAACCTGCTTCGATAAAAGAAAGCCTTTTTGATGAGTACCAATATTCAGTTGTATACCATCAAAGCCAAGTTCAGCAGCCAACTTAACACCATAGGGCCCTTCCACCGGCAAACACCATTGACAAATTCCTAGCTTTATCTTCGCTGACAACTATACTCACCTCCTTGTTGTGCTATTTTGATTTAACCTATTTCTTCAATCTTAACAGGTCTATTCTCCTCATATGACTTTTGAGCAGCCATCGACAGCACTACTGCGATTCTACCATCTTCTCCAGTAACTGGAGGCTCTTCATCATTCTTTACCGCTTTCACAAAGGCTTCTGCCTCACCTAAAAATGCTTCTGGATATCTCTCTATATTAAAGTAAAGCGGTACATCCTTATGAGTTCCTTCCGGATTTGTAAGTTCAACTCTATTTGGAGTTTCATTATTAGCAACTGCACAACCTTTAGAACCAAAGACCTCTACGCGCTGATCATAGCTATAGCCAGTCTCGCGGGAGTTATTTATAGAGCCGACTGCCCCACTCTTAAACTTAAGGGTAAGCATTGTAGTATCTAAATCGCCCAACTCTCCAATCTTTTCATCAACTAATACACTTCCTGTAGCGTAAACCTCAACTATCTCATCTCCGCTTAGATAACGAGCCATATCAAAGTCATGCACTGTTGTATCGAAGAAGATACCCCCACAGACTTTCAGGTATTCATAATGAGGAGGCTCCGGATCTCTACTGGTGATGTTGACAATATGCGGCTGGCCAACATTGCCATTCTCCACATGCTCTCTGACTCGACTAAAGGTAGGGTCAAACCTTCTATTAAAGGCTACCATAAACTTAACTCCTGACTCTTCAACTATCTCCAAAACTTCATCGATCTCTTCAAGAGTTGGAGCTATAGGCTTCTCACACAGAATATCCTTTTGAGCCTTACAGGCATCCTTAACTACTTGAGCATGTGTATCCGTTGAAGAGGCTACAATTACTGCATCAACATCCTCGCGCTCCAAAACCTGACGATAGTCTTTATACATGTCAATATCAGCGGCTAATCCCTCAGCTTCGGCCCACTCTTTTGCCTCGTCTAAATAAATCTCTGCTACACAGACTAACTCAGCATCCGAAATCTTATAAGCCAGATTCTTAGAATGAATCTTACCCTGTCTTCCCATGCCAATTACTCCTACTCTAACCTTGTCCATTTTCAACACCCCTTCTCTTAGTTGATATTTTTAACCTACCTTACATGCTCCTGCTTCTATACCAGTAATCCCCTTAATTAGCTTTTCTTCAGTTGCTTCCTCTGCATAAAATTCGCCAGTAATCTCGCCGTGATACATAGTTAGAATTCTATCACTAACTCCCATAACCTCAGGCATCTCAGAAGAGATCACTAGCACAGCAATTCCTGCGGCTGCTAACTTCCTAATTAGCTTATGAATCTCTGCCTTAGTTCCCACATCAATTCCAACCGTCGGCTCATCTAAAATAAGTAGTTTAGGATTAATACATAACCATTTAGCCATAATTACCTTCTGTTGATTTCCCCCACTTAAATTTTTAACCTGCTGCTTTGAACTAGGTGTTTTGATATCCAACTTATCTTGATAATCCTGATAAATAAGCTTCTCTTCTCTACCCTTAATAAATCCATAACGATTCAGATTACGAATCTTAGCTAAGCTGAGATTATCTAGCACACTTCTACCTAAGATTAAGCCTTGCTCTTTACGATTTTCAGGCACAAAGCCTATTCCTAAGTCTACTGACTTATTAGCATCTCCTACTTTAATCTCATCCCCTTCAAGAAAGATCTTACCACTATCTGCCTTCCTTACTCCAAAAATAGTCTCTGCTAATTCAGACCTTCCTGCCCCAACAAGTCCTGATAGACCTAATACCTCTCCTTCATGAATACTAAAGCTGATATCATTAAAAAGTCCATCCTTGCTAAGACCCTCAACTTTTAATACTTCTTTGCCTATTTCATCTCTACCTCGCTTCTCAAAGTCTAAATGATCTTCAAGATCGCGACCAATCATTAAACTGGTTAGCTCACATTCATTAGTCTCTGCTGTATTCAAAAGACCAGTCATCTCTCCATCACGTAATACTGTAATTCGATCAGAAATTTGGAATATTTCATTTAACCTATGTGAAATATAAACTATAGCCGTCCCTTGTTCTCGCAAACGATTAATATTCTCAAATAGTACCTTCTCTTCCTCTTGAGTCAAGGAAGCTGTGGGCTCATCAAATACAACTATATTAACATCTTGAGTTAAGCCTCTAGCAATCTCAACCATCTGCTGACGGGCAATGGATAACCTACCTACTAACTCAGTAGGCTCAAACTCACACTCCAATCTTTCTAAAAGCTCCTTACTTCGTTTATTTAAGCCCTTCCAGTCTATAAATCCAAACTTATTACGAGGTAAGTCACCTAAAAATATATTCTCTGCTACTGTCATCTCGTCAACTAAAGACAGCTCCTGATGAATTAAAACTACTCCCTTAGCTTTGGCATCAAGAGGACCAGCAAACTCTACTTTTTTTCCCTGATAAATTATTTCACCCTCACTTGGTGAATGAATCCCCGATAATACCTTCATCAGTGTGGACTTGCCTGCTCCATTTTCTCCTACTAAAGCATGAACCTCTCCTTTCTTAACCTCAAAGTTAACCTTATCAAGAGCCTTTACTCCAGGAAAGGTCTTAGTTATATTTCTCATCTCCAGAATACATTCATTTTCTTTCACCTTTAAACACCTCCCAAATACTATAAGTAACTATTCTTCTAATGGATCAAACTTTTGATCCATGTAAACTACTGAAATCAAAATCAAACCCATAATTAACATATTTACATAAGAGTGTACATTTAAAAGGTTCATCCCGTTACGAATCATTCCAATTACCAAAACTCCTCCTAGAGTTCGAATCAGATTTCCAAATCCACCATCTAACTTAGTTCCTCCCAAAACTACTGCCGTAATTACTATCATATGATCCTCCATTCCTAAAGTAGGAGTGGCAGCGTTCATCCGAGAAGCCATTAATATTCCTGCTAGAGCAGCAGTAAAACCAGCTAAAATAAAGTTGATAATTATATGCTTATCCACCTTTATTCCAGCATTAACAGCCGCTTCATAGTTACCTCCAATAGCATAGCAGCCTCTACCGTGACTAGTATATCGCAAAACTAGTTCACCTAAGATCAGCATGATCAAAAAGATAAGGACTGGCAAAGGAATCGGGCCCACACTAGCAGCAGAAATTTCACTAAATGCTAACTCTGAACTTACTAATGCTCTCTCTCCAGTATAGATATAGACTAAGCCCCTTACTCCTAGCATAGAACCAAGAGTAACAATAAAGGCATTGATTCCTGCTTTAGTTACAAATAAGCCATTTAAAGCACCGATAGCACTACCAGCTAACAGACTAAGTAAAACTGCTACTGGAATACCATAGTCCATAAAGCCAATAACTAACACAGCCGACAAGGCCATTATGGAGCCCATTGAAAGATCAAAGTTGCCATCTATCATCAAGTAAGTCATGCCGATAGACATGATACCGATAAATGAGGACTGTAAAAAAATATTAGTTATATTTCTAACTCTAAGAAAGTTAGGAGTCATTATGCTAAAAAAGACTATGCAGATTACAAAGATTAGCCAAATCGAATTCTTCTGCACAAAATCCCAAATATCAAAATTATCTTTAACTTTCATAATCCCTGTTTTACTCTTCATGCCAGTATTTTCCCCCTTTTAGAAGCTACATCCATCCAGACAGCACCTATAAGTATGGCCCACTGCACAACCCATTGGACGTAATAAGGAAAGCCCATCATAATAAAACCATTACTTAGAAATCCTAAGATTAAAACTCCAATTAATGTTTTGGGAATACTGCCCGAACCTCCAAATAGACTAGTTCCTCCTAAAACAACAGCAGTAATAATATCAAACTCATAACCCTGGCCTAAGTAGTTTTGGGCCGACATCAATCTAGAGCCTAATATTATCCCCCCGATAGCAGCTGTTAAGCCGGTAATAATAAAGGTACTAAAAGTAATATAGGTTTTGGGGATACCAGAAAACTTACTAGCTATAGGGTTCCCCCCTACTGAATATAGATATCTACCATAAACTGTCTTAGAAAGAACTACTCCGAAAATAATCAAAATGATTCCAAATATTATTACTGGAATTGGAATCCCAAAAATAAATCCTCTCCCGATAATTGAAAACCAAGTTGCTCCTTGATTAGATACTGATACATACTGTCCTCCAGTATACAGAAGCGTTAAAGCTTGGATAACAAATAACATACCAAAAGTAACAATTAATGAGTTTAGTTTTAGAAAACCTACTAAAAAGCCATTAAAAGCACCTACACTAATTCCAGCTAAAATTGCTATAATTATAGCTGCAAAGGGCCCTAAAATATCGTGGAAGTCAATCACTAAAACCGCAGTTAACGAAACTAGTGATCCCACAGATAAATCAAACTCCCCTCCAATTAGCATATAGGTCATCCCACAGGCTATAATTCCTTTAACAGAAACCTGTCTTAGTACCAATAGCATGTTATTCTGCGTTAAGAATGAGTCTGTACGCAACGAAATACCTATTATCATTAATAGAAAAACAAAGAGTATTCCGTGGCGTTTAATAATCTCTGCAAAGTTAATCTTTTTTGAACTACTATCTTTTAAATTACTCTCCGTTTTTACTGATGATCCCATTTTCTCTCCCCCCAGAAATAAATATAATAATCATCTCTACTGCTAATTCCTAAATATAGTTTGAACCTGTTAACTGTTAACTGTTAACTGTCCGAGTGAAAAAAAGTGATTAGAGAGCTAATCGAAGGAAGCTTAAAAGTCCTTCGATTAGCAATAATTTAAACTTTAGCTCCTAATATCTTACCAAATTGGCCTTTCGTATTCATCAATATTATCCAGGGTAACCTTCGGCGTATCAAAGTAATTAAAGAACTCAACCTCTTCACCAGTAGCTATTCTAACAGCAGTCTGAACTGTTTTTCGAGCATCTTCTACAGGAGATTGATAAATAGTTCCATAAATCTTTCCTTCCTTCATTGCATCATAGCCATCTCCAAACATAGTAGCACTGGTAATCTTCACTTCATCTAAGCGCCCCGCTTCTTCTAAGGCGTTAATAGCTCCCATAGCTATATTATCATCAGCAGCGTAAACACCATCTATTTGACCGCTAGGGAACTTTGTTAAAAAGTCCTCCATAACCTCCTGAGCTCTAGAACGATCCCAGTCAGCAGGCTGTGTTTCAATAACTTCTATACCTGAATAGTTTTCAACTTCTTCATTAAAACCATCAGAGCGCTGATGGGCCGTTACATAACCAGGCAGTCCCATTAATTCTACTACTTTTCCTTCTCCATCTAAAGCTTCCTTCATCATTTGAGCTGCATATTTACCCTGAGTTAAGTTATCCGGGCCCGCAAAACCCTCTACTAATTCAAATCCTGACTCATCAATAGGAGAATTAGCAATCAAAACAGGAATTCCTTGCTGATTAGCATTTCTAACAGCAGGTACAATAGCATCTCCAGAAACTGGCCAAACTACTATTACATCAACTTGCTGCTGGATAAGATCTTCTATCTGATTAACCTGTAGTGCTGGATCGCCAGTAGCATCAAGGCGAACTGTTTCTACTCCTAACTCCTCAGCCTCTTCCCTAAAAGTTTCGTAATGGGTAGTCTGATAACTGTCAATTCCTACATTATTGTTAGTAATGCCTATTACAACCTCATCTATATCCGGAGCAGCTTCATCTCCTGATGATCCACAGCCAACTAGTACAAACACTAGAGTTAAACACAATATCACAGTAATAAATCTCTTTTTCATAGTTTTCCCCTCCATAATACTAATTTTTGAACTTCCACTTACTTATAGCCAGCCCCCAATCTCCACTAAGCATAAACCCACAGCAGATAACTTACCACCTACCCTTCTCTTAAACTCTAGATACATCAACCCCTAAAGTATATTGCTAACTATTAACTGTTAACAGTTAACGCTAAAAAAATGAAGTCACGAGCTATGTACCTGCTAAAAAAATTATAGCTAATTTCCAAAAGTATAATCAGCAAAGTTTTGAAGAATAATATCTCGGGCCCTCTCCACGTGCTCTCCCATTAACCTAACTGCCTCTTCTACATCACGCTTCTGCACTGCTTTAAAAATTTCATAATGCTCCTCATAGGCCTCTTTTGCTCTCTCTACAGTCGATAAATCAATAATTCTATAAAATATATAGTGAGTATTATACTTATTGATCATTTTCTTTAAACGATCATTGCCACAGTTATCTATTAATATCTCATGTAACTTACTATCAGCTTCAATAAACTTCTCTACTCTACCCTCTTCCAAATCTTGCTTAGCCTTTTCAAAGATTTCATCAGCTTCAGCAATATCCTCTTCAGAAAGCTTATCCACCGCCAGCTCTGTAGCATAGGTCTCCAATAACTTACGAATATTATAGATTTCGGCTACATCTTGCTTAGTTATCTCTCTTACATAAAAGCCACTCCGGGGAATAGAAGTTATCAGTTCTTCTTTTTCTAAAATAGTAAAGGCTTGTCTGACTAAACTCCTACTCACATCCAATTCTTCCGCTAAATGCTTATCAATAATTCTCTCGCCCGGCTTAAGTTCTCTATATATTATCTTATTTTTAATTATCTCATACACCTGTTCACTCAAACTCTTATAACTACTGGCAACTGGCTTACTTAGATTATTCTCATAAATCATTCTAGCAAGCTTCTTATTCCCCATCTCTGCCATTATTTACTCACCTCCTTTAGTCACCTCCAATTTATATTTGGGTGTTATCGTTAACTGTTAACATTTCTGTCTATAATACAGTTTTCGACATTAAAGCCGAAATACCTTCTTCAATTTGAAATTTTCTAAATATTATAAAATAGCTCAATTAGCTAAATAATTTACTGTTGATACTTAGCTGATTATCAAAGCTCCTATCAACTTCAGAATTATCAGTTAATTAAGCTAAAAAATAAAAGGCAGTTCTGTTTGTTAACTGTTAACAGTTGGCTCTGATATAATTATTCGCTATTAAATCCGTAATTCCTCTTTTTTTATTAAATTTTTTTAATTTTTTCAATAAAAAAAGCATTTGTTAAGCAAACTTGCAAAGTAAGTAAAATCATTGCAGAGATAGCTAACAAATGCTGATTATCTTTGTGGAATTTTGATAAAAACCTATTTAATTACCATAAGTATAGTCTTCAAAGTTTTCAATAATGATATCCCGAGCATGTTCAATATGTTCCTCTATCAACTCAACCGTTAATTCTACATCTTTATCTTTCACAGCTTCAAAGATTTCACAATGTCTATGATAAGCCTCCCTAGCCCTTTCTAGCCTCGAAAAGTCAACAAGTCGATAAAATATATAGTGACTTTGATACTTATTAATCATTTTCTTTAAACGTTCATTCTTACAATTATCCGTCAATATATTATGTAATTTAGTATCTGCTTCAATAAAGCTTTCTACCTCACCTTCTTCCAGGTCTTCTTTAGCCTGCTTAAAAAGTTCTTCAACCTCTTTAATATCCTCCGCAGGAACTTCGGGAACTGCTAATTCAGTAGCATAACCTTCCAATAACCTACGAATATTATAGATTTCCTTTATATCCTTTTTAGTTATCTCTCTTACATAAAATCCACTCCGCGGAATAGCTGTGATTAACTCTTCTTTTTCTAAGATATTAAAGGCCTGCCTGACTAAACTTCTACTTACATCTAGCTCTTCTGCTAAATGCTTATCAATAATTCTCTCTCCTGGCTTCAATTCTCGATAGACTATCTTATCTTTGATTATCTTATATACCTGCTGTTCTAAACTTTTGTAATTATTTCCAATCTGTTTTTTGAGCAGTGTATTATCAATTATTCTATTAATTTTTTCTTTAGAAGTTACTTGTTCAGCTTCCCCCATCCTGTGATCCTCCTTAAATGATTTTAATTAGAGACTATATTACTAATTTTGTTTTTCTAGATAAGTTATAATATTCCTTTTTGTTGCTAGGTAAAAATAAAAGAAACCTTAAAAATCATAGTTTTTTAGCTTAAAATGACATATAATTGTTATAAAGTTCAAATGATAGAGGACAGAGGATAGAGGATAGATAAAGTTCAAAAGATTAAAACCTATTTGACGCTGACTAAGTTCTGACAAAAATCTGACAAAACCTTAAAACCTTTAAAATCTATTAGAACCACACGCCCTGAAGCGACGCTTGCGACGTTTGTACTTTAACTAGTCATTTACTCTGGAACTTTAGCTAGTCATTACTCTGGGGATAATAATCCCTAAAGAAGTGCCATTGGGGTGAAACACAAATTAACATAAATAAAAACCTTTAAACATTTTTTTGAAATTATGCTTTAATGTCTAGTCAGAACTTAGTCAGATTTTAGTCAGCGTCTAATTGCCTTTGAACTTTATTTCTTGATCTTAATCTATCCTTTATCATCTATCATCTATCCTCTGAAACATTAGAACGATATTGTTTTGTTCTTTAGCTGCTCATTATTCATTGAAATTAAGGAGGCAAATAAAATGTTAATCAAAAACTCAATCGAAAACTTCAGCCAAAAAATCGCCAGCAGTGAATATCCTGTCCCAGCCGGAGGTTCTGCTGCTGCTAATACGGCCCTATTAGGTGCTTGCTTACTTAAGTTAGTCTTTAAGGTTAGTAAAAAATCTGCAAAGCAAAACCAAAAAAAGAAGTTAACAGCTTCAATAGCAGAGCTTAGCCAACTCAAAAAGAAGTTTCTAGCAGCCATCGATGAAGATGTAAAAAACTTCAAAATCAATTCAGAAAGTAACTTCAGTCAGCCAGAGAAGTTAAAAAAACTTATTGACCCTTTAGTTGAATTAGCAACAGCATCTTTGACAGCGCTAGAAATTGCTCAAAAACACAGAGCTATAATTAAAAATAGCGTGCTAGCCGATTACCAGGTAGCCCTTTTTAATCTAGAAGCCAGTATTAAAGGAAGCTTAGCTATTGTGGAAGCTAATTATAATTTTTTTAAGCCGGAAAAGAAGTATATTAAAGAAATCAAGCTGAAAGTGGAAAAATCAAAAGATAAAGTTCAAGTTCTATTTGACATGCCCCGCAGGAAATGCCCTTGGGGTGCAGACTAAGTTCGGAGAAAATCTGACTAAATCATAAACTTGGATTCGGCAAGTAACTTGTTTAGATTAAATTCAGCTAAGATACTAGCAATATTAGAACGTTATTAATCAAATATTGATTAAAATTGTCTCTAAAACTAACTAAGCCAGAGTTTTTAATTTACTTGCCGAATTGAGGATAAAAGATTAAAAAATTAATTATTTTATCCTCTTTCCAATAAAGCCTAAAGCTTTAATTCAAGCTTAATTTTAATATGGTTCTAGGTTTTTGCTTTTATGTTTTAAGGTCTAGTCAGAACTTAGTCAGATTTTAGTCAGTGTCAAATAGGTTTTAATGTCTTGAACTTATGTTTTATTCGTGCTCATTCGAGTTGATTCACCCCAAGGGCACTTCCTTCAGGGCGCGTGGTTTCAAAAAAGTTTTTGGATGCAACATTACATTAATAAAGCTTAAGCTTACGCATATGATTAAGTATTAAAAAAGCTTATTAAATCAACGCAGATACCTCTTAAATAACAGAATAATAAGCAGCAGCACCGGAATCACTATTTGAAAAGGAAGAGCATAATAAGGATAGATCTCACTAGACCAGCGCAACAGTCCTATTAGATCATCAAAGCTCCAAAGGGATAGTCCAACTGCTAAAACTACTGTAGGTAAAGCTAATAATTTATAACTATTCAACTTAAATAGTTCTGCCAATCCCTTAACTGTTGCATAAATGCAGACGGTAATCTTAGCTCCCGAACCGAGTAACCAGTTAATTGCAATTAATTGATCTATCTCTGCGGGTAATAAGGTAGTACTCAGATGGGCCGGAAAGATGGCCCGTCTAAAGATATTCGATCCTAAAACCATTATATCTCTGAGGGTGATAGTAATCAGCAACACTCCAGCAACGAATAAACCCAAAGAGCTTGCTTTAATAAGCTTATCCTTTTCATTTAACGCCGGAAAGAGCATTAAAAAGATAACTGTTTCCCCAAAAGGAAAGCTTAGGTTATTAAAGGCTCCCTCTAAAACCGGAGTAAGTCCTTCTTCTAAAAAAGGTTGTAGACTATTAAAGTCATAATTAGGTATTAATAAAACTACGGTAATCAGCACACTAATTGGAATCACAAATATGGTTATTTCGGCAGTTCTACCTATTGCTTCTATACCGCTTTTAACTAGATAGGCTATTGGTAAGGAGAAAGAGATGATTAGAAAGACTAGGGGAGTTTCAGTATAAGTAACCGTCATCATATACTCCCCGAGATCTCTAAAGACCAAGGATGCTAAGTGAATAAAGTACCAGATATAGAATAAGCCGATTAAGCTACCTAGATATTTACCAAAGCCTTCCCGAAGAGTCTCTATTAAGTTCTGTTCTGGGCTTAATAAATAAATAGCCACATAAAGTCCTAGCAAGACAAAACCGCCCAACCAAGCCAGCAGTTGAGCAAACCAAGCGTCCTGATAAGCCACCGCAGCTGGGTTAAGAATTACTGAACTCCCAAATACAAAGCCTACAATCAACATTCCTAATTGATAACCTGAAATCTTAGCCTCTTCAATCATCCCATCCCCCCTATTATGCTGCGAACTAAACTTTCTATCACCCTACTAGGCACTAAAAGCTTCCATTCCATAAGCTGAGCTAAAGCAACCATAAAAGCTGCAACTAACAAAGCAGAATAAATAAAGATATCTTTCTTAGTCGCTGCTAATAAGTGACGAAGATCAATGGCGATTATAAGTGCTAAACTAATAACTAAAAGAATAATCATTGAACTACTCCTCTATTTAGGTCTAGTAGGCATGCGAATCATTCTCGGCTTGCGAATTGTTGTCTGCACTTCAATCTCTACTGGCGCCTGGCTAAACTCCTGCTCCCAGTCTCCGCGTACTTGCTGCCAATAATCAGGATGCTCTCTTCGCATTAGCTCTCCAAAACCAAAAATATCAGCTTCATAGTCCTGCTGAGCCAAGTCAACCACCTCTCTAATCTCCTCCTCAATCAGAGCCGATAGCTCCTTAGCCAATTCTGCAAAGTCTGACTGAGTAGTTAAGTTGCCAGCTCCCTGCTGCTCACCAAGATTTCCAGTAGCCCAGACCTCTATCGACAGTCTAGGTTCTCCATCTTTTAGCTCTACCTCTGGCTCTGCCCCAGCACTTCTCACCTCAATAGATACTCTTTGCTCTCTATCGTGAGGATTATCAATATTAATAATCCCATCTATTACCTCTCCTTGAGCAAAGAGATAACCACGAGTCTCTGGAGGAGATAACCAGCCTACTAACTGCGTCTCCTTAAAGGCAGCCGCTCCTTCTACTATCATATCTTTAAGTAATAAAGCTTCTTCTCCATTATCGGCTTCCTCAGCCGGCTCATCCTTTCCATCTTGACCTACAATCTGCACTGTACCTATGACCGAACTTTGACCTTGTTGATTAATCTCCCGCAAAAGAGTAATTAAGTCTTTTTGCTTTAACTTAGCTAGCTGATTAGCATTTTCCATAATATCAGTAAGATGAATACTCGGTATGTCTTCTAAGTTACTTTGCGCCTGTAATACCTTCTGAGCAGTACTTCCCCTTGCTACTAGCATCTCAGCATTCTTTTTCATTTCGTGATCTCTTTCCAAAAAATCCAGCACATCAATAATTCCTTCCCGAGCCAAGTCCTCACCTATGACTATAATATGGATATGGTTTCGAAAAAGACGCCGATTAACTGTAGACAGCATGCCTTTGACTGCCCCAAAGACTGTCTCCTCTTCAAAAGAGATAGTCCAAAAAGCCTCTTCATCACTTCCTTGTTCGCGCTGTTGTAAGAAGGTAGGAACTACTAATTGAACTGTTACCTCTATCATTCCCTCTTCGCTTTTATCAAAGCCTATTCCAGTAACAAAGGCTATATCGTCTACATTCTCATTATCCCAGCAAGCTGTAGTACTAAACAGTATTGAAAGTATTATTATCCCTAAAATGATCTTTTTTTTCAGCATCACTTACTCCTCTTTTTTGATCAGATTAGCATCCAGTCTATACTTCTCTCCTTCCTCTTCTCGCCAGGCTAAGATGCGGGGCCGAGTGAGCATGGCCCACAGCGGAAATCTGACTAAGGTATCTTCTAAGTCCATGCCTGAGAGAGGAGAAAAAGGGGCTAAATAAGGTACTCCAAAGGACTTTAAATTAACTAAATGGACAAATATAGTAATAATTACTAAGCCCATGCCCATAAAACCTAAAGTATTAGCAGCAACTAACAAGAATAAACGAATAAATATCAAAGGCTCCAATAAAGGAGATAGAATAAAGCTAGTAATGGCTGTAACCGCAGTTACAATTACTATCGGGTGGCTAGCAATTCCGGCCTCAACTGCTGCTTCGCCCAGGATTAGGGCCCCTACTATACTCACCGCTTGGCCGATCGGTTTAGGCATTCTCACTCCTGCTTCTCTTAATAATTCAAAGGCTGTTCCTAAAACCAATGTCTCAAAAAAGGGAGAGAAAGGAATACCTTCTACAGCAGCCGTTATATTCAGTAATAGTTCAAAGGGTAAAATATTTTGATGAAAGGTCAGCACTGCTACATAGAAGGCCGGTAAGGCAGCAGTTATAATTAAGGCTAAAAACCTCAAGGATCTGCCAATGGTAGCTACATAAGGTCGATTATAGTAGTCTTCACTAGATTGAAATGCCTCTATAAATAAGTAAGGAACGGTCAAGACAAAGGGAGTACCCTCACAAAGAATAGCTACTCTACCTTCTAATAACTTCCCAGCCACCTTATCCGGCCTTTCACTACTTCCTACCGTAGGAAAGATAGAGAAAGGAGAGTCCTCAATAAACTCTTCAATATAACCCGATTCTAAAACAGCATCTATCTTAATCCTCTGCACCCGCTCTTCAACCATCTTTAAAACATCTTCGTTAACTATGCCTGCTAGATAACCTATTGCTACATCGGTATTAGTCTGGACACCTAGATTAAGCACCTTGAACTTTAAGTTAGCATTCTTAATCCTTCTTCTTAATAAAGAAATATTAGTGCTTAAAGACTCCACAAAGCCTTCTCTGGGCCCGCGGACAATAGACTCCGTCTGCGGCTCCTCAACTCCCCGCTCCTCCCAGGCAGTAGTATCAAACTTCAAAGCTGTACCCTGACCGTCTATGTAAAGCACAGTCCCTCCTGCTAAGAGCTCTTCTACTGTTCTAGTAAAAGTATCAGCTTCTCCTACCTCACCTACATTAATTATCTCTTCTTTTATTTTTTGGATCAGTTCTCCTTCATGTCTTCGGTCTATACCTATTTTTTTAGACTCAATCATCAAAGGGTCTAAGATACCATTATTAATAATCTCGTGATCGGTCAAACCTTCAAAATAAGCAAGAATCACCTTGAACTGAGAATCATCACCTATTTTTAGCTCCCGCAGTACAAAGTCACTACAATCAGCAAAGGTTTCCGCTAATTTTTGCTTAACCTTTTGGATATCTCGCGGTACCTTTTCTTGCTCAGATTCTTCTTCTTGCGGCTGTTCCGACTGAAAATAGTCCTGCGATTTATGTTTAAGATAGTTATAAATTCCGGCTAACTTTCTAAACATGCCTATCAACCCTTGAATTAACTTCTGCCACTGAAGTTTCCTCCCTTAGAATCACGCTTGGTATATTATTTGAGAAAGGGGGATTGCTTATGCAAAAATTTCATTAAAATTAAAAGTGGATAGACACAGATAAGTTCAAAAGATTAAAACCTATTTGACACAGACTAAGTAATGACTAAAATCTGACTAAAACATAAAAACTTTAAACTCCTAAATTGCAATAAAACCTAAAGCTTTAGTTCAAGCTTAATTTTAACTTGGATTAGGCAAGTAACTTGTTTAGATTAAATTCAGCTAAGATACTAGCAGTATTAGAACGTTATTAGTCAAATATTGATTAAAATTGCCTCTAAAGCTGACCAAGCCAAAATTTTAAATTTACTTGCCGGATTGAGGTTTAATATGCTTCTAAGTTTTTGAACTTAATGTTTTAAGGTCTAGTCAGAACTTAGTCAGATTTTAGTCTGTGTCAAATAGAACTTGAACTTTATCTCTTGATCTTAATTTATCACCATTGGCACTAGCTCTGCGTCGCCTCTATCCTCTATCCTCTATCATTTATCCTCTGTCCTCTGAACTAAAAAAGAGCCAGACACCTAAATGCCTGACTCCCAAAATTCAATATTAAAATTTAAAGTCCCGCTTCTTCCTTTAAAACTTCAGCCTTATCAGTTCTCTCCCAGGGCAAGTCCAAATCATCTCGTCCAAAGTGCCCATAAGCCGATACCTGACTATAAATAGGATTTCTTAACTCCAACACCTCAATTATCTTGCCCGGTCTTAGATCAAAATGCTTCTCCACTAGCTCCTCTATAGTATCCTCAGCTACCTTAGCCGTATTAAAGGTATCTACCATCACCGAAACCGGCGAAGCAACTCCAATTGCATAAGCCACCTGTACCTCACACTTATCGGCTAAGCCAGCCGCTACTATATTTTTAGCTACATAACGAGCTGCATAGGAGGCCGATCTATCTACCTTAGTAGGATCTTTACCTGAAAAGGCTCCTCCGCCATGGTGAGCATGTCCACCGTAAGTGTCTACAATCACCTTTCGACCGGTTAAGCCTACATCTCCCTGCGGGCCACCAATTACAAAACGACCAGTAGGATTTACTAAGTACTCTGTCTGCTGATCTAACAGCTCTTTATCCACTATCGGTTTAATTACATTAGCAATTACATCTCTTTTAATCTGCTCTAAAGAAACCTCTGCCTCGTGTTGAGTAGAAACTACCACTGTATCTATCCGCAGTGGCTTTCCATTTTCATACTCTACAGTTACCTGAGTCTTACCGTCAGGTCGTAGATAAGGTAAGATCTTCTCCTTTCTTACCTGAGCTAGCCGTTGAGCTAGCTTATGAGCTAGAGTTATCGGTAAAGGCATCAGCTCCTTAGTTTCATTAGTAGCATAACCAAACATCAGTCCTTGATCTCCTGCTCCTAGCTCCTCTTCTTCACTACTCAAGCCCTCTTTTAACTCCAAAGCCTCATCTACTCCCATAGCAATATCTGGCGACTGTTCATCAATAGAGGTTAAAACAGCACAAGTATCAGCATCGAAACCAAACTTAGCTCGCGTATAACCGATCTCCTCTATTTTTTGACGAGCAATCTTAGGAATATCAACATAGCAGTCCGTAGAAATTTCCCCAGTAATTAGGGTCATGCCAGTAGTTACTAAGGTTTCACAAGCGACCCTAGCGTGAGGGTCTTGACTATAAATAGCATCTAGTACAGCATCGGATATCTGATCGGCAACCTTATCGGGATGACCTTCAGTAACCGATTCCGAAGTAAATAAGTATTTTTTTTTGGACACATCTATCACCTCTTTTAAATTAAAAAATTCTCTCCCATAGGAAAGATAGTATAATAATTGCTACATTCCTCAACAGCTTAGTTTTCTAAATCATCAGCTTTCAAAAAATCAATAGCTTCCTTAGCCTGGCTAGCCCTTACTAAAACTTTAATCTGATCAGTGGGATCTATATTTAGTCCATAGCCGGCCCGGCCATCGAGATGGATTCTTGCTTCAAAATCAGCCGACTCTAAGCGTGACCTTACTATCTGAGCCTCATACTCATCTTGAGTTCGATAAATAACTATAAACTTTGAAGTATCTACTTGGTCAGTCATTATTTAATCCACCTTTCTAGAAGCTCTAGTATAAGTAAATTAGCTTTGCAAGTATATTAATCCTTCTTAAATCTCTCTAAAATCTCTTGGGCATACTCCTGAGCAGCAAATAACGAATGATCTCGATAGTTTCCACACTCTTTAGCCGTAGTAGCTGGAACTTCTTCAGTTGCCACTACTTCTGCTAAAGAGTCTACTAAAGCCGTTTGTACTTCTGCTACCGTCGGCTCTCCTACTACAATTAAATAAAAGCCGGTTCGACAGCCCATCGGCGAAACATCGACCACATTGGCGATTCTTTCCCGCAGATAGCCAGCTAATAAATGCTCCAAGGTATGTATTGCCGCCGTGGATAACACTCCCTCATTAGGTTGCCTTAGTCTTAAATCATATTTTTGAATTAAATCTCCACTAGGGGTTTCAATACGACCTGCTTTACGTACATAAGGAGCCTCTACCTGACGATGATCAAGCTGAAAGCTCTCTATTTCAATATCCACTCCAATCACTCCTCCCTTAGTTCAACTATCTTATCCAGCAGCCTAGCAGCTACCTCCATTTTAGATAGCTTCGGTAGCTCTTGCTGATCCTGAGCACTAATTAAGACTACTTGATTAGTATCAACTTTAAAGCCTGAATCTACAGCACTAATATCATTAGCCACAATTAAATCCAAATTCTTGTTTTTTAACTTCGCCTGAGCATTAGTTAACAGCTGCTCCGATTCAGCAGCAAAGCCTACTAAAAACTGTCTTTCTTTACGTCTACCTAACTCTGCTAAGATATCCGGATTCCGCTCCAAGTTAATTAATGGTTCAGATTCGTCTTTTTTAATTTTATCTTCAGCTTTATTCTGCGGTCTATAGTCAGCCACTGCTGCTGCTTTAATAATTACCTCCTGCTCAGCTGCCACTGCCAATACCGCTTCATACATCTCCCGGGCCGTCTGTACCTGCTCAACCTCAACTCCTAAAGGAGACTCCAAAGCAGTAGGAGCCGTAACTAATAACACTTCAGCTCCCCGCCGAGCAGCTACCTTAGCCACAGCATAGCCCATTTTACCTGAAGAATGATTGCCTAAGTATCGAACCGGATCCCAAGGCTCTTGCGTTCCCCCGGCAGTTACTAAAACCTTTACTCCCTGCCAGTCTGCGCTTAAAGTTAACTCTCTAATAGCTAGTTCCACTATCTTCTCCGGAGCTGCTAAACGACCTTTACCTTCTACTCCACAGGCTAAATAACCACTGGCCGGCTCAACAACTCCATAGCCTAATTTACTTAACTTGTCAATATTACTTTGAAGTATTGGATTATTATACATATTTACATTCATTGCCGGAGCCAATAACACCGAAGCCTGAGTAGCCATCGCCGTAGTAGATAGCATATCATCAGCGATACCATTAGCTATTTTTCCAATTATATTAGCCGTAGCCGGTACAATTAAAAAGAGATCTGCTTTTTGAGCTAAACTAATATGTTCTACCTCCCAGCTTTTAGGCTCGGCAAACATATCAGTTATTACCGGATTATGAGTAACCGCTCTAAAGGTCAACGGCTGTACAAACTCCTGAGCTGCCTCGGTCATAACTACCTGCACTTCAGCTCCTAGCTTTTTGAGGCTACTAGCTACCTCTACTGCCTTATAAGCAGCAATACCTCCGGTCACTCCCAAGACAATACACTGCCCAGTTAAAAACTTTTTTTGCATAAGCTTACTCCTCAATATCTTCAACAGGAATATAGTTCAACTTACCGGCTACAATCTCTTCTAAAGCATTGGAAACATCCTTGGCGCTTTTGCAGTCCACTAAGGGCTCTTCACCCTCTTCATTCAACATTCTAGCTCTTTTAGCCGCCTGAATAACTATAGTATACTCCACATCTGACTTTTCTAACAGTTTATCTAATGGTGGATAAGCTAACATCTTTTAACCCCCTCTTAGTCTACTTTACATCTTTCAGCAATAATAATAGCTTTAATCTTTTCTACCGCCTGCTCCACCTGATCATTAACTACTATATAATCATATTCTTCAGCCATTTTCATTTCCTGAGTAGCATTATCCATTCTTAATTCCATCTCGGCTTCGCTATCAGCATCTCTCTCACGAATCCTATTTTCTAATTCTGCTAAAGAAGGAGGAGCTAAAAAAATAAAAATTCCTTCAACACAAACATTTTGTTCACACTTTTCTTTCACTTGAACTGCACCTTGAATATCTATCTCTAAAATTACATCCTGTCCTGCATTTAAAGTTTCTTCTACATAGCTTTTAGGAGTTCCATAGTAATTACCGTGGACTTGGGCCCATTCTATAAACTCATCCTCTTCTACCAACTGTTGAAACTCCGCTTCCGATAAGAAAAAATAATCAACTCCATCTTTCTCACTAGAACGCGGTTTTCTAGTAGTAGCAGAAATGGAATAAGCTATATCCTGATAGTCTTCCATTAAAGCTTCAATTACCGTTCCTTTTCCTACTCCAGAGGGCCCTGATAGAACTATTAACTTGCCTCTATTTTCCATTCTCCTCCCCCTCTTTAGTATAGACTTATTCCTCATCATCTAAACGTTGGGAAACAGTTTCTGGCTGTACAGCAGATAAAATAACATGATCACTATCGGTAATAACTACCGCTCTAGTTCGACGTCCATAAGTAGCATCAACTAACATTCCTCTATCCCTAGCCTCTTGAATAATCCTCTTAATCGGTGCCGATTCAGGGCTCACGATAGCAATAATTCTATTAGCGGCTACAATATTTCCAAAACCTATATTAATCAGTTCAACTCCCATGTAATGAATTCCTCCTTAATCTTTCTACTTTAAACTTAAAAAATCAGCTACTCTACATTCTGCAACTGCTCCCTAATTCTATCTACTTCACTCTTTAATTCAACTACATAATTAGCTACTTGAGAATCACTGATCTTAGAACCAATAGTATTAACCTCTCTATGCATCTCCTGCGCAATAAAGTCCAACTTCCGACCTACTGGTTCATCTATTTCTAAGCGCAAAGTTTCCTCAAACTGCTGCACATGGCTTTTAAGTCTAATTAGCTCTTCATTAACATCGCTTTTATCAGCAATCAAGGCCGTTTCCATAGCTAATCTATCCTCATCTACCTCATAGTCAGCTGCTAACTCTTCAATTCTTTCTTTCAACTTCAGCTGATACTCAGTTACTATCTCCGGCACCCTAGCTTCTATTTTAGTAACTAAGTCTTCAATCTGCTCCAACCTATGTAAAAAATCCGCTAATAACTCTTCACCTTCCCGCTTCCTCATTGCCAACAGCTCTGCTAAAGCCTCTTCCGTGGCTTGCTCAACTTGAGGCCATAGTTCTTCAATATCTCTAGCTATCTCCTTCACTGTTAAGACATCAGGCAGTTCAGCTAAAAATTCAACACTTAATTCCTCGGCAGCTAAGCCAAGCTCGGCTTGCAGCTTCTCCAAGTGCTCTACATACTCAGCAGCTAAGTCTCTATTTACCTGCACCTGCAAACTCTTTTTATTTTGGCTCTGTAGTTCTAGATTATAGTTGATCCGCCCTCTGCTCAAAGCGGTTTTTAATAGTTTATCAACCCTAGCCTCTAAAGCCGATAATTGTTCAGGAATATGCAGATTAATCTTCTGATATTTATGATTTACAGACTTCAGTTCAACCGTTATATTGTCACCAGCAGCTTCCAACTGCGCTCGTCCATAACCAGTCATACTTCTGAGCATCTTTTCACCTCTTTTATTACTCGCAATAAAGCAAAAATAAATAACCCTAACTATAAATATAACATTCTTGCTCAGCAAATGCAAGCAAGAAAGATAAGTACTTTATGACTCCTACTTACCAAATCTATCTGCCAATTCAGCATAAACCTCATTTAAGTTAATCTGATAATAGTTAAGCAGAACCAATAGATGATAAAGTAGATCAGAGACTTCCATAATAATCTCCTCTTTATCCTCATTCTTAGCTCCAATAATAACCTCGGCTGCCTCTTCGCCAATCTTCTTTAAAATTTTATCTAAGCCTTCATCAAATAAATACGAAGTATAGGAATCCTCAACTGGATTGTGTTTGCGATCCAAAACTACTTGATAGATCTCCTGTAGGATCTGAGGCAACCCGCCGCTAGGTACAGGAGGATTTTCAAGCTTAATTTCATCCTCTTCAGTCTGCTCGTCATAAACCTCCTCCGGAGAAAAGACCTGCTCTCCTTCGCTTTTAAAACGATTGGCCTTATCAAGATCAAGCCGCCGATAAAAACATGAATAATGTCCAGTATGACAGGCAGCCACCTTCTGCTTAACCTTAATTAAGAGCGTATCTAGATCACAGTCAGCTTTGATCTCTTCTACCTGCTGCACATGGCCCGAACTTCCCCCCTTTTTCCATAGCTCTTGGCGACTACGACTCCAAAACCAGGTATAACCAGTTTCAACTGTCTTTTGAACAGCCTCCCGATTCATATAGGCCATCATTAAGACCTGTTCATTCTCTATATCCTGAATAATAGCCGGAATTAAACCATTTTCATCAAACTTTAACTCTGTTAAGTAACTCATTGTCTAATCACTACTCCTTCCTCTGCTAAGTATTCTTTAACTTCACGAATAGAGTATTCACCAAAATGAAAGATTGAAGCAGCTAAAGCAGCATCCGCTGCTCCTTCCTTAAAAGCCGCTAAGATATCTGCGGGCCCTCCAGCACCTCCAGAAGCAATTACAGGAATATCTATTTTACTAGCAATAGCTCGATTTAATTGATTATCATAGCCATCCTTGGTTCCATCACCGTCCATACTAGTTAATAAGATTTCACCTGCTCCTAACTCTTCCGCTCGTTGGGCCCACTCCACAGCATCCAAACCAGTAGCCTTACGGCCACCGTGAATATAAACCTCCCAACTTAACTGCTCAGCCTCTGTTTTTCTTTTAGCATCGATAGCCACCACTATACACTGACTACCGAATCTCTTAGCTCCTCTAGCAATTAACTGCGGGTCTTTAACCGCTGCTGAATTAATAGAAGTCTTATCAGCACCGGCCTTTAGCAGTCTACGCATATCTTCGACAGTTCTAATTCCACCGCCGATGGTGAAAGGAATAAAGACCTGTTCGGAGGTCTTTTTAACTACCTCCACCATAGTCTCTCTTTTATCCGAAGAAGCCGTGATATCTAAAAAGACTAATTCATCAGCCCCAGCTCGATCATAAAAAGCAGCTAACTCCACCGGGTCACCGGCATCTCTTAAGCCTACGAAGTTAACCCCTTTAACTACTCGCCCGTCATCAACGTCTAGACAAGGGATTATTCTTTTGGCTAACATAATTATTCACCTCCAACAACTTCCAAAGCCTCTTCTAAATCAAGGTTATCACTATATAAAGCTTTACCTACAATAACTCCCTCTATTCCCACAGCTTCAATCTCCACTAGAGCCTCAATATCAGCTAGCTTAGAAACGCCACCAGAAGCTATTACCTTCAGTTTAGTCTCGCGAGCCACTTCGGCAGTACTTTCCAAATTAGGGCCGCTTAAAGTACCATCCTTAGCAATATCGGTAAAGACTACTCTCTTTACCCCTCGTTTCTGCATTGCCTTACCTAGGTCTACTGCTGTGGTATCGGCTGTCTCCACCCAGCCTTCGGTAGCTACATAACCGTTCTTAGCATCAATACCCACTACTATAGCTGCTGAACCAAATTTCTCTATAGCTTCCATCACTAAATCAGGATTTTTCACAGCTGCCGTACCGATAATTACTCTTTCAATCCCGATATCTAAGTAATGTTCAATAGTCTCTAAGTCTCTAATTCCCCCGCCTACCTGCACAGGTAATCCGGTCTCCTCTACAATTTCAGCAATCAACTCTAAGTTCTTAGGCTGTCCATCCAAAGCTCCATCTAAGTCCACTACATGAAGTCGGCGAGCTCCTTTGCTGGCCCATAACTTAGCCATCTCTAAAGGATCACCATAGACCGTTTCTTGCTCGAAATCACCTTTATATAAACGCACACATCTACCATCTCTAATATCTATTGCTGGAATAATTTCCATTATATCAACTCCCCAAAATTGCGTAAAATCTCTAAACCCTGTTCACTGCTTTTCTCTGGATGGTACTGTACTGCATAAATATTATCTTTTTGGATACTGGATACAAAATCTATTCCGTAATCAGTAGTAGTAGCAATCACTGCCTCATCATCCGGTACTACATAATAAGAGTGTACAAAGTACTGAAATAAACCAGACTCCAATCCATCAAAAAGAGCCGTATCTTTTTGCAAATGCAGCTGATTCCAACCCATATGTGGAATCTTTAGCTCAAGTTCCGTTGGAAATTTGACTACTTGTCCTTTAATAATATCTAAACCTTCCTGCTGACCCCATTCTTCGCTACTAGAAAAAAGTAAATGCATCCCTAAACAGATACCTAAAAAAGGCTTACCGGAGTCTATTACCTCCTTAATTACTTCAATCAATCCAGCAGCTTTCAAATTCTCCATTGCGTCACCAAAGGCACCTACCCCTGGTAGGATCACCGCCTCAGCTCCTAAAATCTCCTCGGCTTGATCGGTAATCTCTGCTTTAAAGCCTAACTTTTCTAAAGCTTTTTCTACACTACGTAAATTACCCATTCCGTAATCTATAATAGCAATCATAAATTTAGTTAATTGAAAGCTTTAGCTTTAATTACTGCTTCCAATAACCATCGCCACCTCCCTGCTATAGTATTACTCTAATTTACCTTTAGTAGACATAACTCCCTTAATAGCTTGATCTATTCTCACCGCTTCTTTCAAGGCTCTACCCAAGGCTTTAAAAGCTGCTTCGATAATATGGTGAGCATTTCGTCCTTCCAGTTGGCGTAAATGAAGAGTAATTCCTCCATTGAAGGCTAGGGCCCGCATAAACTCCTCTACTAACTCAGTATCAAAAGAACCCACCTGAGCAGTAGGTAGTTCTAACCCATAGGCTAAATAGCTTCTCCCGCTTAAGTCTAAAGAAACTGTCACCAATGCTTCATCCATAGGTACATATTCTGTACCGTAGCGCCTAATTCCTTTTTTATCGCCCACAGCCTCATTGATAGCCTTACCTAAGCAGATACCGATATCCTCCACAGTATGGTGAGCATCGATCTCCAAATCTCCCTTAGCCTTTAACTCTAGATCAAAAAGACCGTGCTTAGTAAAAAGCTCCAACATGTGGTCTAAAAAAGGAACTCCACTATCTATACTGCTTTTACCTGTCCCATCCAAATCTATACTTAACTCAATCTCAGTTTCGGTAGTCTTTCTTTGTAGTTCTGCCTTTCGCATCGCAATCCTTCCTTTCTCTAACTAATCATCAAAACGAACTCGAATCGAATTAGCATGAGCATCCAAGCCCTCCACCTCAGCTAATCTAATAATATCCTCCTTAGCCGCAGCCAAAGCACTTTCTGAATAAAAGATCAAGCTGGACTTCTTAACAAAGTCATCTATATTCAAGGGAGAGTAGAAACGAGCTGAGCCTCCCGTAGGTAGTACGTGATTAGGACCAGCAAAATAATCTCCCACCGGCTCTGGAGTATGGTGGCCTAAAAAGATAGCCCCAGCATTCTTGATCTCAGCTAAAATTTCAAAGGGACTTTCTACTGCTAACTCTAAGTGTTCCGCAGCAAAACGATTAGTAATCTCTAAGGCCTCTGTTAAGTCCTCACTTAAAATAATAGCTCCGTAATTATGCAAAGACTCCCTAGCTGTCTCCTCTCTATCTAAATAACTTAGCTGTTTTTCTACCTCTTCTTGCACTCCTTTAGCCAACTCAACCGAAGTAGTTACTAACACTGAAGCCGCTAAAGGATCGTGTTCTGCCTGAGAAAGTAAATCAGCTGCTACATAACTAGGAGTTGCTGTTTCATCTGCCAATACTAAAATTTCACTGGGCCCAGCTAGCATATCAATATCCACCTCACCATAAACTAACTTCTTAGCCAAAGTAACATAGATATTACCCGGACCTACGATCTTATCCACTTTAGGAATAACCTCAGTCCCCAAAGCCAAAGCAGCTATCGCCTGGGCTCCTCCTACCTTATAGATCTGCTTTATCCCCACTATATCAGCCGCCACTAAAGTAGCTGGATTTAACTGGCCTTGACTGTCGGGAGGAGCTACCATCACTATCTCCTCCACTCCTGCTACTTGGGCCGGAACACCGGTCATCAATACCGAAGAAGGATAAGCAGCTCGACCACCGGGCACATAAAGCCCCACTTTCTCTAAAGGATTAATTAATTGACCTAAAGTTATTCCCTCTTCTTTAACCTGCAACCAGCTCTCTCGCAACTGCCGTTGATGAAAGTCTTTCACGTTCTCCTTAGCCTTTTTCAAAGAGCTTATAACTTCATCTTCAACCTGCTCATAGGCTGCTTCAATCTCTTCAGTAGTAACAGCCTGCTCAGCTGCTTTAAACTGTACCTGGTCAAACTTAGCGGTATAATCCAGCACTGCTTCATCGCCGCGCTCTCTAACTTCCTTTAAAATCTCAGCCACCACTGCTAATCTCTCTTGATCAGTAAAGGTGGAACGATTCATAATAGCCTCTACCTGCTCTTCAAAACCTCTATCTGCTGTTTTAATTATTTTCAACATCTGCATTCAGACTCCTTTTTAAACCATTACTTATTTTTTGAATTCGTTCAAATTTAGTCTTATAGCTAACCTGATTAACTATCAACCGCGCTGAGGACTTAGCAATCTCAGCAATCTCAACTAAGTTATTTTTACGCAAAGTAGTACCCGTAGAAGTAATATCCACAATCATCTCCGCTAAACCAACAGTAGGTGCTAACTCAATAGAACCATTGAGCTCGATTACCTCCACCTGAATTCCTTGCTGATTTAAAAACTCCTCGGCTACGCGAGGATAAGAGGTTGCTACCCGAAGTAAAGTCGGTAATTCCTCTAAACTACTTACTCCCAACTCTTCCGGTACAGCTACTACCAACCTACAGCTCCCTAAACCTAAGTCCAAAAGCTCACAAACATTTTTTTGAGCCTCCAACAATACATCCTTACCTGAAATCCCTATATCGGCAGCTCCATACTCCACATAAGTAGGTACATCCACCGCCTTAGCTAAAATAAAACAGTATTCTTGATCTTCACAGTTCAATACTAATTTTCTAGAATCATCACTCAAATCCCCTTTTACAACCCCTATTTCCCGCAGCATTTCCACTACTGGATCAAAGAGCCGTCCTTTAGGTAAAGCAATCTTTAAAGGCTTCATAGTCACCCCTCCTATTCTATGATAACTACCTCTTGACCAAATAAAGTCTCAAGTTGGTAATCCCAATTATTAATCTCATCTACAGTACCTAAATAAATAATTCGTCCCATCTCTTTTTGCTGAGCATAATCGATGCTAGCTGCTACACTACGTTCCTTAACCTCCAGCACTACCTGTTCTCCTTTTTGACGCAAGCGCCGGGCTAACTCTATAGCCTGTTGGCGATAGTCCTTGGCATAAAAGATAAATGTATCTTCTTCCACAGTCGGCAGTTTAACCCCTTGATTTTCCAAAGATAAAATCAGCCGATCGATCCCCACTGAAAAACCTATAGCCGGGTTTGGCTCTCCAAACTCTCCTAGAAGATTATCATAACGACCTCCGCCGCAGATAGTAAAGCCTAAATCATTAGTATAGCCTTCAAAAACTATTCCTGTATAGTAATCTAGGCCACGCAAAGTACTTAAATCCAAGGTTACCTGCTCAGCTACTCCTAACTCCTCTAACTGCTGATAGATATCCTCCAGACTTTCTAAAGCTGCCTGAGACTTACCGTTAACTATCAGCTCTTTAGCTTGCTTAATAATCTCTTTACCACCTCTTAATTTCGGTAAAGATAGAATAGCCTCCTGTTCTGAATCGCTTAAAGCAGTATTACTAACTAGATTTTCCAAAGCCACAAAGTCTTTCTTAGTTAAACACTTCTTTAACTTACTTTTCACTTCCGGCTCCAGTTCCATCTTTTCCATCAGGCCCATAAAGTAGTCCACCTGGCCTATATCCAGAGAAAAGTTTTTTAAACCTACTCTTTCTAAGGCTTCGATAGCTAAGGCTATAATTTCAGCATCAGCTAAAGACTCCTCACAACCAATCAGTTCAACTCCTGCTTGATAAAACTCTCGCTTCCGGCCCGCCAAAGGAGCCTCGTATCTAAAAACATTAGCTAAATAAGAAAGTCGTAATGGAATTTCTTGTCCAGAAAATCTATTAGTAACTAATCTAGCAATAGGCGCTGTCATCTCCGGTCTTAAAGCCATAATTTCGCCTTGACGATTAAAAAACTTATACATTTTCTCTTGTAACTCACTACCAGTTCCAATAGATAAAGCACTAAAAAACTCAAAAGTAGGAGTTATTACTTCCTGATAACCCCATTCTGAAAATAGAGAAATTATCTGCTCCTCTAAGTATCTTTTTTTCTTAGCCTCTGCTGGCAAATAGTCCTTAGTTCCACTGGGCGTCTGCATCTTATTAAAAGTTAAATCTCTTTCCACTTAAACCACCTCTTTATCATTTTAACACATTAAAGCGTTAACTTAATAAAATATAACATATTGCGTTTAGAATGTCAATTTAAAGTGAAGGTTAGTACTATATTGTTATAAAGTTCAAAAGCAAATCTGACACAGATTGCACAGATAAATAAAGATCAACACAGATAAGTTCAAGACATTAAAAGCAATTTGACGCAGACTAAAATCTGACTAAGTTCTGACTAGACATTAAAACATAAAATCAAAAACTTAGAACCATATCATAAACGTCAACTTAATACATATTTTTCTAATTGATTTGTTATTTTATAGATATATTGTGTCAGTGGGAGTATCAGTGCTAGTTAAGATCAAGATTTTTAAAGGCTTTTGAACTGAAGGATTAGAGCTTATAATGTTTTTATTCACACTCACACCGACACTAACACATTACATTGATAAAGTTAATATTTTACTAAAATTTAGCTTAAGTTAACGCATATGATCTTGAATTAAGGTTTTTAGGTTTTATTCGTATCAATTAGTGTTCATTAGTAGTTTCAATAGGTTTTAAGGTTTTATGTTTTAGTCAGATTTTTGTCAGAACTTAGTTACCCCAAGGGCACTTCCCAGAGTAATGACTAGCCAAAATAATGGCGTCGCTACGGGGCGCTGTGTCAGATAGCTCTTGAACTTTATTTCTTGATCTTAATCTATCCTTTATCATTTATCATCTGTCCTCTGAAACAATAGAACGATAAAACCCTAATATCAACAGTTGATATTAGGGCCCTATTACTATTCTGCAAAAACATGATTTCCAATCTCAACTAGTTTTCTCCGAGTGGTTAACCACCACAAGGTACGGGCAGTCCTAGGATTGTAAAAATAAAGAGCACCTAAGGAAGGATCTTCACCGCTTAAAGCATCTCGAGCTGCTCGGAAGGCTGTCTGATTAGCCGGCAGATTAATCTGCCCATCGTCCACTGGAGCAAACTGTCCTGATTGATAGATCACTTCTCGAATCGAATTAGGAAACTGAGGGCTATTTACTCTATTCAAAACCACTGCTCCTACTGCCACTTGACCCTTATAAGGCTCACCTCGTGCTTCAGCATGTATTAAACGGGCCAATAAGTCCAGTTCAGATTGAGAAACATCTTCAAGGTCATAACTAATACTAGGTTCACTTCTTCTACTTCTAATTCTGCTAGCTAAAAAGTTAATACCTATAAAAATAGCTAAGCCACCAAAAGTCTTCCGATCACTAACCCCTTCTTCAGCAGCATGGAGAACAGATCCAGTCTTGCTTGGCAAAATAACAGTTAATTGAGAAACTAGCAGTACCAACACTAAAGTTATAATAAGCACCTTAATCCCTTGAGCACTCTTTAATCTAAGCATAAGTCCTCTCCTTAAGTATAACAGTTTAACTCTCCACCACAAATAAAATTACAGTATTTCAGATTCAGCAAAGAAAAGTTCAATTTCCCGCTTAGCACTTTCAGCAGAATCTGAACCATGAACTATATTTTCATCAATACTGAGAGCATAATCCCCTCTAATAGTACCTATTGCTGACTCAAAAGGATCAGTAGCTCCCATCATTTTCCGCACAGTCTTAATGGCTTTAGGGCCTTCAACTACCATAGCTACTACCGGGCCCGAAGTAATAAACTCCTTTAAGTCAGGGAAAAAAGGCTTATCCACATGTTCAGCATAATGTTCTTCCGCTAATTCATCATCAATCTGCAGCATTTTCATAGCCTTAATAGCTAATCCCTTCTTTTCAATTCTAGAAATCACATCTCCTACTAAGTTTCTTTTTACTCCATCTGGCTTAATCATAAAGAATGTTTTTTCCACAATTATCCCTCCTACTCTATCATTATAATACAATACTTAACTTTTATTCAAGAAAAAATTAAATTTTTAATAGCTAGCTATTATTAACAACAATAAACCTAAGCCAGCAAATCTCAAATTTTTAACCTCTCTATCCAATTTTTCCTGAATATCTCCTCCATCTTCCAAGCTTTCTTCTAAGGCATCTATACGCTGATAAAGTTGTTCATTTTCAGCTTCCAACTCTGCTAACCTAATCTCAACCTCTTCCTGAAACTCTTCCTGTTCTTGAGTAATTTCCTCAATTATCTGTCTTGCTTCCTCTTGACTCTCCTTTACAGCTAGCATCTCTTCTTTAGTATTCAGTAAGTCTTCCCTTAATATCTTATTTTCTTCCTGTAAACGCTCCATTTCTTGAGCGAAAAAATCGCTTTCCTGATTTAACTCCACCAGTTCTTCTCTAAACTCCGTAGACAACTCACGAAGTAACTTTAAATCTTCTTCGGAAGCACTAATTCCTCTTTGTTCTATATTAACCAAAAGCTTAGCAATTACTTCAGCTAACTCATATCTCTCTATCTTTTCTTCGCCTTCAAAGTAATTATCTTCTTGTAAGGACATAACCCCTTCATCAATTAATCTTCTCACGCTCTCGTAAGCCCAATGATCTGGTGAAATATCTTCTATTTCATCACTGGCCAAGACAGGCAGAGTAGCGGTCAAGAGCAGCCCCCAGACTAAAATCAAAGTAATCAGCTTCTGGACTGTTAAGCATCTCTTAATCATAGTCCTCGCCTCCTCTAATCGTAAATTCTAAATCTTCAACATCACTATCTATTTCAACACCTTCCTCATCTATTAAGTCCAAATGACTAAAGCCAATACTGAGTGGCCCTGCTCTATTAACTCTAAAATAGAAAGTAGCTGCTTTATCATTAAGGATATCTTCTTCAGCCTCCAAGGCACCAGCTAATTCAATTCTTCCTTCATCAGTATCCACCTGCGGCTCTTCCCAACTCAACAACTTATCTCCTTTGGTAAACAGCGTACCTCGCGAGGCAAAAAGTAACTCTAACTTTTCAACATCATACTCTAAAATAGTATTTAATTTATAAAAATCATTCAGATTAGCCATATTTAAAGTTACCTGCAAATAATCTCCTACTCTTAAATCATCAGTATGAGATTCTAAATATACAGCTGCCTCTACCTCAGGAATATCTATAAATTCAAGCTTAGACTTTGAATCAGCATTAACAGAGCTTAATTCAATAGCATAAGGTAGTTGCCCTTTAATTCCAGTAGCCTCTAAATACCAAGAAACATCTACCTCTTCACCAGGACTTAAGTAACCTAAATACTTAATATCCCTTTCACCCCGAGCTAATCTCAGTCCTGGAGGCAAGGATATCTCAAGACTAGGGCTATAAGCTGTAGAAGCACCAGTATTTTTAACGGTAGTAGTTACTTTAAAAGGATTAGGCTCTAATAGTCTATCCTCAACCTCCAATTCAGCCGGAGCAAGAAGATCAAAGCTCAACTCTGGCGGGCCAATAATATCCACTCTTCTACTAACTTCATTATCATCGGTATTTTCAGCCGTAACCTCAACCTTATATTCAACTTCTTGACTAACCCCTTCTTCCGGCACTATATCCCATACAAGCTGTCTAGTACCTCCAGACTCTAAATCACCTAACTCTTTCTTAGCTTCACCCTCAGCCAAAGAAAGTCCACTAGGTAGCTTGATTTCAGCTGCCACATCCTCGGCATCTATCTCGGCCGTATTCTGAATATAAGCTAAAACTGGAAAAGAATCCGTTTGCTTATCTAAAACCACTTCAGCCGGAGAAGTAACACCTAAAGATAAGATTCCTGGCACAATAGTTATTCCACCTAAACCATAGTTAGTAATATAAGTCCTACTTTCTCCAGGAGGCAAGGGTTCTGGATTCCAATAAAGAGCCATGGCGCTATCTAACTGAAACTCTCCTTCTCTAATAAACTCACGACCGGGCTCAAAATCAAAATCCCAAACTCCATCAGCTAAGCTACCCCAGTTAGAAAAATAAATCTCATCTGGAGCAGTCACTTGAGATCCTTTAACAGTACCTTGAGCTATAACCATAGGGTCTGAAAGCCGATCAAAGGCCTGCCAAAACTCCGGCAACTCATCTTGAGTATACATTGTATCGGTGGTAACAGGCTCAGGGCCCACTCGAAAAGGAGCTCCATCATTATCACCTACCATTGTATCTAGCATGGCTCGCACCCCTACCTCTTTTACTTCCTCACTTTCATTTTTAAGCTCATACTTAATTTGAGCCGTATCCGGCAGCCCAGTAGTACTGCTACGCACAAAGCTCAAATTCTGAATCACAAGCAGATCTCCGTAACGATAAACTGTCTCAATTGCGCCTTCATCCGTTATGTAAGGGGCTTTCACCTCTTCCCCATATTCTCCTAAGCGACCAGCACGTTGATTAGTCTCCCCGCCAAAAACATAGTCCTCACCATCTATTCTAATAGTGGTATAAGAAGCCCAGGGAGTAGGTCGTCCATAAATTAAGGGCTTTCCTTCATCACTCTCCATTATTGGATTTCCACCAGTTACATCCACTGCAAATCTACCAGTGTTCTCTTCCTCTTGATTAACTGCAATAGAAATATAATCATTTTTTATCCGTAAATTCCCATGCTCATCTACCTGTTCTTCAATCTCTACTTCATCAACTTCAACTTCTTCTGATTCAAAATCAAGTTCAAACTCTTCTCTAATTTCCGCTTCATCTTCAACTTCTAACTCTTCTTCAGCTTTAACCGTTAAAGCACCTATTAGCGTAAAAGCAGTTAAAACTATCATTAATAATGCTATAGTCCTCAGTTTCATAACCTCTTTACACCTCTCTTGCTAGCTCTATAAATCTAATTCATCAAACTCAACTTCTACCTGTCCTTCTTCAAAATGCACACTCAAAAATACCGAATAATTATCAAAAGTCTCTTCAAACTCCCAACCTCGTTCTATAGTTAATTTAGCCACTCCATCTAAGTTGCCTTCACCAGAAGACTCAACAACTGAAATATTCCTAATCCGTCCCGAATCCGCCACATCAACTCTCAAGTGAACAGTCCCTTCAATATTTTGATTAGCTGCTTCTTTAGGGTAAACGGGAATAATTTTATTAGCTACCATTTGTTCAGGAGTTTTCTCTTCAGGCTCTATATCTTCTTCTCCATCTGCCTCTTCTTTCTTAGTCTCAGCTTCTTCATCTTCTTCTCCTTCAACATCCTCAGCTTCTCTACCCTCTTCAGCTACAGTTTCACTTTCTTCCTCAGTTTCAGCTTCATCATCTTTCACTTCTGTGTCCTCTTCAGTTTCTTCATCATCTTCAACCTCTTCATCATCTTCAACCTCTTCATCATCCTCTACTTCTTCATCATCCTCTACATCTTCATCATCTTCTACATCTTCAATTGTATCATCTGCTTCTGTTTCTTCAATTTCAGGCTCTTCTTCTTCCTCACTAGTTAAAGTATCGGGAGTTGAATCTTCCTCTTCAACCTCTTCTTCAACCTCTTCTGTTTCTTCCTTAGTTTCAACTTCATCATCTTTTTCTACTTCTGTATCCTCTTTAGCTTCTTCAACCTCTTCTGTTTCTTCAACATCTTCTTCCTCTTCTGTTTCTTCAACATCTTCTTCCTCTTCTGTTTCTTCAACATCTTCTTCCTCTTCTGTATCTTCAACATCTTCTTCAACTTCTCCTTCATCGTCTTCTGCTTCTATATCTTCTTCAACTTCATCATCTTTTTCCACTTCTATATCCTCTTCCAGCTCTTCTATATCTTCTTCTATATCTTCTTCATCCTCTTCAATTCCTTCTACTTCTGTCGTAGCCTCAGGATCAATCTCTTCTATTCCCATATACTCTATAACTCCATCCTGTTCTAAAGGATAAACCTCAAAGGCAGACCTAGTCTGATAAAGGTCAGGGAACAGCGCTAAAATTAAAACATGAATTACCAACGAAACAATAATATATCTTTTCATCGAACTAATCACCTCAAATAGCGATTATTGCTCTTCCACTTTTTCCTCAGCTGCTAAAGCCAATCTATGAGCCCCAACCTGACGTACAGTATCCATCACTTCTACTATCTTATCGTAAAACACTTCTCTATCTGCCTCAATAATAATCACTGCCTCAGGGTCTTCATTAATTACATTAGCTACTCTACTTTGTAAAGCCGCGATAGTAAGCTCTTCATCTTCCAAATAAATTTGACCTTGAGCAGATATATTAATAGTCAGCTGTTTTTGTTCCTGCTCAGTAACCGTTTCTGCTTGAGGCAAATCAATATCAAGCCCAGCAGGAGTAGCTCTAAAGGTAGTAAATAACATAAAAAAAACTAACAAAAAGAAAATAACATCAATTAAAGGTAAAATCCTAATATCTACCTTACGCTTATTATCTCTTTGAAACATACCTGTCACCTCGGACTCTACTAGTAGAGCCGTCTTCAGCTAAAAGATTAACTAACTTAGCCGACCACTGATTCAGCTCATTAGTTTTATCCTCCACTTGACTATCTAAATAAGTATAAAATAAAGTAGTAGGAATAGCTACTATCAAACCAGCAGCAGTACTAATCAAAGCCTGAGCAATACCAACACTTAAGGCTCCCGGGCCCGCCATGCCTTGAGCTCCAGCTAAGATATTAAAGCTATTTATAATACCAATTACCGTACCTAATAAACCTAATAAAGGAGCTATCGTAGCAATAAAATCTAAAATTCGTAATCGTTTTTCCATTTTACGAATTTCATTTTCACCACCAAGCTTTACATATTCTCTAACAGTAGCTTTATCTTCTCCATAACCCTCTAGACCTTGCTCTACCATAGCAGCCACTGGACCTCGAGCAGCTTTAACCATTTTTTTTGCTTTAGATAAGTTACTGTTAGCAATCAGTAGTTCCAGCTTTTTAAATAATCTGAAGTTATTATTATCAAGCTTTCTAAAATACAAAAACCTCTCAATAAAAACTGCTAAACTCAATATAGAACAGACCATTAAAGGGACCATGGTAGGGCCACCTTTAAATAAAACATCTAACATCTAAATTCCTCCTTTAAAATAAGCTAAGCTTAACTGCAATCTATTGCTAAACTTTCGACATCCTATTAATTAATTCCTGCAAAAAAGAGCAAATACCTTTAATCTCCAGCTGAAGATTAAAGGTATTTGGCCTGCAAGTAATTTTAGGAAAAATCTACCATTCTTTCAATTTCAGTTTCTTGATAGACATCTTCAAAGTAATCATTGAGTAGTTGATTTTTTTCGCCTTCTATTAAATAATTTTCTAAATCATCTCTAACCTCTTCCAAATCCAATTCTCTACTAGCAACCTTATCACTGACCTTAATTAGATGATAGCCATACTCGGTCTCTACTGGATCACTAATCTCTTCTTTCTCTAGAGAAAAAGCAGCCTCTTCAAAGGCCGGAACCATCTGCCCCTTAGCAAAAAGGCCTAAGCTTCCTCCCTCCTGGCTACTAGGCCCTATTGAATGCTCCTTAGCTAGTTCAGCAAAGTCAGCCCCATCATCTAAATCAGACTTTAATTCTTCGGCTTCTGCTAAGCTTTCAACTAAAATATGGCTAGCTTCTACCTGTTCAGGCTGTACAAACTTTTCTTTATTTTCGGTGTAGTACTCTTCAAGTTGTGATTCGCTAACTTCAATATCAGCAGTTAACTTAGTACTTAACTCTTCAATTAATAGCCTGCCTCTAATATTCTCTCTAAAATCATTTAAACTCAAGCCTACTGTTGCTAATTCTTCTTCAAGTTCTTCTACTGAATTATATTGACTTTTGATCATTTCAAAGTAAGAATCCAACTCTTCATCAGTAATCTCTATCCCTTCCACTTCTGCCTGCTGCACCAAGATCTCTTGTTGGATTAATTGTTCTAAAACCTGCTCCTTAATTTGTGGTAATAGTTCTTGGCCTTCAGTTTCTGAAAAATCAATTCCTTGGGCTTGATAATGAAGCTTTGACTGTTCTAGATGGTTCTCAAACTCAGCCCTAAAGATTGGATTACCATTCACCTCAGCAATTACTTCTTCTTCAACTTGATCAACTGAGTTAATATTATCCTCTTCACCATCATTACAGGCCACAAGCAAAGTAAATACCAAAGCTAAAACTACAAATAAGACTACTTTCTTAGTAGACGATAACTTCTTCATGATTTTCTCTCCTTTAAATTTTAGGATTAATTAAATTTCAGTAGTTTATCAACTTCTCCAAAAAGACTATCTGCTTTACTATTATAAATACTTAGTATGAAAATAGCAAGAGCAGATTAAGAATTTCAAAATATTAACTTTACAATGTATATAGCAGCAATAAAACCTACTACATCTGCAATCAGTCCAGCTATAATAGAATATCTGCTTTTTTTAACTCCTACTGCTCCAAAATAAACAGCTACTACATAAAAGGTAGTTTCTGTACTTCCTTGAATAGTAGAAGCTAAACGACCAATTAAAGAGTCCGGGCCGTACTCCTGAATCAACTCCGTCACCAAACCCAAAGACCCCGTCCCTGACAAAGGTCTAATCAACCCTAAAGGTACTATTTGGCGAGGAATGCCAAAAAAAGATAGTATAGGCTCCAAAATCTGCAAACAGATCTCTAAGGCCCCCGAAGCTCTAAAGATACTGATAGCCATCAACATAGCTATTAAATAAGGAATAATTTCTACTACAGTAGTAAAGCCTTCCACAGCTCCTTCAGTAAAAACCTCATAAACCTCAACATCCTTAAAATAAGCATAGCCCACAATTACCAGTATAATAATCGGTATAGCCCATTGCGAAAGATTATTTAAAAAATCAAACATTATTTTTCAACCCTTCTAAACCCATATTTTTCTTAAAACTCTATCGGCCACCAGGCCAGCTATAGTAGAGCAAGTAGTAGCAAAGATGGTAGTCCCAATAATCTCCATTGGGGCACTAGATTCAGCAGCTACTCTCAAACTGATTACCGTAGCAGGAAGTAAAGTAATACTGGAAGTATTAATTACTAAAAAAGTACACATAGAATTACTAGCCTCTTCCGGCTTAGGATTCAGCTTTTGTAACTCCTGCATAGCCTTAATTCCTAAGGGAGTAGCCGAATTACCCAAACCTAAGAGATTAGCGCTAAAACTGAGCATCATAGCTCCTAGAGCTGGATGATCGGCTGGTACTTCTGGAAAAAGCCGTTTAGTTACCGGCTGAATAAGCTTAGCTAATAGTTCAACAAAGTTTGATTCCTCAGCCAGCCTCATCACTCCCAGCCATAAGGACATAGGTCCTATCAGTCTAATCAAAATCATGGCTCCCTCTTCTACTGACTCTAAAACTGCCTGAGAAACCGGGCCCATATTTCCAGTCAACATTGCAGTAACTATACCGATACTAATTAGTCCAAACCAGATATGGTTGATCAAGCTACTTCCCCCTTTTACTAATTATATGCTCTTTAGCTAAGAAAATATGAAATAAAAAAACACCTACCCTGATATCAGGTAGATGCTTAAAATAATAAATTAACGCATTATGCTAGTTAAATTTTAGTTCAATATAGATAGATTGTTGCGCTCTGCACAACAGTTGATAGTGTATAGTTAAAAACCTAGACCATTAAAAGATTAAGTTCAAGTTCTATTAGACGCTGACTAAGTTCGGACAAAATCTGACTAAAACATAAAACCTTAAAAAAATTAAAGAACTAAAAAGTTTTAAGGTCTAGTCAGAACTTAGTCAGATTTTAGTCAGCGTCAAAAAAGGTTTTAAAGGTTTTGAACTTCAACTCTACACTATACATTGTAAACTGTAAACTAAACAAAGCATTAATTTTGTTTCAACTAGCACAACAGGTTAAACCATTTAAAACCTATATAATATGTACCACTAATTCACTAGAATCCTTACCTAGGCTGCACAATTAACTTAATAGCCGTTCGTTCCTCACCATCAATCTCAATATCAGTAAAAGCCGGGATACAAACTAAATCAACACCACTGGGAGCCACAAAACCTCTAGCAATTGCTACCGCCTTAACTCCTTGATTAATTGCGCCTGCTCCTATAGCTTGGAGTTCTGCGCCACCTCTTTCTCTCAAAACTCCAGCTAAAGCACCAGCTACTGAATTAGGACTTGAATTTGATGATACCTTTAATACTTCCATAATAAATACCTCCTCTTTTTTATAGAAAATTATTTCCCTTACTATATATAATTTAGATATTTAACATAAAATTCCTTCTTTTTTAAAAAATTTCAACCTATTTTCCTGGAAATAATTTAAAAAAGTAAAGAGGAGGCTTAATTATTAGTGTGAATCTGCTTCACTCTCTTAATCGATAATGCTAAACCAGACTCTAAGTCTAGTTCCACCACTACCGCTGCAAGCTGAGTATCACCAGTGGCTACAGAAAATCGTTGCGGTAAATTAGTAGTTAAGCGCTTAATTACATCTTCAGGCTTCATCCCTAAAATGGAATCAACTCCCCCTGTCAAACCTAAATCAGTTATGTATGCCGTACCTGCTCCCAAAATCTGCTCATCAGCAGTCTGTACATGTGTATGAGTTCCAAAAACCACGCTTACCTCTCCCGCAAAGTATCTACCTAAAGCTATTTTTTCCGAAGTAGCTTCGGCATGAAAGTCCACCAAAATCAAGTCAGCCTCTAATTGAGGTATCAACTCTTCTAGCGAACGAAAAGGGCAGTCCACATTATCCATAAAGACCCTACCTAGTAAGTTAACTACCGCAACTTTAACTCCTGAATCCAAAGTATAGACTTGATGCCCCATCCCCGGTGTTTGCGGAGGCAGATTTTGAGGTCTTAAAAGTCGCTCTTCCTGATCTATAAAATCAAAAATCTCCTTATTATCCCAGGTGTGATTACCCATAGTCAACACATCAATTCCATAACTGTAAAGCTCATCTGCCACTTGCTTAGTAATTCCAAAACCGCCGGCAGCATTCTCTCCATTAGCTACTACAAACTCTATCTCTTCCTCTTCGATCAAATCTGGAGCTAATTCTCTAACGGCCCTTCTACCAGCTCTACCTACTATATCTCCTATTAACAAAACCTTCATCACTTAACTCCTTTCTTAATTATCACCATCATACTCCTTATCAAAAATCACCACTCGCTTTTTTTCTCTGAACCCAACTAATAACTGCTTAGGCTGAGTTCCCTCCCAGTTCAAAAGAATAGTATCAATAACCTGTTTATATTTTGCTAAATGCTGAGCACTCTTGACACCTAAATTTTCGAATAACAGCTGAGCTTCAAACTCTTTTACTACTAACTTCGTCAACAAATCCAGTTCTGTACTCGTCAATTCCAGTAACTGAATAGTAACTTCTAGTTCTGTTAACTCTTCATAAACCTTATATTCTATTTTTAACTGATTCAGAGGAGAATTATCCAACTTTTTAGATAATTTTAGACTCTGTCTTAGTTTTAATCTAAACTCCTCTTTTGTTGATTTACTTAAATCCTGATTAATTAAGAAGTTTAGAGTCAACTCTTCTAAGTACTGATTAAAAACTACTTTATTAAGCTGAAAATAACGGTGCAGGATAGCAATGATAAGCTTCATACTAATTGGTATTTCATTATTTTGACTGCAGTCAATTTTTTCCTTGCCCAATTTTATTTCCTCCTCCATACTCACTTAAGTACAATTAACTACTTTCTAGTACAGCTTAATCAACTCCTGCTTAATTAACCCGTTAAAATCTGCTAACACTAAAAAACGCTCCAACCTCTATCGATTGGAGCGTCTAGCTAAAATAAATTTATTTTGCGTAATTAACTGCTCTTTTTTCTCTAATTACCGTTACCTTAATCTGACCTGGATACTCCAACTCTTCTTCTACCTGATTTGAAACCTCATAAGCTAGTTTAGCTGCCTTATCGTCGGAAATCTGATCAGGATGTACCATTACTCTAATTTCACGACCGGCCTGAATAGCATAAGCCTTATCAACTCCGTGATAAGAATCAGCAATCTCCTCCAACTTTTCTAAGCGCTTAATATAAGACTCTAAAGTTTCTCTTCTAGCTCCAGGACGAGCTGCTGAAACAGCATCAGCCGCTGCTACTAAAACAGCTTCTACGGACTTAGCTTCTACATCTCCGTGATGAGCCGCAATAGCATGGATAATGTTATCTGATTCACCGTGCTTTCTAGCTAAATCAGCACCAATTTTAACATGGGGGCCTTCTACATTATGGTCAACAGCCTTTCCTAAATCGTGCAAGAGACCGGCTCTTCTAGCTACCTTAACATCTACTCCTAATTCCGAAGCCATCACTCCTGCTAAATAGGCAACCTCGATAGAATGTTGTAACACATTTTGACCATAACTAGTTCTATATTTAAGCCTACCTAATAATTTTATTAGTTCACTATCTAAACCATGTACTCCTGTATCAAAGGTGGCCTGTTCTCCCTCTTCATAAATCAAAGAGTCTATCTCGTTTTCTGCCTTTTCCACCATCTCTTCTATACGCGCTGGATGAATTCTACCATCCATAATTAATTTCTCTAAAGCAATTCGAGCAATTTCCCGACGAATAGGATCAAAACCGGAAAGAATAACCGCCTCTGGGGTATCATCAATAATTAAATCAATTCCCGTTAAGTTTTCTAAAGCTCTGATATTCCGCCCTTCCCGACCTATAATTCGCCCTTTCATTTCATCATTAGGTAAAGAAACCACAGAAACAGTAGTTTCTGCTACATGATCGGCAGCACAACGTTGAATAGCAGAAGATATAATCTCTCTAGCTCTCTTTTCAGCCTCATCTTTAGCTCGATTCTCAATCTCTTTAATCATCCGAGCCGATTTATGCTCTACTTCATCTTCAACTCGTTTTAAAAGAATCTCTTTAGCCTCTTCGATAGTTAAGCCTGAAACTTTTTCCAACTCCTCTACCTGCTGTTGATGTAGGCTATCGATCTCTTGCTTCTTTTCTTCCACCTTTTTAGCCTTTTCAATTAAGTCAGCTTCCTTATCCTCTACCTCTTCTAGCTTTGATTCTAAAGTTTCCTCTTTCTTCAATAAGCGACCCTCTAGCCTTTGTAGTTCGTTGCGCCGCTCTCTACACTCGCTTTCAACCTCTTCTTTTATATTATGAGCCTTCTCTTTTGCTTCAAGAAGGACTTCGCGTTTCTCAGAATCTGCTTCTCGTTGAGCAGTTTCTATAATCTCCTCTGCTTTTTTCTCAGCAGATTGGATTTTGCTTTCAGCAATATAGCGTCGAGCTAAATAACCTGCTGCTCCACCAATTACTAAAGCAATAATTATATAAATCAAATACGCCATAGATTGATTCACCTCCCTATTAAACTGTAGCTTTAACTTCTATAAAAATCTTTTTTATTTTTTTGAGAAGACACCCTGCCTACATTGTATATCTTTCATAAGTCTATGTCAAGATTGAAAATTAGAAGTAACCTCGCTGATTCCAGCCGTTAAGTCTACCTGAAAAGACCTATCGGCTATCTCGCTTAAGTGATTTTTATGAGTAACTACAATTATCTGCCGAGCAAAACGTTTATTAATAGCCTTTAAAAACTGAGCTACATTAGTAATATAGTCTTCACTAACATGTTTAGCCGGCTCATCTAAAATCAGCGGGCCCGCTATCTTAGTAGCTCCATAGGATTCCAAAATAGCTATCCGCAAGGCTAAGGAAACCACATCAACTATTCCTCCCCCGCGAGCCTCCTGGGGCTTATTTTTAAAGCTTCTATCTTCATAACTAGAAACCACATAAAATTCAGCATAAGGACGACTTCGCTTTTCTTCAATCTCTATTTCGAAGCTAAACTGCGGGCCAAACACATACTGCAAAGCATTAGTTACCAAACTCTCAATTTGAGCCTTAGCCTGTTCTCGGGCGTATTCAGCCGTCTGCTGTAGTAAAATTCTAGTCTGTTCATAAACATCCAAATCCTCATCCAAACTATTAATTTTTTCCTCACGTTCTTTCTTATCGGCTAGTAACTGCTCTCTCTGCCCTTTACGAATATTGTATTTTTCCTTCTGCTCTTCTATATTTTCTTCTAAAAGCCTTATTATCTGCTCAGCTTGCATAATGTCACTCCTTAATCATTGAGAATATCCTGCGGTAATAACTCCTTAGCCTCAGCAATTAACTCCTCTAGCTCAGTCTCTAAACTAGCTATTTTATCTTCTAACTCCTCGGGGGCTACTCCTAAATCCTCTAATTCAGCCAGTATTTTCTGCTTATTCTTTTTCAGCTCTTCCATTCGCGCTTCAGCTCGGTACCTTTTATTTTTCGCCTTATCTAAGTCTTCCTTCAAACTATCTATCTCTTGATTAAAATCACTCATCCTCTAAACCTCCCCAGCTATAATTAGCAATTATACTCTCTAAAGTACTTTCTTTAATAGAGCTAAAACAGACTGGACATTTATTTAATTCCCTTAATTTTTCCTTATATTCTGCTAATTTAGCCCTGATTTCAGCCTCAACTTCCTCAATCCACTGGCGACCTTGCTCCAAACTATTTTGATTTCGTTGATACTTTTCTTGTAAATTACTCAGTTGAACTAGCTTCTGTTGCTGCTCTGTCAGTTTAGCTATTAACTCTTCCCCTTGCTTAGGTTCAGGTAACTTCTGCAACAACTTTTGATTATTCTGCATCTTTTCTTCTAGCTGCCGTAACTGCTCATAGCAGGACTGTAACTGCTTATACTCTGCCTTACTTTGCGGGAAGTTCTCAGTCAATAATTTCTCTACTCGTTTTAAGTCCTTGCTGCGTTCCAAAATCTGCTTATTTTTCTCTTGGGCCGCTTCTACACTAAGCAGCCTCTGTTTTAAGTCTGTTAAACTTTCTTTAAAATCAGCCAACTCTACTAAACGCTGACAATGCTCTTCTACTTGTGCTAAATCCTTTAACTTAATTAATAGCTTCTCCAAATCCTCTAAACCCTGCTTTGTCTGCTGCCAGTCTCTTTGTAAAGACTTCAGCTTAGTCAGTTTAGACTGCTTATTAATCAGCTCTTGATAGATAGCCTCCAGCTTATCTAAATCAACTAAGCTAGATAATAACTCCTCTAGCTTTTCCTCTTCACTTCTTAACTCTTTCAACTTTTGCTGAAGTGAATTATATTCCTCTAGTTGACTACTACAGTCTTTAAGCTTAACTAATAGCTCCTCTTTACTATTTATTTGCTGCTTTAACTGAGGCAAGTCCTGATAAGCCTCCAAACGCTCATCTATTTTTTGAATTTCACTTAATTCCTGCTTACGCTGTCCTTTAGTCCTACTTAAGTCTCGAGCCACTTCCTTAATAGCAGCATCTACTACGTGCACCCCGGTCAACTGACCGACTGCCTTAGCTTTAGCCGAACCGGTATCACTCAATAAAAAGGGCCCGGCTAATTGATAGTCCAAGTTAAGAGTAGTAGTCGTATCGTCATCGAGGACTACCTTAGGCATCTGATGAAGCTCCTTTACCTGCTCAGGAACCTTAGTTCCAAAGCCGGTATATACCTCCTTATTGCCCTGAGGATCTATGAGCAAATAGTTATTTTCCTTATTATTATGCTTGCGCTCTCGAATCAACCGATAACCATTCTCAAACAATAAAGCCACCCGACAACGCTGAGCACCTACTCTGATAAAGTCATCTCCTAAAGGTTCGTTATAGAGCACCCAGCGGAGAGCTCTAATAATAGCCGATTTACCAGTATCGGAAGGCCCAGTAATAATATTTAAACCAGCAGCCAACTCTAAACTACTGCTTTTATGCGATTGAAAGTTCTCTATCTGAATCTCCTTAATATTCTGCACCCTACTCACCCCAAATTTAAGTCAATCGTTCTTCTGCTCTAGCAATCCTCTCTCGAGCCTCCTGCTTAATTTCATCTTTTAAATCCTGATTTTCAGCTAACTCCGCCAAGATAGTATCTAACTCCAAAAATTCAAACTCCCCAGCTCCTTTGATTTCCTGAGTAAAATTAGCTAACTTCTTTTCCCTATACTTACTAAGCTCAATCTCACTTCGATCCAAAACTTCGGGCCCAACAGCAGCTACCTCCAACTCATGCAGATTAACTTCCATCTCTGTAGATTTCAACTCCACAATAGCTACCTGCGGCCGACGCTCCAATTCACTGCTATAAGCTCCAATCCGGACTAAGCTACCAGGATTGAGACAGTAAGTCTCTTCATTTAATTTCTTTAATCCAAAACCACTATGGTAATGACCAGTAATAGTTAACTCAGCTTCAGTAGCCTCTAGAGCTTCGATTAAGGTATAGTCAACCTCACCTGCTTCAAAAGGACTCGGTAGTAACATTCCATGAACTATATTGATTAAATAATCAACTCCAGCTTCCTTTTCTACTAAATACTCCGTTACTCTTTCTCCTCTATCTAGTTCAGAATGAAAAGCAGTTCCTGTTAACTGGAGTTTAACTCCTCCTTGCTCAATTATCCGGTCTTCACCAGGAGCCAAGATCTCCACCACCCCTGTAGTTGCCAAAAGGCCTAACATAGTTCTTGGTAAAGTATTAGGATTATGTCCGTAAAGATCGTGATTACCAGCTACTACATAGATAGGAGCTGTAAAACTGCGCAAAACCTCTACAAAATCCCCCACTACCGCTGGAGCAGTATCAGGTCTATCGAATAAATCTCCTCCATGAAGTACATAATCTATCTCTTCACTCTCAATTAAATCTCTTATCTCCAACAGCTTTTTCTTTAAAGTAGCAGGGAAATCATCTATTCGGTTCCGAGGAGTAGTTCCTCTAATATGAGTATCGGTCAATACTAATAGCTTCATTCTCTACCTCCCCTAAACTAACTAAAGTTTAGCACTTACTCTTCGTTCTCCTCTTCGGCTTCACTTTCTTCAGCTTCACTCTCTTCATCTTCACTTTTTTTCTCTCCAAACCCTTCTGTATCTACTTCTTCTCCTGGAAGGTCATATTCTGCCCTCACTTTAGCTTCAATTTCAGCTAATAACTCTTCATTTTCAGCTAAAGCTTCTTTAGAGTTCTCTCGACCTTGACCTAAAGTTATATCATCACCATAGGAGTACCAGGCTCCGGAACGATTAATAATATCAGCATCTACTGCCATATCTAAAATGCTACCTAGTTTAGAAGCACCTTCACCGTAAATAATATCGAACTTAGCTTTTCTAAAAGGAGGAGCTAATTTATTCTTGACCACTTTAACCAAAGTATGATTTCCTTTTAACTCCTCGCCATCCTTAATAGGCTTTTTCTTTCTAATATCTAAGCGTACCGAAGAATAAAACTTAAGAGCTCGTCCTCCAGAAGTAGTTTCAGGATTACCAAACATCACTCCCACTTTCTCTCTAATTTGATTAATAAAGATACAGGTAGCCTTAGTTTTGCTGATAGTTCCTGATAGCTTCCGCATTGCCTGAGACATTAACCGAGCCTGCAAGCCTACATGAGTATCACCCATCTCTCCTTCTATCTCCGCCTTAGGCACTAAAGCTGCTACCGAATCAATAACTATTAAATCTACTGCCCCACTTCTAACCAGAGCTTCACATATTTCCAAAGCCTCTTCACCAGTATTAGGTTGAGATATCAATAGTTCGTCTATATCTACCCCTAAATTACGTGCATAATTAGGGTCTAAAGCATGTTCTGCATCAATAAAAGCAGCCACTCCGCCTTCCTTTTGAGCTTCAGCAATAATATGCAAAGCAATAGTAGTCTTACCTGAAGCTTCCGGGCCAAAAACTTCAACAATTCTACCCCGCGGAATTCCGCCTACTCCTAAAGCTACATCTAAAGGTAAAATACCAGTAGAGATCACATCTACATCTAAGTTTCTACTTTCACCTAATTTCATTATCGAACCTTGTCCATAATCCTTCTCTATCTGCTTAATAGTTCTCTCTAAAGCTTTTTCCTTTTCTTCTTCCATTTTTAATCAACTCCTTAAACTTTTTACTTGGAATCAACCCAGACAAATCTACTTTTCCAACCCCGTTTTGATTTAATTCCTGATTAAGAACTATCTTTCCTGCTTTTTGATGCTAAAATCCTCAATCTACCTGCTTAATTATATAAAGGATAGCTAATACCTATTTTTCCCAACTAGCAAAATTTTATTTAAAATGATTCTACTTTTGACAGATATTGAATTGTCGAGTTAAGAATGATATACTAAAAACTAATGAAATAAAGTCAAAAACTAACAACTGAGAAGGGAGAAATTCAAAAAATGTCTAAGCAAGAAAATAAATTAAGCGACTTACCTAATGCCGAAGGTTTCTTTGGCGACTTTGGAGGTAGTTATATTCCGGAAGAACTAGAAGCTGTATTAGCAGAAGTTGCAGATTCCTATTTGAAGTTCAAAAACGATGAAGACTTTCAAACTAAACTCAAAAATAATCTTCATGAATATGTAGGTAGAGAAAATCCACTTACTTATGCAGAACAGTTGAGCCAAAAACTAGGCGGGGCTAAAATTTATCTAAAAAGAGAAGATCTCAACCATACGGGGGCCCACAAAATTAATAACACCATCGGGCAGGCTCTGCTAGCTAAAGAAATGGGCAAAGAGCGTGTTATAGCCGAAACAGGTGCTGGTCAACACGGAGTGGCTACTGCAACTGCTTGTGCCCTATTGGATATGGAGTGTATTATCTATATGGGAGCAGTAGATATCAAGCGCCAACAGTTAAATGTTTTTCGAATGGAGCTGCTAGGAGCTGAAGTAGTAGAGGTTACTCAAGGAACTAAAACCCTAAAGGATGCTGTAGATGTAGCTTTAGAAGATCTGATCAAAAATCGAGAGGATACTTACTATATGCTCGGCTCAGCCGTAGGTCCTCATCCTTATCCTTTAATGGTGCGAGACTTTCAATCGGTTATTGGCAGAGAAGCTAAACAGCAGATTTTAGCACACGAAGGGAAGTTACCGGACTACATTATGGCCTGTGTAGGCGGGGGGAGTAATGCTATCGGTCTCTTTTATCCATTCTTAGAGGATGAAGAGGTACAAATCATTGGCGTAGAGCCTGCCGGCAAGGGCTTAAATAGTGGTAAACATGCTGCCTCTATTACTGCTGGTAGTGAGGGAGTAATTCATGGTTTTAGATGTTATACTCTCCAGGATGAAGAGGGGAATCCTCTACCAGTCCATTCTATCTCGGCTGGATTAGACTATCCAGGAGTGGGCCCGGAACACAGCAATCTCAAAAAGATCGGTCGCGCCGAATATGTATCCGTTACCGATGAAGAGGCTCTGGAAGCCTTTCAAACTCTTTCTGAAGTAGAAGGCATTATTCCTGCCCTAGAAAGTGCTCATGCTATAGCCTATGCTATTAAGTTAGCTCCTGAATTAGATTCTGAGCAGACTATTGTAGTCAACCTATCAGGGCGAGGCGATAAAGATGTACAGCAGGTCGCAGAAATGCTACAAGATTAACAGTAGATAACGCTTTGCTAGTTAAAAGGCACAGCGTCAAAAAATCAGTGTGGGTGTAAACTCACACTCACACTGACACTCTAAACTCAATTAATCCCTTTTCTTTCGATAATAAAACCGCTCTCCCGACCGTGAATCTTAATTATATCCACTGCTCTTAATTGCAGCTCCTCTTCTCGATCACTAAAATGAAGCAAAGCCAATGAAAAAGGAACTCCCTGCTTAACTTGCAAACCTCTAATTCCAGCTGCTCCAGTAGTTCCCGCATCAATAATAGTTGTTCCAGCTTCCTGCCGCAGATCAATAGAATGGCTATGTCCATGTATAATCACTGGAACCTCACCTAATAAATGAGCAGTTATTAAGTAATTATGAGTTACTACTAAATCAGGTGCAGTTGATAGTTCCTCAACTAAAGCACTTAACCTATCCTGATACTCTTCAACTGCTCCTATCTCAGGAGGTTGAATATCCTTAGTTTGCGCAGCCGGATCAGCAATACCAACAATATTTAAACCCTTTATACTAAGTGTATCTTCTTCCAATACTACTACATTATCCAGTTTACTCATATCCTCAATAATAGTTGGTGAATCGTGATTGCCAGGTACAAAAATATAAGGCAGCTCCAAATCAGCAATTCTACTAACTAACTTACCCTCTACTGGAGTTCCGTAATCACTAATATCACCTGAATCTATAATTAGGTCTACCTCAAAGCTATTAATTACTTGGCTAATGAAGTTAAAAGCTACTGGATTATTATGGATATCACTTACGTGTAAAACCCTTAACTCACTATCAGCTTCTCCTAAGGCTCTTAGAGCCTCTACTTCCCTAAAGAGATTAGAAATATTAGTAACAACTATCTCTATCTCTTCCCCTAATTGATCTATGTTTTCTAAACCCTCTTCCACCATACGGGTCATCCACGGAGCAGCAGAAATCATCCCCCGATAATCAGAATCACTAAATCTATCTAAATCATAGCTAAGATAAGTACCTAAATACAGACTGGATAATAGAACTAAAGCAATTACTCCACCGATAACTAACTGATGCCACTGACGATTGCCTAAAATGAAAACTCCCAAAGCTCCGCCAGCAATAGCTAATAATAGAGTCTTGATAATAAATAACTGAAGAATATTACGGCCCTTTAGTTTAATGTCTGCTAAGAGCTCTTCTTTATCCTCTAATTCATCTATTAGGATGCTCAGTCGTTCCGGATTTAGATTTAAAACCGTTACTTTTAAGTTCAAGGGAAAGACATGAGTATCAGCAATTATCTTTCCTACCGGCGGAAGATTGATTTCGGTGAAGTTTTCACTGGAGATATTAGCTTCTAACTCAACCTCTACTGCACTTAACTCATAAGTAATCCCGCCCATTAAGTTAACAACTAAAAGCATACCTAAAATAGCACCTACAACTATCAGTACTATTTTCTTTTTCATATTATATAACCACCTATGCTGGATTTCTATCTATTATAACTCAAGCTCTCCTATTAAATACCTGCGTAATTTATCCAAAGCATATTGAGCAGCCAGCTCCTTAACCTGCATTCGTTTTCCATGGAATTTAAACTTAAAACTACTTACTCCTTGCTGATTGGCTAAAGCAAAATAAACTAAGCCAATAGGTTTTTCTTTACTTCCGCCACTGGGCCCAGCAAGTCCAGTTATCCCTAATCCTAAATCGCTCTGAGCTAACTCTTTAACTCCTAAAGCCATCTCCTCGGCCACCTGAGGACTAACTACACCGTACTCTGCTAAGATGCAATTACTAACTGCTAATAGTTCTTTTTTAGCCTGCTTACTATAAGCTACCACCCCTTGTTTAAAATACTTAGAACTTCCCGGAACATTAGTTAGACGATGACTAATCAGCCCTCCAGTACAAGATTCAGCTGCTGCTAACCTTAACCCTTGTTCTTTTAAAGCAACAGCCACTACCTCTTCCATAGTCTCTTCGTCAACTGCAAAAATAGCTTCTTTGAGGCGGGCCCGCAGTCTTGTTTCTTCCTTAGTAATTAAGCTTTGAGCCTCTTTTTCACTCTCAGCCTTAGCTGTAATTCTTAATTTGATCTGTGACTTTCCCGCTAAAAGAGCAATAGTAGGATTACTCTGCTGCTGAAGAATATCCTTAATCTTAGCTTCCAAAGTAGATTCACCGTAACCACAGACCTTCAATACCTTGGATTTAATCAATTCCTTACTAGCCATTCGTTCTTCTAAGTAAGGAATTATGGTCTCTTCCATCATCTCGCGCATCTCTCTCGGTACTCCCGGAGTAGAAAAAATAATCTGCTCCTGATGCTCCATTAAGATGCCCGGCGCAGTACCCCAGCTATTAATTATCGGTTTTGCTCCCGCCGGTAAATAAGCTTGGCTGAGATTATTCTCTGTCATCTCCCTGCCTAGCTCTGCAAAAAAGTCTTCGATTTGCTTCACTAAATTTTCCTTTTTAATTAATTCAACCCCACAAACTTCAGCTATTACTTCTCGGGTTAGGTCATCATCAGTCGGGCCCAAACCACCAGTAGTAATTACTATATCAGCTCGCTGCAAGCTATCCTCTAATCTACTTTTCAACCGCTCTCTATTATCGCCAACTGTAGATATATAATAGACATCAATCCCTAACTCAGCTAACCTCTCAGCTATATAAGCTGAATTAGTATCAACTATCTGCCCTAATAACAGTTCAGTACCAATAGAAACAATCTCTGCTCTCAATAGTCTGACCTCCTCCTTTAACACAATAACTATCATATCATAATTTAAAGCTAATTAGCAAGCAATTAAAACCTTTGAAGAATTTTCAATAAGGTGCTCTTTATTTCCTTTGGCCCTAACAACATCTACTTTATTAATAATATTTCAAAAAGAAAAACACCCTCCCGGGTGCTCAAATCATTATTTTATTTTAGATTCTCATTTTTGAAAATTAAAATAACAACCTAACCACAAGATCTTACAATCCCATCTACCTGTTGTATATTATTTTTAAAGTAATCTGCTTTAGCTATATCATTATTTTTAATCCCATCCTTATAACCGAGGCTATAATCATCTATGGCCTTTTGAGCCAGCTTTCTTATTTCTGCCTCGTTAAGATTATCCAACTGCTCCATTAACTGCTTATGATATTGATTCATCTTTTATCACATCCTCCAATCAATTTTAATTATTTTAATTATTCTACTATATTGTTTTCAATTCCTTCTTTTTTTATTATATTTTCTATTTTTTCAACAGATTTAGCTTTAGCTATTATTTTCGATAAAAACTTTCTTCACTTATACAGCAATATTCTCTGTTTCAGTTCTATTTTCATAATTCATCTGTTGAGCTCAATTTAAATATGTAAATAATTTTTTTAATTTCTAGGTTTATCTTCCAGGGCAATCGCATGAATAAATTTTATTTTAAAACTCAATCTTATTTCTTATACTCAGTTTGAATTTAAAAAATGC
>NZ_JALKBZ010000090.1 GCF_023227765.1 Fuchsiella alkaliacetigena
GAAGCCTATTGTAATTATTTTCTAATAGACTTCGATTACAACAGAGATTATTTTTCACAACATTAATTAAAGAACCGAAAATATGACTTGAAAGTTTCAGGAGTTAAAAATGAATTAGTTAAACGGTTATTGTTAAATGTTAATGAAAAAGAACTTAAATCAATTTTTAATAAAACCTATTATAAATTAACTGATTTAGGGAAAAAATAGTTGAGTCTAATGAACATTTTATATATTACCATAAAAACCATACACTTCATAATATTCCTTTAGATAAGCATGATAAGGCTTTTAAGGAAAATGAGAATTTAAATAAATTTGAGGCTGCCCTAAAATTTATAGAAAAGAATTCATTAAACAATAGAAATGAAAGAAATTGGGGACTGTACAGAAATTCTTTTTTGTCTATGGCGTATGTACATATTGATATGAATAATAATAAAAAAGCTTTAGAATATTTATTAAAAGTGAGGTTCCCCCATTAAATTAGACACATAGTTTAGTGGTTTTACTCTCGTTTTCGTACTCTTCCGGACTTTTATAGTCTAGAGTTGAATGTAAGCGATTTCTGTTATAGAAAATTTTTATATATCTAAATATATTCTGTTTAGCTTGACGCCTAGTTTGATACTTATTATGATAAACTAACTCTGTTTTTAATGTACCGAAAAAGCTTTCAGCTACGGCATTATCCCAACAGTCACCTTTGCGACTCATTGACGATTTAAATTTGTTCTGCCAAAGTAATTTCTGAAAATCATGGCTACCCTGATCTGAGTGTACTATTAATCCCTGTTGGGGATCACGCCTATTTATAGCCATCTTAAAAGCATCTATTACTAAACTTTACTTTTGGTCATTCTTTTTTGCATTGACCAACCAACTATTTTACGAGAATAGAGATCTATCATTACTGCTAGATATAGCCAGCCTTCTTTAGTTGAGATGTATGTAATATCTGAGACCCAGACTTTATTTTTCTGATTTACATTAAATTCACGGTTTAAAAGATTATCTTTAATCGGTAGATTATGATTGGAATCGGTGGTAACTTTAAATTTCCGTTTCTGCTTTGCTTTTAGTCCTAGCACTTTCATTAGACGTTCTACTCGTTTCTGGTTACATTTAAAGCCTTCTTTTCTAAGCTGTCTATAAATACGAGGGCTACCATATCTACCGTCTTTTTCAGAGTATATTTGAGCTATTCTTAATTTCAAACCTTGATTTTCAAGTTTTCTTTTACTTGGTTTGCGATTCAACCAGCTGTAATAACCTGACCGGGAAACATCTAATACTTGGCATATTCTCTGCACAGAAAATTCATTGCTGTGATCCCAGATGAAACCATATTTCATCTTGGTTTCTTTGAGAATATGCTTGCTGCTTTTTTTAATATATCGCGCTCTTCTTGGACAATCCTTAGTTCTTTCTTCAGTTCTTGAATCTCTGCTTCTTCTGGAGAAAGATTTTGTTTGCCTTGTCCTGGGAAAGCTAAGTCGCCATTGTCTCTATATTCTTTACGCCATCTGATTAAGGAGTTATAATTAACACCTAATTCTTCAGCAATTTCTTTACAAGTTTTATTTGAGTTGAAGCTGAGCTCAACTGCTTCAATTTTAAACTGTTCATCATAGGTTCTTCTTGATTTAGTCACGGTTATTTCCCCCTTGTGGAATAGTTATATTATACACCTAAACTTAGTGTCTAGCAAACAGGGGGAAGGTCATGTAGATTCTAATAATAATCTCTTTATTTATATTGAAGCTTCAAATTTAAAGGGGGGTATATGATAATATGAAAGATTTTACTGGATACTGGACATTTTTCTGTAATCCTAAGAAGTGGAATATTGATGATTTTTTAAAGTCAGGAGAAAAGTATGATACTTTCACTGTGAGAAATTGGCATAAAGACGATTTTGAAAAAGGTCAATTAGGTATAATAAGAGTTGGTAAAGATAGAAGAACTAAAAAAGAACTTGATGGCAGAAAAAAACTTAAAAGTGGTGTGTATGCTATTGTCGAAATACTAACTAAAGCAACATTAAGAAAAGATGATAAACCTGAATACTGGAATGATGATAGTTTAAATGAAAAGAGATATCGTGTTGATATAAAATATATAAAAAATTTAATAAATGACCCTATATTATTAGATGATTTAAAATCTGAAAATTATAACTATGACCAACATTTAATTGATGGTTTTCAGTCATCTACTATGCCATTAGAATATAAATCATTTAGAAAGATAATAGATAAAGTTGGATATTTAGAATTTAATTTTGCAAATCGAGATCTTAATTTAAAAGAAGATATAGAAGAATTAGAGAAAGAATATAGTCAAGCTATTCCTGAAGTTAAAAAAAGACTAAGCAAACATATAGAAAGAGGTAAAATTTCTGAAAAATTTAAGGAAGTAACTAAATATAAATGTCAGATATGTGATGCTCTAGGTGAAGATCCTTATGCTTTTAAAAAAGAAAATGGAGACTTTTATATAGAAACACACCATATTGATCCTGTATCTAGTCTAAATAAAGGATGTTTAGGTATAAGTAATCTGATAACTGTTTGTCCAAATCATCATCGCCAATTACACTATGGTGATGTTGATATTTTGAAGAATACTGATAAAGAATTAGAACTGAAGATTGATGAAGATAACATAACTATAAATAAATCTGATGTTATATCTAGATATTCAAAGTTATTGAAATAAAATTCAAATTTAAAGGAGGTGAAGGTATGGCGAAGAATAAGTGTTCTAAATGTAAGGGAGAGCTAACTAAGATAAGTCATATCACTAATATTCATATAACAGGAGACGATAAAAATATCTCCTTATATAGTTGTACTAACTGCAATAATGGAACTTTATTTGTAAGTATGTATGCTAATGTAGGTTATGGAGAGAACTACTTTAAATTTAGAATTGATTTAACAGAAAGCGAAGCTGGAGAGATTAAAGAAAAAATGGAAAACTGTCCTGAGCCGAAAAATGAAGAGTGTAACTGTCCAGCTCATGATTTTTTAGATGAATTTGAGATTAATAATAAAGATAGAAGAGTCATCTTAGCAGACGAAAAAGATAGATGGGTTTATAATAATAAAAATAATTAATTATACCGGCCAATAGCTTATAAGAAGTTGAAAATTATAAAAAGAAAGGAGGTAATTTGAATTTGAAGTCTGAAGATGAAAATTCTAATAAAGAAAAATCGGCTATAGACCAGTTAATAGAAAATATAGCGAATAATATTGACTCCACAAATGCAGCTAGGGAAAGATCAGATGAATTAATAAGAAAAAAGCGAGAAGAAATGGATGAGGAAACTAAAAAAGAAGCCAAAAATGTAATGATAGATAATCTTAAAAAAACTATTAGAAATTCTAAAGAGCAATTAACTCAAGGTGAAATTGACCTTATGAAGTCTATTGGTTTAGATAAAGTGATGGATTTGCCAGATCTAGCTAATGAGCAATGGCTTGACGATTTAGATATAGTCTTAAATGATGTTTTAGGAACTAAAGGAAGCAGTTATAATCCCAATTTGCCTTCCAGAAGAGTACAAGGTGCTTTTGGTAGAAAAGAGAGAAAGAAAAAACTTGAACAGATAGTATTAGCTATGGATTGCTCTCAGGGTCTAGGGAAAGCTCGCTTTGAAAAAGCTTTAAAATATTTAAAAACATTCTTTGAAAATTTAAGTGTAATTCCTGAATGCGAGATTATATTATGGGGAGGTACTATAGATCCCGAAACAGATATAGAACTTGGAATTGGAGAAAAAGATATGGGTGGGTTAAAAACAAATAGTTTCAACGACCCAGTTAAAGCAATATCGTATTTAACAGAAAAAGGAACAGAACAATATCAAGGTAGTGGACCTGAATATGTCTTTCAATATTTAATAAAAGCGCTCTGGTCAGATCCTGACGGGATAATATTCTTCACTGACGGCGTATTTGAAGGAGGAGGAAGTACTCCTTCCAGAGAAACTGAAAGACTTATTAGAAGAATTGATAAAAACTTAATTTGGGTATTAACTTCAGAAGCCGATCTTGCTAAGATTACTGATTTTGATCCTACAGTAAAGGCTATGGAGAGATATGTTAAACAAGATAATTAGTTTTCATTTTAAAAAGTGGGAGTGTGGTATTAGCTATGCTGGAAAGTATAAATAGAATTGTTAAAGATGTTGCTCGAAACGATGAAGGCTTATCTTCTTTACTGAATGATTTGCTTAGAAGTTTAGATATTCGAAATGAACCTGAAAGAGAAAGATCTATTATACCCGAGGATATTGAAGATAGAATTAAGAGAGTAGCCCAAAGAGGTATTGGAAGAAGTATCAATTTAATTCCTAGTGATAAAAAAGGATCCTGTCGTGAATATTGCCTTGTTTTAGCTTTTAATAAATGGAATTCTAAATCTAAAAAGAAACCAGGCTTTAAAGGGGTGGCCCAAAGAGTAATTAATTATTGGTTGAAATGTAATGACGTAAATAAAGGTACTATAATTCTAACTACTGCCTGGGATGAGAAGGATTTTCAAGAGAAATTCAAAACTCCTTTTGCAAATTATGCTAGTGACCTAGGGAAAACAGTAGCAGTAATTTTATTAACTCCAGCTTCGATATCAATTCAATATTTAAAATAAGTTACTCTAATATAAAAATGAATAATTTGCTAAAAAGGAGATGAAATAAAAATGATTGATTTAGAGTTTAATTATTTAATATCAAAAGCTTTAGAGATTGCTGCAAGATTTCATCGAGGAGATATTAGAAAAGGAACAGACACATCTTATAGTACATCCTGTGGAAGCAACAATGATTTTACAGCAAAATATTGATGATGAAGAGTTAATAGCAGCTACTTTATTACACGATATTCTTGAAGATACTGAACTTGAAGAAGAGGATTTAAGAGAAATTTTTAATGATCGGATAGCTGATTTAGTATTAGGAGCTTCAGAAAAATTAAAAGATAGAGATAATAAGCCTTGGAAAATTAGGAAACAGCATACTATAGATTACTTGAAGACTGCCGATACAGAAGTACAATATATTGCTTGTGCAGATAAGCTAATGTCCTTGCCCCTAGATTTTGGACAAGAAAAGACTATGCTTTTCTAACAGAAAATTGCTCTAATTTACTCGTTAATTCTTATGCTACTAACTTGACACCATCTATTAGCTCGTTAACCAGCTGGTTATGATAATAAGCTGGTGGAACACCTGAGATTCTTGAATGTGGAAGCTCTTGATTATACCTAGCTATAAATTCATCTATAGAACCTTTATAGTGAGTAATATGACGATAATAGTTCTGATATACTTCTTCTCGTTTTAATGTTCCGTGAAAACTCTCAATGTGAGAGTTTTGTTCTGGAGTATTAACAGCTATTCTTTCGTGCTCAATATTTGTTTCGCTAATATAGTTTTGAAAGTC
>NZ_JALKBZ010000091.1 GCF_023227765.1 Fuchsiella alkaliacetigena
AGAGAATTAAGGGAAATCCCACTTTTATTTTCAATTTTTAAGTCTAGATTATTTTACTTGCCGAATTCAAGTTTAATAATCTTTAGGAGGGATTAAATTGTCTTTGAAGAGAAAGTTAACTATTATTATAGCTGTCTGTGTATTGATTTTATCTTTATTTATTGGTTTCTATATGGTTAGACAGTCTAGTAATTTGATTGAGAGGAATGAAGAGGAGCAGTATGAATTTGTGATTAATACAGTCCAAGATAGGTTTCAACAACAGTTGGGCGAGGCTGAGCTATCTGCTCAGAATATAGCTAATAATCAGGAGATACAGAGATTATTTGCTGAAAGAGATCGAGAGGCTTTGCGGGAGATGCTGCTTTCTTCCTATGAAGCAATAGAGGATGATTTTGCTCAGTGGCAGTTTCATCTTCCGGACTCTACTAGCTTTTTAAGATTACATGCTCCGGATAACTACGGCGATAGTTTAAGAGACTTTCGACATACCGTTAATGAAGCTAATCAGATTCAAGAGGCTATTGTTGGTTTAGAAGAGGGTAGAGGAGGATATGGTTTTAGAGCAGTTGTGCCTATGTTTTACGAAGGAGAACATACCGGTACGGTAGAGTTTGGTTCTGAGTTTGGAGTTGCTTTTTTAGAGTCTTTACAGGATAGTCTTAGTGGAGAGTACTTTATTTATACTTTAGGCGATGGTGTTGCTTGGGAAGATGATGAAAATAATAATGATAATAGATTAGCTGCTACTACTGATGAGGATCCTTGGGAGCTTGATGATCAGGCTATCGATAGGGTAAGAGAAGGTGAAGAGCTAATTGAGTTAATTGATGGAGGAGCCTATTCTGTTTTATTAATACCAATCCATGACTATGCTGATCAGGTACGGGGTTATATAAAGGTGGTTAGAGATAGAGGAGAGGTATTGAGTAGGCTCAGTAATATCAGAAGGAATACATATATATCGGTTTTTCTAGGACTAATTGTTATCTTAGCTATCATTTTTAAATTTTTGGATCATTCTCTTAGTCCTTTAGAAAGAATGGTCAAAAATATGGAGAGCGTTAAAGATGGAGATTTGACTACTCGTTTGCAGGTCGACTCCGATGATGAGATAGGCAAACTAGCAACTGTCTTCAATGAAATGGTTGAACAGCTACAAGAAATGGTACTTAATCTACTGGATACTGTAGAGGAGTTATCGGCTTATAGTGAAGAGCTATCTGCTTCGGCAGAGGAAGGCGATGCTACGGTAGATGTAGTTAATAGCAATATTCAGGACGTAACTTCTAGTATTGAGGAGGTTTCTGCTAGCAGCCAAGAAGTAAGTAGTATAGCTCAAGAGACTGATCAGTTAGCTGCGGAAGGTGGAGAAAAGATTAAGCAGGCTGTAACTAATATTGAAGATATTAACTCTACAGTAGAAGAGACTGTAACAGTTATCGAGAATTTGGATAGTAACTCTAGAGAAATAGGTCAGATAATAGAATTGATTAACGATATTGCAGAACAGACTAATCTCTTAGCTCTTAATGCTGCTATAGAGGCAGCTAGGGCCGGTGAGCATGGAAGAGGTTTTGCAGTAGTAGCTGAGGAGATTAGGGAGTTGGCTGGACAGACTGGAAAGGCTACTGATAAGATAGCTAAGCTGATTAAGGAAATTCAGAGTAGTTCTGACTTGGGCTTGGAATCGGTACAGGAAGCTAATGCTAAAACAAAAGCTGGCAAGGAGATTGTGGAAGAGACTGGTCAAACCTTCGCCAGTATTGAAAGCTCTATCGAAAATACTTCAGTAGCAATCCAACAGATTGCTTCAGGAGCTCAGGAGTTGGCCGGTAGAAGTAATAAGATAATGGATAGTTCAGAGGATATTGCTGGAATGTCTAGTGAGATTAGTAATTCTGCTCAGGAGTTAGCAGAAATGGCTCAGGAGCTACAGTCTTTAATTCAAAGGTTTGATGTTTAGGGTTTAAGCTGATAGAAATTAACCGAGGAGGCCTAGTTGATATAATAGGTTTCCTCGGTCTTTCTTTTGCGTTAATTAGTAGCTAAAGAATAAATATTTTCGGATTAAGAAATAACTTATTATTCAGGATGTGAAAAGATGTCTTTACCAAAGTCACATCATGCCATAATCTGACTTTGGTATTTTTACTCTAAAGATTTTAATCTATTTCTCCATTCTATTACTAAGGATAAAAGCAGTTTAAAGTTTAAGAGATGGACTACGTATAAAATATACTTTTAGTTATATCCTAAGAATACTAATTGCTTGATAAACATAGTTTCTTTACTTTTACAAAAGAAAGGGAGAGATTGATGGAGTTTTTAGAGATTTCCGAAGGGATATTGCACGGATTGAAATTTCTTTTTTGGGCCCTAGCTACTCATCTTTTTCATTATCGACAGAACTTCTATCACTGGAGCTTACTATTACCTTTATACACTCTTTATCCTTTAGCTGCTATTTTGTTGCTAGCAGAGCTTTATCCGGTTGATTGGATATTAACATTACTAACCATAAACTTGGTAATTACTATAGCTGCTCATTTATGGGGAGTTTATCTGCATTGGGATGGGGTAGGCAAGCGAGTAGGTGGTCAAAATATACACAATCATATGGTAGGGCCACCGGTAATTTTACCTTTGATAGTGGTTACTGTAGCTACTATTGATTTAGTGAGACTGCTGCAAGGAGGCTTTTAATCTATGGTTGAGATGATGAATACTTATTATCCTGATTATGATGTGTTGGATTTGAAGGAGGAATGGGATCCGGTTACTGTTGATGTGGTTCTGAAGAGGTTGGGCCCGTTTCCAGCTTTGAAGTTTTTACAGGATCACGAAGAGCCTAAGTTGCGAGTAATAGCTAAACACTTGGTCTATGATCATCGGGATGATATTTTTGACTGGATTATTCATTTTATAGACCAGCGTTTAAGTAATGAGCTGGGTGAGTATCAGCGCAAACCAGATACGCCACCGGAGAAAATTTTAGTTAGGGAAGGCTTGCAGGCTTTGGATACCTTATCACAAAAGCTTTACAATCAGGACTTTCTGGAAGTGGGAACTGAAGAACAGTTTGAGATGCTTTCTGATTTGCAATTGGGAAAGGCAGCTAGCATTCCTGAATGGTCAACAGTTCCCCAACAGGATCTCTTCGATAAACTGCTCTTGTTAACTGTTAGTGCTTACTATTCTCATCCTACTATCTGGTCAGAGATGGGTTATGGTGGCCCTGCTCATCCGCGGGGATACTATAGGCTAGAATTGGGGATAAGAGACCCTTGGGAAGCAGAGAGAAAGAAGGAGGAAAAAAATGGAGAATGAAAGTTATATCCGGCATAACTGTGATCATTATGCGGGATATCGTTATGATGATCTTGAACATAGAAAGTATGGAGAGCAAGAAGTTGATGTCTGTATAGTAGGGATGGGAGCTGCCGGAGGAGTGCTAGCGTATGAGTTGAGCAAGGCTGGCTTAGATGTGGTGGGGATTGAAGCGGGCCCTTTTTGGGATCCCCAGACTGATTTTGCTAGTGATGAGCTACATGCTTATTCTTTAAACTGGCAGGATACTCGCTTATCTACCGGTAATGATCCGCTTAAATTCGGGCCCAATAATTCTGGGCGCGGAGTTGGCGGGGGAACTACTCACTTTACTGGGGTTTTTTACCGTTTTCATAGAAGTGACTTTAGGGTTAAGTCTACCGATGGAGTGGGAGAAGACTGGCCTATCTCCTATGAAGATCTAGAGCCTTATTACGATAAGATCGAAAACGATATTAAGGTTTCAGGGCCCAAACACTTTCCCTGGGGTCCTTTTAATGGCCCTTATCCTTATCCTGAGAGAGAGCCGATCAGTGCCTGGGCCCAGGTCTTTCGCGAAGGATGCGAAATTTTAGGTATTAGAAGTAGTGTCCCACCGTTAGCTATACTATCTGCTCCCTTTGACGGTCGTCCCCCCTGTACCAATCGAGGTTTTTGTAATGAGGGCTGTAAGCCTAATGCTAAGTTCAGTACTTTGATTCATCATGTACCTAAGGCAATAGAAGAAGGGGCAGAGGTAATTACTGATTCAATGGTTACCAGAATACTGGTAGATGATAATGGTAAAGTCAGTGGAGTGGAGTTTAATCACGATGGCGACTATTATCAACAAAAAGCTAAAGTAGTAATAGTTTCAGCCTTTACAGTTGAAACTCCGAGACTACTGCTTAATTCAGCCTGTGCTCAATATCCCGAGGGACTGGCTAATAGTAGTGGCCTGGTAGGTAAGTATATTATGCCCCATAGTGGACATGATATTTTTGCTAAATTTGATGAAGAACTCAGACTATATAAAGGAACTCCGGTGTTGGCTTGTACTCAGGACTTCTATGAAAGTGATCCTGATAGAGGTTTTGCCAGAGGTTATACGCTGAATGCTCATGGTAATAGACCAGTGGCGATGGCTAAGGTTTTAGCTAATGATGTAGGTTATTGGGGTAAGGACTTGCGGGAAGTTATGCTTAATTTTAACTTTTATGCCCAAATAACAATGGTAGGTGAGGTTTTGCCTCGCAAGGAGAATCAAGTTACCTTAAGCGATCAAAAGGATGAATATGGTTTGCCTCGTCCTAAAGTAACTTTTAGTTATGGAGAGAATGATAATAAGATGATCGAACATGGAGTAGAGAAAGCTAATCAGATACTTAAAGCCAGAGGTGGCGAGCCAGCCTTTGTAGCTCCCGATACTGGTCATTTATTGGGTGGCTGTCGGATGGGAGATGATCCTACAAATTCTGTAGTTAATGAGTTTTGTCAAAGCCATGATATACCCAATCTCTTTATCTGTGGTGCTAGTGTCTTTACAACTTCGGCTGGAGTTAATCCTACAGAAACGATTATGGCTATTGCAGCTAGGACTGCGGATTATATTGCTGATAGGGGGAAAAAGGGGGAGTTTTAATAAAGTCAGACCTTATTTAGGATAAACAGGAATATCCAGACTTCTTCTAGAATTAATCACTAGCATTGCATAAAAAATATTTTCGGCTCTTCAACGACTTTTGTGATTAATAATCTGACTAGCTAAAAGTCATATAGCTAATAGGTATTTAATGGTTATAA
>NZ_JALKBZ010000092.1 GCF_023227765.1 Fuchsiella alkaliacetigena
TTTCTATTTAATCAAGTCTAAATCCTATATTTGCGATTTGACTTTTTCAATTTAAGTTCTTGCAATGCTAGTGATTTTAATTAAAGAAATTCAATAATTGCTCTTGAATTATACTTTAAATTATGTATAATGGTAGTCAGTTTTAAATACTTAAACTAGGAAATTAATTAAATAAGCTAAGAAATATTTTAGTTGAAGGAGTGGATGTTGGAAATGTTAAGTATTATCGGAGTAGCTATTGCTTTTGTATTGATTATTGTTTTAATTGGTAAAGAGGTTAAACTAGGTTATGCTATGTTGTGGGGTTCGGTGGTAATAGCTATAACTTCACAAATAGATTTAGCTGGACTATTAGCTATTATTGGAACGGGAGTGTTGAGTGGTGATACTTTAGAACTAATAGTTATTGTTGTTTTAATCGGGGTTTTGGCCCGTTTTATGAAAGAAACAGACTTGTTGAGTGAACTGATAGAGTCTTATTCTTATATTTTAGGTAGTCAGCGAGTTACAGCAGCCTTTATTCCTTCGATTATGGGTGCTTTGCCTATTCCCGGGGGAGCTATTATGTCGGCGCCGATGGTAGAGTCTGTTGGTGATAATATTAAACTTAGTGCTAGAGAACAGATGTCTGTTAATCTTTTATATCGTCATATTTGGCTTTTTGTATTTCCGATTACTCCGCCGTTGTTATTAACTGCTAGCTTATCTCAGTTAGGAGTTTTTACCTTAATTAAAATGCAGTTCCCGATTACTATAGTGATGGGAGCGGTGGGCTATTATTTTCTTTTAAGCAAGTATCGTCATTCAGAAGTACCGTCAACAACAGAGCTGCCTAAGCAAGAGTTGAGTAAAGTACTAAAAAAACTACTGGTTTCTACTCTACCTTTATTGATTAGTTTAGGGCTACCTTTGTTGACTGGTTTATCTTTTGTTATTTCTTTATTAATCGCTCTGTTATTAATAGTTATAATTCGTTATCAGCAATTTAATCTGTCTTTGTTAACTTCTAGTTTTAATTATGAGTTGACTTTGGCTATAGTGGGTATTATGGTTTTTCAGGAGTTTGTTAATCAGGGCCCGGATTTAGAGCTATTAACTGGCTTTTTACTTAATTTAGGTTTACCGATTACCTTTTTAGTAGTGTTGATGCCGGCGCTAATAGCTTATGTTACCGGCAATACTACGGCAGCAATCGGAATTACTTTTCCACTATTACTGCCGTTGGTAGGCTATGACTCTACTATGGTAATGCTAATGTATGGGGCTGCTTTCTTTGCTTACTTTTTATCTCCGCTCCATTTTTGTTTAATCTTGACTAAGGAATACTTTGGGACAAGGATTAGCAGTATTTATCGAGAGCTTTTTTGGCCTTGGGTAGTAGGAGTTTTTACACTGGTTGTATTAGTGATAATCTATTAATAATGTATATTTTTGTTATTAATGGAGATAATAAAGAAGGATACTAAAATATTTATTACTTTAAGCAGGTAAAAATAACTTAGTATAGAAATACTTACTGAATAGGTTGTGTTTTAAACTACCGTATTTTTGGTCATAGGATTTAGTGCTTATGACTCTTTATTTTCAATTAGGAGAGGTGAGGTGAAGGTATGGAACAGTATGTATATTCCAATGAAGGGAAGGTTTTATTGCGGGAATCTACTGCAGCTGATATACCTAAAATTGCAGAACTATATGCTGAAGTAGCTAAGAATGAGTACTGGCAAAGCGAAGAACTGGCTAGAATACACTTTAATTTAATAGAAAAATTAAATGGGACCACTTATGTGGCTGTTTTAGGTGAAAAGGTAATTGGGCATGCGGAGGTAGTAGTTCCTAAATCTAAGGAAGAACCTCCATTTTTGATTAAACTACAGATTGGTGATGATTTTCGTCGGCGTAAATTTGGAGCTGAATTAGTTCGCTATTCAATGATTATGGTTAAAAAAGAAGGTTATATAGGTTATGCAGCTTGGCCTGACTATGATAAGTCTAAAGGCCTTTTTAAGAAATTAGGTCTAAAAGAGACTAAGTATAATCAGGAAATCAGATTTGAAGTTGGCGAAGTACTAGTTGCTCCGGAAGCTGAGTTAATTGAAGAGATCTCTACAGTTGAGGAATTAAAGGCTTTAGAGATGGTAGTAGGCTGTAACTTTGCAGTAGAATTCATTTGGGAACGTGGTTTTGAATTAGCCGCTAAAGAAGTTTTGGATTTCAAAACTCCGATAATTCACAGAGTAGAAATGGATTCCGGACAAGGAGTAGTTTTTTTTGATAATAGACATCTTTTTATTTCAGTACCAGCAGAAGATACAGATAACTTAGATTTAATTGTTGAGCTGCTTAAATATGGATCACGTTTGGCTAAGGAAAAAGGAGCAGGTCAGTTGCTGACTTATATTGATAGTGAGCAGTGGGAAGAGATAGAAAAGGAATTTACTTATTGCTGGGAGATTGTAGATAATGAGAAAAGACTGGAGATGGAGATGGAGTTTGATAACTAATAAGTTCTTTGTTCCGCAATGGGGGGGATTAAAGTGGAAGAAACTCTATGTGAAAGATGTAAAAATGAGCTATTTTCTCAGGCTAACCGAAAGCTCTGTGAAAAATGTGCTGAGCAGCTTTTTGAAAAAGTAAAGGGCTTTATTGCTGAAAATCCCGATAACTCTATTAAAGAAATAGCTGAACAAACTGAAGTTGAGAAAAAATATATTAAGAAATGGATTAGAGAAGGCCGATTGGAGCTTATGACTCCAGAAGCTAAAAAGGAAAGAGAGAAGGCGCTTGACTTTCAAAAGCAGTTTGCAGATTTAAAGGAGACTGAGCAAAAAGAGGCTCAAGAGCCTTCACAAGAAAAAGAAAAAGGACGTTTTCATACTCGTAAATAGCATCAATAAGTTTTGTATTCATTGTTAAAAGTAATAGCCAGCCTTATTTAAGGCTGGCTATTTTTTAATTCTTTAATTACTTCTACAGCGGGAGTTACATAAAGAGTTTGTTGCTTTTCATAATAAACTAAGCCTGGCTTAGCTCCTTTAGGCTTATTAACATTTTTAGCTAGTGTATAGTCTACAGGAACATTACTGGACTTTCTTCCTTTGCTGTAATAGGCAGCTAAATGAGCTGCTTCTTCTATAGTTTGCTGAGGAACTTCACCGCCGGTATGGTTGAGAATAATTACGTGCGAACCGGCTAGATCTTTGACATGAAGCCAGATATCGTCATTGGAAGCTACTCTTTTAAGTAGATAATCGTTTTGCCGATTGTTGCGTCCTACTCTGATATCGTAGTTATCGTTAGATTTGAATTTAAGTGGTTTAGATTTTTTGTTTTTTTGTTTAGATTTAGATTTTTGTTTTTGTTTAGTTTTAATATATCCTTCTTCGCTTAATTCTGTTTTGATTGCTTCTAAATCTGCTATTTCTTCGGCCTGCTCGATATGGACTGCTACTTGTTTTAAGTAACTGATTTCATTTTTAGCCTTCCTAAATTCATTTTCCAAATAATCTACACTTTTTTTAGCCTTTTCATACTTTTTAAAGTACTTTTGAGCATTTTCAATCGGACTTAGTTCCGGGTCGAGCTGAATTATCATTTCTTCTTGGGCTTCGGAATAGTAGTTAGTAGCTTTTAGTTTATCCTGTCCAGGCTTCATTTGGTGAAGATTGGCTTTGATTAATTCACCTTTGATCTTATGTTTTTCAGCATTGCGGGCCCCTTTAAGCTGTCCTTTAAAACGTCGATACCTTTTTTGGGCTTTATTTAGACTGTTTTCTACAGTTCTATTTAAGCTAGCAGTTAAGTTGCTGATGCGGCTTCTTTTAAGAACATTAGTAAAGTAGTAGTCTAATAATTGGTTAGTGCTATCGAAGCATTTTTTTTCAGCTTGGGGGAACTGAGTTAGGTCTACTGTCGAATAAGCTTCAAAGGAGCCGTCAGTATTGACTATCAGTGTAGGTTGATAGTCTTTATTTTCAATAGTAGTAATTAGCTTTTGAAATTCTTCCCAAAGCCTATTTAAAGAGAGACTATCTATCTTACGTAGTTTATCTTTTCGGTTAATTCCGGCTCGATAGGCTATTTCCTTAGCAATTAAAGGGCTGATGCCGCGTAGATTTTCCAATAGGGCCCGAAATATAGGTCGCTCTATATCTGCTTGAATTAGCTCTAAAAATCGTTTCTTCTTTACTTTTCTGGGATTTACCTTATCTTGAGCTGGTGGAGCTTTGTATTGCAAATTAGGTAGTATTTCTCGATGTCTACTCATATCGGAGGTAACGCGCTTAATGCTATCTAAAATCTTCCCATCTTCTGTAGTTAGAATAATATTACTATGTCGACCCATTACTTCAATAATTAATATCTTAGTTTCTATAGTCCCAGCTTCGTTCTTGGAATCTATATAAAATTTGAGGATTCGTTCAAAATCAGGTTGTTCGATTTTACGCAGTCTGCCGTGTTTAAGATGTTTTCTCAATAACATACAAAAAGCTGGAGGGCGTAAAGGATTTTTTCTGTCTTCTTCGGTAATATGAACTCTAGGACTTTGAGCTTGTGCTGAAAGAAGGAGTTCTATATTTTCTCCAGGTAGTCTAAATCTTAAAGTTAGCAGATTATCTTTAGGTTGATAGATCTTATCTAAGCGTCCTTTAATTAATGTAGCTGTTAATTCATCTTTAATTGATTTTAAGACTAATCCGTCTAAAGCCATCACTTTCACCTCGCTAAGTTTAAATTTAATCCATTACAATAGTACCATTGCTAGAAAGTAATTGCAAATATTTATTCTTCTCGATTGTGTCAAGTTTTTATAGGTAAAAGTCAGGGCAATCGCATGAATAAATTTTATTTTAAAACTCAATCTTATTTC
>NZ_JALKBZ010000093.1 GCF_023227765.1 Fuchsiella alkaliacetigena
TTTTTGCTTTTAATTATAGCATCTTAAAGGGAAGAAATTAAATCTATTTTAGAGTTCTTTCTTGCGATTGCCCTGAGTTACCCTTTAAGCTACTTTCCTATGATATCAAGGGATTGGAGTGTTATGCAACATTACTGTACTTTTGTTGCATAGTTTAAAAGTAGTTTAAATTAAAAGAAATACTTGTCCAATAGCTCGATTTTAATTTTTCACTACCTTTATTTAAATTGTATTAAAATTGATAGCTTGTCCAAAAAGAATAGTAAAAGGAGTTTTTCCTAGATAATTAAGCCCAGAAAAAAATCCCCTTTAAATATTGGAGAAGTATTTAACTAGCAAACTAATTCTTTTCTTTAAGTGTACTTATGCAGGTTGAGCAGATATTTTTATCTTTATAATCAATTACATTATCTGTATTGCCACAAAAAACACATTGAGGGCTATACTTTTTAAATACAACTTCATCTTCATTAACTAAAATCTCCATAGGATCTCCAACTTCTATGTCGAAGTTATTTCTTACTTCCTTGGGGATAGTTACTCTACCAAGGTTGTCTATTTGACGGACAATCCCTACTGATTTCAACTGTTTTCACTCTCCTCTTTATTTTCTAAGAAGTCCAGCATTTTTTCCTCATACTCTCTTATTCTATTCTTCGCTTCTTGAAGATCTCCTTTAAGCTCCTGCTTCTCAGTTTTTAGCTCAGTTATTTTTTGAGCATAATCCTCTTCATTTCTCTCTAATTTATTATTTAAACTACTAAGCTGTTGAGAAAGCTCTTCGTTATCTCTTTTAACTAGATTCGGCAAGTAACTATTTAGATTAAATTTAGTCCAGATACTAGTAATATTAGAATATTAATCAAAATTGCTTCTTAAACTAACTAAATCAAAGTTTTAAATTTACTTGCCAAATTGGGGTTTATATCTATCTCTACATTTTTAATTTCTTTTTCTAAATTTATCTTTAGGATTTTAAATCTTACCCACTAAATATGATCATAGTTTTAAAGTCTTTTTAACTGGTTGCAATTTAAAGCACTAGCTTCCTCTGTTTCATATACATGTTATAAAGACTTGATTTGTCTAATTAGTTTGATGTATTTTTATCTATTAGTGAGGTTAAAAATTTCATAGCTTGAATAACTCCATATAAATCAAACTAATTATCATTCAACTGTTTTAACTTTTCTACCCAAGCTGGAAAATCAGATAGATGAATTCTTAAGTTATCTAAGTCGAAATTTTCTGCATATTCCAAGAGTTTCTGAGCATAACTACTTAAACTAGCTACTCCATAATCTTCAGCTAACTTAATCAACTGCTTTGCAAACTCTTCGATTTCATTTATAATCATTAAGTCTTTTAACTCTTTATATTTAACTAATAAGTCATTTTCTAAAGTCTGTATTAAACTCTCTAAGTCAACAGTTTCTTCAACAGATATATCTTCTGCTGTTACTGATATATCTATCTTTTTTTCTTGTCTATTATAAGCTAAATGTTTAGTCAACTCTTTAAATAAATTTTTTTCATTAATAGGTTTAGTTAGAAAAGCATCAAAGCCAGACTCCCAAACTTTCTTCTTTTCTTCGACAGTTGCAAAAGCAGTCAAGGCAATTATGGGAGTTTCTTTTTCCAGCTCTATTTCTATTAGTTGTTTAGCTTGATAACCATCTATAAAGGGCATTTTCAAATCAATAATGATTAATTGAGGTTGATGTTTTTCTGCTAACTCTACAGCTTCTCGACCGCTTGTAGCTGTTAATACCTTTAATCCTTTGCTTTCTAACTTAATTTTTAGTACTTCTAAGTTAGATTTCATATCATCTATTACTAATACTTGTTGAGAATTAAAATTAATTAAATTAGTATTAGCTATTCCTTTATTAATATTTCTTTTGATTTTATATTCTACTTCTGGAAAGATAATTTTAAAAGTACTACCCTTATCTACTGTGCTTTCTAGCTCAATCTTTCCTCCCATTTGTTTGCTTAAACGATGACAAATAGTTAATCCCAAGCCAGTACCTTCGTATTCAAAGCTTTGATTTTGCTGTTGGGTAAAGGCTTTAAAAATTGTCTCTTGCTCTCCTTTAGAAATCCCAATCCCTGTATCTTCTACTATAAACTCTAAGTATAACCTAGAATTATCTGTTTTTTCTGCTTGGACTGATAGCTTAACATAGCCTTTATTAGTAAATTTAACAGCATTACCAACTAAATTAATTAGTATCTGCCTTATCCTTGTTTCATCTAACTTAATTTCAAGCAAGTCGCTTTCCAACTCTATAGCTGAAAATAAGTCGCACTCTTCAATAAAGGTAATCCCTTTTTCTTCAGCTCTATAAGCAAAAATGGACTCCATTTCTTGAAGTAAAGCACAGGGATCAAACCATTCTTTTTTTATTTCTAAATGACCTGCTTCAATTTTAGATATATCTAAAATATTATTAATTAACTTCAATAAGCTAGTACCAGCATCTTTAATGGAGTTTAGATAGCCTTGATATTTAGAATCCTTAAGCTCTTTTTCTAAAATTTCGCTAAAACCAATCACTGCATTTAAAGGAGTACGTATCTCATGACTCATGTTAGCTATAAATTCAGATTTAGCCTTATTAGCTGCTTCAGCTTTTTGCTTTGCTTTTCTTAGTTCTCTTCTTATTTCTTTGCTTTCAGTGATATCTATAAAAGATGCCATAATTCCTTGCATTTTTCCGGTCTGATCTTTTATTACTGTAGATGAAAGATGAACCTCAAATTCAGAACCATCAGCTTTAACTGCTCTAAGTTCATCCTGCCAAGTACCACTTTTACTTTTAATTTGCTCCAAACTTTTAGCTATTTTTTCAGTTTCTGTAGATGGATGAAAATCGAAAGGAGTTAATCCTAAAACCTCTTCCTCATTATCATAATCCCACATTTCAAGGAAAGCATTATTAACTTCAGTTATCAATCCATCTTTATTAGTGAAAGCAAAAGCGGCATCTGAATTATGAATAGCTTTATCTTTTGCCCTTAATTCTTTGATAACTTGGTTTTTCTCAGTAATATCAATCCCTGTAGCAACAATATATTCGATATCACTCTGCTCATTAGTAATAACATTATTAGCCCAAGAAATTAGTCGCAACTCTCCTTCTTTAGTTCGCCAGTAGTTTTCATTTTGGTTAGGAAATTTTCTTGATAATAGCTCTGCAAATATCGATTTAGTGTTTTCCATTTCTTCATCTATGATAAATATATCCCAAACTTTCTTTCCTTTAACTTCACTAAAAGAATAACCCGTAACCTTTTCACAAGCTGAATTAAAACGAACTATTCTACCTTTAGTATCTAAAACTACTACTAATCCCCATTGAGTTTCTAAAACAGAATTAATAAACTGTTTTTCTTTTTCTAATTCCTGTTTAGCTATCTCTTCCGCAGTAATATCTTTTTTTTGTTCTATAATTTGAATTACATTCCCTTGATCATCTAAAATAGGATTACTATAACAATCAATATACATGTCAAGTTTTGAATTATATTTTTTTATACGCTCTAATTGTTTTGTCTTTAAGGACTTTTGAACAGCACAATCTTCACATTTCTCCCCCCAACCTTGTAGTTCATAGCATTTTTTCCCTTTCAACTCTTCTGGTTTCATCCCTAAAACTTGGTATCCTGCTTTATTAATCTCTTTTATAGTAAAGTCAGGATTTAAAATAATTAATATATCAGGAATTCCATCTATTACTCCTCTCAATAGATCTTTTTGTTTTTTAAGCTTATTTTCTCTCTTTTTAAGATCTGTAATTTCAATGCCTACCTCTATCGTTCCTATTATTTCTCCCTTATCATTCTTTACTGGAGAAACTGTTACCTTCCAGTATCGTCCGTCGGGACTGTTCGTCTCCCCTTTATAAATTTCACCATTTTCCATAGCTTTTATAACTGGACAGTCCTCACAAGGGGAGTTGGCATCTCCCCATATTTGATAGCACTTTTGTCCTTTTAAAGATGAAGGAGCTTTATTAGCCGACTCTCCAGCTTTAGCATTAGCCCAGACTATATTCAGATCACGGTCTCGATAAATTACTAATTCACCTAAACTATTAAGAATTAAACTTTCTTTTCCCTTAAGCTCTTCATCTAAATTCATACCTTAATTTCCTCCCTATAGTATAGTACTTAAAACTTTTCAAAATCGCCTTCATCAAAGTGGGTTTCTTCAATATAATTAGAGGTTTTTTGAGCTTGAGAAGCTTTCTTATCATTTCGCAGTCTAAATATATCTACTAGATCATTTAACTCTACCAAAGAAAGAATAGAAAAATTTATGACTAATTCTAAAGTGCAATGTCTTAGATACTACTCTAAAGACCTATTATAAATACGATAAAGATCCTCACGAAACTAAAAAATATCAGTATGAATAGTTATTCGCTATATACTTATGGTTCTTTATATAGACTACTATTCCTTCCAATCTTCAAGCTTTATCTATAAAATATTCCATAACTTCCTTAAGTTATTAATGAAACGATAAATACCAATAAAAAAACAACCAATCAATTCAGTAATTAATGTACTTTATCTTTACTAATATTTATCACTAGCATTGCATAAAAAATATTTTCATTTGTCAAGGGTAAATTTTTATTAATTATATATCCCTTAAATGTAA
>NZ_JALKBZ010000094.1 GCF_023227765.1 Fuchsiella alkaliacetigena
CTAATCCTTCGTAAACACTGCTATAATAAGTGTTTGCGTGGGGTCTGTTTACCTAGTAAGTGTCGAACTCGGGTTTTAGTCGTTGTCCTGTATTATTCTCTGGTAATTCTTTTGGGGATGGCTTAATTACTTCTTTAGTAGTTATTATTTTTGCATTTTTATCATGTTCGCACCTCCTCGGCCTGAAGCTAAAAGAGCCATTGCTCGTTGTAAAAAAGCTGGGATTAGACCGGTGATGGTAACTGGTGATCATAAGAATACGGCTCAAGCCATTGCTGAGGAGTTACGAATGTTAAATAAGGAAGATAGAGTGCTAACGGGTCGGGAATTAAAAGAACTTAGTGATGAAGAACTGAAAAGTGTAGTTCAAAAGGTGGGAGTTTACGCTCGGGTTTCCCCTGAAGATAAGTTGCGGATTGTAAATGTTTTACAGGAGCAAGGGGAAGTCGTAGCTATGACAGGAGAACCTATCATATCATAACAACAACACTTTACCACTTGAATGTCACCTCGAATATTTCTTTCTTCTTACTAACTCTAATTTGGTCTATAATCTTAATCAGAAAATTACGCTTAATAGCTATATCTATGTTATCATTTTCAAGAACATCTACTGTATTTTCTATTTCGCTTATAAACTTACTTTTATTTAGGCTATCTTCGTTTATTTTCTTTTCTATAGTTTTCAATTCTTTTTGTAATTGTTGTTTTTCTTTTTCTAAGTTACTTTTATGCTTTTCTAACTGGTCTAGGTTAATAACTCCTGCTTGATAAGCTTCTATTTGTCTATCAAATTGATCATCAAAAGAGTCTAATTTATTTTTAATTCGATTGTATTCTTCTTGTAATTTAGTTTTATCACTAGCATTGATACTTATGTTATCTAAGTTTATATGGCAATTTGAGACTTCTCTAAGGAATTCGATTAATTCATTTTCTAAAAATTCCATAGTATGAAAGTTAGAATAACAGTTTCCTTTCTTTTGATGCCTAGAACACCTAGCATAAGATCTAATAGACAAGGAGCCATCCTTTCTTTTTCTTCTTTTGACATGTCTTATCAAGCTACCACCGCATTCATAACATTTAATAAAACCCCTTAGAAGGTAATCTCCATATTTATTTCCAGTGCGTTTATTTTTTCGATCTTTGATAAGTTGTTGTGCTAGTTTGAAATCTTCTTTATCTATAATAGCTGGGTGGTTATTTGTTACTTTATTGTCCCCAAACTTGTAATGACCAATATAAGTTTCATTTTTGATAATATATAGTATGGCATGAGTGCTCCATTTCATTTTTCTATCGATAGACTTCTTTTTAGTTCCAGCTTCCCCAAACATATTTTCAGCATTTTTTGCTAATTCTCTAGAGATTTGCTTACTACCTTCTCCCTTGATATATTGGGAAAATATGTAACGAATTACTTTAGCTTCTGGCTCATATACTTCTAACTTTCCTTGAGAATTAATTATATAGCCGTAAGGAGGTTCTGAAACTACTTTACCTTCAGAGATTCTTTGTTCCATTCCTTTTTTAACTTCGTTTGATAGATTTTCAGAATAGAATTCAGCTACTGATTCTAATACTCCTTCCACCATTTTGGCGACTGGTCCATCGCCAAAATCTTCTTTTATTGAAATTACGTCTACGTCACAGTCTCTGCGTAATATTGACTTATAAACTATGCTATCTTCTCTGTTTCTAGCAAACCTATCTGTTTTGTGAATTAAAACTGCGTCATAATCATCTGGATTGTTTTTAATATCATTTATCATTCTTTGGAATTCCGGCCTGTCTGCGGTTCTAGCAGATTCTCCTCTGTCTACATACCTTTCTATCACATCGTAGTTATTCTCTACTGCATAGTTTTGTAGTTGTTTAATCTGGGCTTCTATAGATGAACCTTCTTCGGCTTGCTTAGTGGTTGATACACGAGCGTATATAACTGCTTTTTTCACATTATCACTCCTAAGTAAGTTATTTTATTATAACATTTTTTATATATTAGATTCAATGGTGATATAGAAACATTTAATTAGATAGAGTAATTCATTATCTTAATGGTTAAAAATGGTAGGCAGACAAAAAATAAATAAAAATTAGGTTAGTATGTACTTTTTAATTGTCGGATTATGAAAAAGCTATGTGAAGTAAGTAAATAAATAAATTAGAGGAATTTTCTTGTCCAAAACTTAGTTTAGGCTTGTCCATACGAGCTGGGAGATCAAGCTCCCAGGCATTCTTTAATCAATCTTTTTTCGGATTGGGTCATATTATCCCAATTTTTTAACTTATCCTTATATTTTTCGCAGAAATCTTCCAAGTCTAGAGGTTCATCCTCACCATCTTTATCCCATTTTGCTATTTTTTTATAGGCCATAAAAATCGCCTCCAGTACATCTTATTATATGACTAGGTTGTCCTATGCAGATTGATCTAGTTTTTTAGTCTTAAAAATATCATATCATTCAAAATGAAGTTTTTCAAGTTTTTTTAGAAAAAAAATTAATTTAATTGACATATTGACAGATGCAATGTATAATATAAGCAGAAAATTTAGAATTCTATTTTTTAATTTTTAAGCTACAACAGGCACTTAAGTTTTAATAATGGACTAAATAATATATTATAATACTGGAATAAAGAGAAGATAGATTATATAATTACAAATGAAACAGCTTAAAAATTATTTAGAGAGGGTGAAATAAAATGGGATCTTTTGAAGAAAGATTGCGCAAGTTACGCAAAGAAAAGGATATGTATCAAAAGGATTTAGCCGAAGAGATAGGGGTAGATGCATCGACGATAGCGGGCTATGAAAGTGGAAGAAGACTGCCACGTAATAAGAAATTGTTAATTAAAATTGCTGATTGTTTTGATGAAACTTTAGATTATCTATTTGGCAGAACAGATTTAAGAAAAGAGCAAGCTATAGCTTTTAACGAAGAATTAGAAAAATTATCTGATGAAGAAAGGGAAGTTTTAATTAAATTAATGCATAATGAGGATTTTAGAAATTTTTTAAATGAAAACAAGCATAAAGATACATTAAGCCTTGGAATAACAATTAAAATGTTGATGTTAATTGAAACAGGCTTTGAAAAGAAGAAGAAATTTACAGAAGAAAACTTTGATAATTTAGATTAAAATCAATCAATTGCATGAATTTAAAATAAGGAATCCTGATACTGAGAAAGAAACAGAAATTAGTTATCCAGATATGGATGGTGCTGAGCATTTTTTGATCAGTTGGGAAGAAAGGACTGCTGATTATTTTGATAGTCAAAATAAGGAAGTAACTTACATTTATGATTTTGGAGATTACTGGCAACATGAAATAGAGTTAGAAGAGGTTAATCCTGCTCAAGAGGGGAAGGAGTATCCAGTCTGCTTAGATGGAGCTAGAGCCTGTCCGCGAGAAGACTTCGGTGGAATTGGGGGCTATGAAAGACTATTAGCAGTATTAACTGATCCTGAACATGATGATTATGAAGATATGAAAAGTTGGGTCGGTAGTAATTATGATCCTGATTATTTTAAAGTTGAGGAAGTGGAGTTTGATGATCAGGAGAGAAGATTAAGTAGGTTAAAATTGGGTTGGTGATAAAACTCTATGGGCCAGTTAATTGTGGCTCCATAGGGTTTTTATTTGTTTAATCTTTTTCTTTATCTTTTATCAATTTAATGATTTCTAATAATAATTGGGATAACATCTATCAGCATTGAGTTAGTATGCTTATAATTCAATAGGATTTGTTAAATTTGGGTTATGTTATAGAAGGTTATCATTTTAATTTAGAACTGGTTAAGTCAGAGCTGGAAAAGGATGATTTAAAAAAGATAAAGAACAACCTAAAAAGGTTAGGTTTGATAGCAAAAAGATTTGCTTTGAAACGCAAAAATTTCGTTTCGAAGTATAAAAAATTGTGGTGTAATGACAGAGAGTACTACAGAGATTATTAACAGAAATAATAGATGAGTTAAGCAGGGTTTATGATGAGCAGAAATAAGATAAGCTTTTTAGGCAGATTATTAAGTGGAAATTGTCTTATTTGTTTATATTTTGTTTATCAAGCAGGATAATTTTGGAGTTATATAGTATTAATTAAATATGAAAGAATTTAATAAATTGGTTGTTAGTACATATCTACAGGTAATTAAGGAGTAAGTGACTAAAGTTGCTAGCTAAATGAAAAGAATCATTTTGTAAATTATTAGTTTTGACAGAACACATTTTCTTGGATTCATTTGGCGAAAATTAATCTATATATTTTGATAGCAATTTGAATCCACTATATTATTTCTTATCTTATAGTAAACAGGATATAGAAGCTTTAATTAAAAGTTGTGAGTTTTATTTTAGGAGTTATTCTTCAAGAACTTAACAATCTCTATGTGTTAGGATAGTTGTCGTAAGGACTAAATTCTGTGTATAATAAAGTAACGACAATAAATCCTAAGGAGA
>NZ_JALKBZ010000095.1 GCF_023227765.1 Fuchsiella alkaliacetigena
TTTTTGTATTTTTGCAAGTAAAAATTCAAATTTCAAACTTTAAATTGTAAAATTATGGTCTAAGTTGACGCGTATGAATTATCTATTAGCTGATGGTACAAAATCTGGTAAAGTTCCCTCAGCAGCCATCTGACCTGCAATTAGTCCATGAACAGCTGCATCTGGAATAGCATTAGAACCTAGACGATTAGTTCCGTGAACACCACCCGTTGCCTCTCCAGCGGCATAAAGACCTGGAATTGCATCGCCCCAAACATCTCGCACCTCAGTCCGAGGAGTAATTGTAAGTCCTCCCATAGTATGATGCACTGAAGGCCATTGCGGAACTGCATAATAGGGCCCTTCTGGCATAGTCATCATTGATGAGTCTATCACCTTACCAAACTCTGGATCTTCCCCTTGTTCAACATAACTATTGTGAGCTTCAATTGTAGCTGCCAAATTTTCTCCTGGCATATCTACACTGTGACCATCATAAGTTTCTGCACTAATTAAATCTGCTAACTCTTCTAAAGTATCTGCCTTGAAGATTCTTCCTTTTTCAATACCTTCCTCTATATCTTGGTCAGTAGCAAATTCTCGGTACATTTCTTTATTGAAAATTGTGAAAGTGGGAAATCCATCACTTTCTAAAGCAGCAAAGGTACATTCATCTCGACGTCCACCTTCATTAACATAACGATTCCCTGCTGTATCTACATAAACTATACCAGCTCCTGGGCCATTAAATGGTAAAATAGCCGGTGAATCTAAAACACCATTTTCAGGATTAGCAAAAGGATACAGTTGAATATGAGACATATCTGTTGTATTAGCTCCTATTTCTTGAGCTAACTGAATACCTTCTCCAGTAGCACCTGCATGATTAGTATCAAACATATCCTCATCTATCCAAGGTACATGCATCTGCCTCATTTCTTCATTTCCAGAAAATCCTCCTGTAGCCAGGATAACACCATTTTCAGCCTTTATATTTTTAGTACCCTCATTTGTTTGGACGCGAATTCCAACAACTTTTCCTTCCTTACCTTCCTCACGATATATACGATCCATTTCAGTCTCTAACATAACCTCTGCACCACTTTGGTCTACAAGCTTTTTCTGCACTTCTACAATATCATAACCAGTTTGATTTTTTGTAGTTAATGTTCGGTGAGAATAGTGCCCTCCAGGACGAGCAAGGGAGTCTCTAACCTCTAAACCATTCTCTAACATCAAATCAATAAAATACGGTGACCCATATACGAAATTTTTCACTAAAGCCGGATCAGATAGATTATCTCCACCCTCCATTGTATCTTCAATATGTTTTTCTGGAGTATCAGGCTCATAACCTAGTTTTTCTGATAAGTTAAGCTTACTTGTATAAGCAGCATAAACCCCACCATTAATCTGAGAATTACCTCCTAGCATCGGCATTTTATCAATTAATAAAGTATCTGCCCCGTGCTCAGCCGCATTATATGTGGCCGCTAGACCAGCAAAACCTCCCCCAACAACTACAACATCATAAGTCTCATCCCATTCTGGAAGTGCAGCAGCATCTTTGTTGGTGCTTTCACAAGCCACAAAAGCAAGCATGGTCAAAATTAAAAATGAAACCAATAAAACTCTTTTAAAGTTCATCTTTTCTCCTCCTTCTATAAGATTAGTTTTTATTCAACAGCAGCTTCTTCTAAAGCAGTTTTTACAGCTTCGATAATCCCTTCATAGGTATTAGTAGCTCCACTAACAGTATCAACCTCCCAACTTTGATTTTCTATTATTTCTTCTGGTACATTGTCAAAGGCAAGGGCGGCAATATTAGGTGTTTCATTATGTTCTAGAATCTCAACCTTAGTAATCTTATTAGAATCTATTACCACTTTAACCTCTATCTCTCCAACATGGCCCTGACCCTTAGCTATATACTCACCATCATTCCACTTGATAGCTTCTTCTTCATTACAAGCTGTGATAAGCATAGTAGCAGCTAAGATTACCACAATAACTAAATAAAACACTTTCGACCTATCCATATTTAGCACCTCCTTCCTAGCTATAAAAGTGCTTAAAAAACTAGGCACAACAAAACTGATATATACCAATAATATCCAACCTGTTAATACTTTGTTATTATAGATAATATCAGTTAGTATTGTGAAAGTGATAACTAACACTATTCAAAGCATACTACAAATTTCGTCAAAAATCAAGGATAATCTTTTAGTATTTTTTAACACCTCCTAGCTTTCTTTTATAAGCCAGAAAATTAATTAAAAATATATCAGTTGCTACTATAATCAAATAATGCAATTTCCATTCCAAAGACTAAGATTAAGCTATTTCCCTTTATAAATCCTAAACTAATAGGACTGAGAATACTTTCAAAGACATTATTTAATTCACAAGTTTTATAGATTCAGAAATAATTATCTCAAAATGAAATAAGCAAGTCCCGCTTTCCTTTTATATCAATGATCATTCGTAATTGTCAGCTTGCAACGCTTATCTCAGCTTGAAACAAAATTTAAATTATTTTAGTTAAAAAGCTAATATCATACTCATTAATTCGGCGATATAAGGTTGACTTACTAATTCCTAGTGCTTGGGCAGCTTTTTCTTTATCTTTACTACTAGTACCATATTTTTTTAGAGCCTTAATTATAGCCTCCTTTTCTAATTCACTAATAGTAGGAATTGTATCAACTTCTTCTTCAGGCTGAGATTTGCTATCTACGATCTGTTTAGGCAAGCTATCCACTGTAATTTGATTAAAAGCTTCCATATTAACAGCAAACTCAATAGCATTCTCTAATTCACGAATATTACCCGGCCACGAATAATTAAGTAGTTTTTCTTTTGCCCTAGCTGTAAATCTATCAATCCTTTTATCCAATTCAGTAGTATATTTTTTTAAAAAGAACTTTAATAACAATAAAATATCTGCTTCCCGTTCTCTTAAAGGGGGAATATAGATTGGAATGACATTTAATCTATAAAATAAGTCTTTACGAAAACTATTTTTTTGAACCATCTCCTCTAAATCTTGATGAGTAGCAGCAATAATTCTAGTATCAATGTCAATAGATTCTACTCCTCCTACCCTTTGCACCTTATTACTTTCTATAATCTTGAGTAGTTTAATTTGAAAATGAAGAGGCATATCACCGATTTCATCCAAAAAAATAGTCCCTTTATCGGCAAGCTCAAACTTGCCTGGCTTTCCTCCCTTTTTAGCCCCTGTAAAAGCACCTTCCTCATAACCAAATAACTCTGTCTCAAGTAATGATTCTGGAATTGCAGCACAGTTAATCTCAATAAAGTCTCCATCACTTCTATCACTTTCTTCATGGATGGCCCGAGCGAACATACTCTTTCCGGTCCCGCTCTCACCTCTAAGTAAAATTGTTGATTCAGTAGCAGCAACCTTTTTTATTTGTCTTTTAATATCTACAATCTCCTTACTAGTCCCTTTAATAGAATTAAAGGTAGATGATTCTTCAGCAGAAACTAATTTATTAGCTAATTTCTTCATCTCATCTAACTTTCTAAAGGATATAGTTGCACCTCTATTTTGATCATCATCACTAATTAAGGTAATATTACAAAGCAAGGTAAATCTCTTATCTTCCATCTCATATTCAATTTTCTTCTCAAAATAATTAGAGTTATCTTCAAACATATTTTTGAAAACTTGGTCTAGCTTTTGGTCTAAAAAAAGAGTATTAATATGCTTTCCTTCCCAATCGCTATCAATATTTAAAAGCTCTTTTGCAGAATGATTTATATGAGTAATCTCTCCCCCTTCATCAACGGCAATAATACCTTCGTGAACAGAATTAATTACTGCTTCAAACTTACCAGCTAAGAACTTCATCTGCTGTTTCATTAATCTCTCATCTAAAGCAAGGGAAATAAAATTAGCAACATTCTGTAAAAATAGTCTTAACTTTGAGCTATTATTAACCAATCTCTTTCTTTGCTCCTCATTAGAAGCTAATAAACCAATAGCTCCTACCTTTTCTCCCGAAGACATTATACTGCATACTATAGCTGCTTTAGTAAAACAAAACTTCTTTTTTGGACATTCTTCACAAAAAATACTACTTACAGTATCTTCCACAAGTATGTCCTTTTTTGAATCATCCGAGAGCAAACAAGCAGTTATATTACCTTTTCCACTTAAGTTATACTTTCCGGCTTTATATTTACCGGTTCCAACTAAAGCATCATTTTTATCATCTATATTTATATCATAGTCTACAATAGCTGCAAAAGCATTAACCACCTGTTGCAGAAAGTCTTCTATATCTTTTAATTTACTCATTTCTCCCCTGCTTATAAAAATCTATACAAAACTAACTATAGACCACAATTTCACAGGATTACAATTGTGTAGGATGCAATCG
>NZ_JALKBZ010000096.1 GCF_023227765.1 Fuchsiella alkaliacetigena
GAAATCTATTGTAATTATTTTCTAATAGACTTCGATTACAACAGAGATTATTTTTCACAACATTAATTAAAGAGCCTAAAAATACTTATAAACATTCTTCTTGGCTATCTTTCATAGAAAACAGGCTATCATTAGCTAAAAATTTATTATCAGAAGATGGTGTCTTAGTAGTTGCTATAGATGAAAACGAACAGGAAAAATTAGGTTTATTATTAGAAAGTATGTTTCCCGACTATGAAAAAACTTGTGTGACAGTTGTACATAATCCAGGAGGAATTCAAGGCCAGAATTTTTCCTATACACATGAATATGCTTATTTTGTTTTCCCTAACAATGGGCAATATATTGGAAAATATGAAAGGGATGATGCAAATAAAGTTCCTTTAAGAGATTGGGGAGGAGAAGAATCTAAAAGAGAGCATTCAGCAAATTGCTTTTATCCTATTTATGTAAAAAACAATAAAATTATTGATTTTGGTGATGTTTGTGCTGAAGACTTTCATCCTGAAGATGATAACATAAAAAATGAAGATGGTACAATTACTATATATCCAATAGATGATAATGGAGTAGAACGAAAATGGAGACATGCAAGACAAAGCGTTGAAGAAATCAGAGACGAATTAAAGTGTGAAGAAATTAATGATAAAAAAGTTATTATGAGATATAAATCTAGATTTAGATATAAAACTGTGTGGTTAAATAAAAAATATAATTCTAATGTTTATGGTTCTAAACTTTTAAATAATATATTAGGAAGCAAAGAATTTGACTTTCCAAAATCTATTTATAATGTATATGAATGCTTGCATGCTACTACTCAAAATGATCATAAAGCTAATATAGTTGATTTTTTTGCTGGTTCTGGAACAACAGCTCATGCTACTTTGAAATTGAACGAAGAGGATGATGGAGAAAGAAAATATATACTTGTAGAGATGGGTAATTATTTTGATAAGGTTACTAAAAAAAGGATTCAAAAACTAATGTACTCTAAAGAATGGAAAGATGGAAAACCACAATCTCAAGAAGGGTATAGTCATATATTTAGGTATCAAATTTTAGAACAATATGAAGATACGCTAGATAATATTGAATTTGAAGGAGAACAAATGACCTTAACTAGTCAACTTGATGATTATTTACTTAATTATATGCTTGATTATGAAACTCAAAAGTCATTGTTAGATATAGAAAAATTTGAAGATCCATTCAATTATGAATTGAAAATCAGAGAAGATAAAGAGCAAAAAAGAAAGAAAGTGAATTTAATTGAAACTTTTAATTATTTAATTGGCTTGCATATTAAGCAATTCGATATTTATGAATCTCAGAATAGAAAATATAAGGTTGTAACTGGTAAGCGAGAAAATGAAGAAATAATAGTCATTTGGAGAAAAGTTATAGATTTAAATTTAGAAGAAGATAAAAGGTTTATTGAAGAAGAAATTATAGCTAATAATGACTTCGATAAAATTTATATTAATGGTGATAATTACGTTACAGATTCGTTGCTGATAGAAGACCAATTTGATAAGCTATTATTCTCTAATTAAAGGAAGGTAGGTGATAAAATGAAATTACAGAATAGAACTATTTTGAATAGATATTTACTGTCACTGTTTGGAGTAAAAGAGTTTGCTGATTTTAAAGATAGAGATATCAAAACACTACGCCAAGCTATTAATCCACGCTATATTGAAGATGGTTTTGATGAAGAGGGAAAAAGTTATGTATTGAAAGCATTATTATCTTCAAATTTAGATATTGAGGATAAGTTATTAAAGAAACTAGAAGTCTATGATGAAAATATAAAAGATTATGTTGATCATATTAACGAAAAACGGGATCAGCCAATTGTTTTAAAATACTTTCAACATTTAGCTGTATTATTTACTGAGATTTTCTTAGATAGATACTTTACAAATAAAGAGTTGTTGCAAGAAGAATTAAATAAGTTTGTTGAACAGGAAAATGAGGAAATATCCAGAGATAAAAATAAATATTCTAAATTTGATGATAGAGATTTAAATAAATTAGCCTATTATATGGCCACCGGTTCTGGGAAGACATTAATTATGCACATTAACTATTTGCAGTACTTTAAATATAACAACCAAGAGATAGATAATATCATCTTAGTTACTCCTAATAGCGGATTAAGTGAACAGCATCTAGGAGAGTTTGAAAAGAGCAACATAAGTGCTGACCACCTATCTAATATTGGCGGAGGCCTGCTTAAAGATGAAGAAATTTACGTAATTGAAGTAACTAAATTAAAAGAAACAAAGACGGGCGAGGGTGAAAGTATAGAAATAAGCGAACTGGAAGGTAGAAACTTAGTATTTGTTGACGAAGGCCATAAAGGAAGTGGTGGAGATGTTTGGAAGGATAATCGAGAACAGTTAGCCGAGAAGGGATTTATATTTGAATATAGTGCAACCTTTGGCCAAGCAGTTGGAAATAGAATGGATCGCTCTGAAAAATGGAAGAATGAATCAGAATATTTTAGCCAAAAGGTAAGAGATTTAGATTTACCTACGGAAGTTAGGGAAGATATTTTTAATGAAAATAAAAATAATACTTATATTAATATGTCCCTGTATCAGCTAGAGCAAAAATTTGTAGAACATAATTTACCTGTATCAAAGCAAAAGCGAATAAAAGAACTTTATGTTAATCTATTAGATGAATATTCAAAGGCGATTATTTTCGATTATTCCTATAAGTACTTCTATAAAGATGGCTATGGGAAAGATTATAATATTCTTAATTTGAAAAAGGCTCAGCTGACGGAATACAATAATAAGTTTTTACTGGCTAATTTACTTTCTTTTTATGAGCAAAAGCTCTATTTTAAGAATGAAAATGAAAAGTTAACAGATTATAAGCTGGAAAATCCTTTATTGCTTTTTGTAGGGAATACCGTTATTGCTCCATCTGGCAATCTATCTAATGATGATAAAGAGAGTGTTAGTGATATCGAATTTATCATAACGTTTATGGAAGACTTCCTATCTAATTCAGGTAAAATAATAGATCAAATTGAAACTATTTTAAATAACCAAAGTGGCTTTGTAGATGAAAATGATAGAGATTTATTAAAGGATAGATATCCTTATCTGAAAAACGAAAAGTTAACTGGAGAAGAAATTTATCAGGGAATGATGGAAATAATCTTTAATACTTCCAGTCAAGCTGGAAATTTAGAGCTACATAAGATCCAAAACGGTGATGGTGAACTTGGTTTAAAGTTAAAAGGTGTAGAAGACTACTTTGCTTTAATTAACATTGGAAATGCTTCCAAGCTGGGTAACATACTAGAAGATAATGGTTTTATTGTTAAAGAAGATGATTTTTCAAGCTCATTATTTTTAAATATAAATAATAAAAACTCCAATATTAATATGTTAATTGGTTCTAAGAAGTTTACGGAAGGTTGGAACAGTTTTCGAGTTTCTAATATTGGATTATTGAATATGGGTAGGACTGAAGGTTCGCAAATAATTCAGCTGTTCGGAAGAGGAGTCAGATTAAAAGGTTTGAATAATTCTTTAAAGAGAAGTGCTTTCTTTAACAGTAGAAATCATCCAGACTACATAGCACTCTTAGAGACTTTAAATATCTTTGGTATAAAAGCAAACTATATGGAACAGTTTAAAGAGTATTTAGAAGAGGAAGGAATAGACACTAAAAGCAAGGAAGAAGTCAGATTACCAATTAAAGAGAATAAGGAGTTTTTAAATAAGAATCTTTATACCATCAAAGTAAAGAAGGGGTTTAGCTTTACTAAAGATGAATTTATAAGACTAAAATTAAATAAAAACTGCAAAGTAGAACTTGATTTAAGACCTAAGATGGAAAAGTTGGGAAGTGTAGGTATACTTCAATTACAAAATCAAGTTGAAGCTGATGTGTATAAGCCAAGAAGCTTTTCTAAGCAACAGTTAGAATTAATAAATTGGGACAAGCTTTATTTGGATATGGTAAAGTATAAAAATCAAAAAGATTTGGATCTCTGACTAATGTTGTGAAGAAAAATATGTAAATTTCAAAAATAAAAATGCATTTGACCAGGCTTTCTCT
>NZ_JALKBZ010000097.1 GCF_023227765.1 Fuchsiella alkaliacetigena
TTAGAAGTACTAAAATAAACTTTTCTAGCGTTGACGCGAAGCTAATCATTACTTTGGAAACATCCATTTGGCCTCCCGCGCCAACGCAGCATTATAACAATATTGCTTTAAAGTTTTAATCTCATATCTTTTAAATTTAACTATTAATTAATCACAATCAGTTATCAATTGCATTTTATTTCCCAATGACTGCTACAAAATGAGGCAGTATCCGAAAAGAAAGCTGATCTCCATTTTTAACTTTAACCTCCGGATGGATATGAACTAAAAGACTTTGATTAATTTCATCATTAGCAACATTAAGCACAGCATCGATAGTCTCGCCTTTATATAAAATATCTTCAATCTCTCCTTGAATTGATCCCTGAGAATCCAACTCAAAACTATCAGGACGAACCGAAATAGTAACTTTCTCTCCTGCTGCCTTACCATGGGTGTGTTGACAAGGAAAAGTTCCTAGTTCAGTAATAACACTCTCCTCATCAGTTCCTATAGTCCCTTCCATTATATTCGATTGACCAACAAAAGAAGCTACAAAGTTTGTATGCGGCAATTCATAAATTTCTCTTGGAGTTCCCTGCTGCTCGACTTGACCTTCATTCATCACCACTATTCTATCAGATATGGATAGAGCCTCTTTTTGATCATGGGTAACAAAAATAGCTGTAGTTCCGCTCTGGCGAATAATACGGGTTACATCTCGTCTCATCTTTTCCCGCAAATTCATATCTAAATTACTAAAAGGTTCATCTAAAAGCACTACTACTGGATCTCTAACTAGGGCCCGAGCCAAAGCCACTCGCTGTTGCTGCCCTCCAGAAAGTTCTGCTGGATTCTTATTTCCATAACCCTTCAAACCTACTAATTCCAAAATTTCTTGAATTTCTTCTTTACTTTTATTCTTAAGACCAAAAGCTATATTTTTTACCACGCTAAGGTGAGGAAATAACGCATAGTCCTGAAAAACCATCCCTATCTCCCTCTTTTCCGGAGCTATCCAAGACTTTGAACTAGCTACCTCCTGATCTCTAATAATTATCTGCCCCGAATCAGGACGTTCTAAACCGGCAATTAAACGTAAAAGAGTAGTCTTTCCACAGCCACTAGGTCCTAAAAGAGTTAATACCTCTCCCGCTTCCACTCCAAAGGATACATCTTTAACCGCCGGGGACTCACACCCGGGATAAGTTTTAGTAATCTCATTTAATTCTATAATCATAAATTCCATCTCCCTTTTATTTATTTGTTATCTATCCTCTATCCTCTGTTTTTCTCTCTATCTTCTTGTGCAAAAAGGACTGCTAAAGAAAATAATGATATTATAACTAACAATAAAGCTGGTACAGCAGCCCGAGTATAAAAGGCTTCAGTAGTAGCATTCCAGATCTCAGTTGTTAGAGAACGAAAGCCAATCGGGCTTAATAGTAAAGTCGCTGGCAGTTCCTTCATAGTTGTTAAAAAAATCAACGCTGCTCCGGTCAATATTCCGGGCCGTATAAGCGGAATCACCACTGACCATAATACCTTCAGTTTAGAACAGCCCATAGTCAAAGCAGCATCCTCCACATTAGGGCCCACCTGTAGCAAAGAACTACGCAAGACTCCCATTGCCTGAGGTAAAAAGAGAATTACGTAAGCAAAAATCAATAAAGGTAAAGTCTGATAAAAAGAAGTAGCATAATTAGACCCAAAGAAAACCAAAGACAGGGCAACTACTATCCCCGGTAGAGCATAACCAGCATAAGCTACCTTTTCCAACACTCCACTTAACTTACTCTTATATCTAACAGATAATATAGCCACCGGTAGAGTAGCTATTACTCCTACTACCGCAGCTATCCCGGCCGCATAAAAGGAATTAAAGGCTGCTTCCCAACGAAATACAAAGGCTTCTCCGTGTATTAGACCACGAACTAACCAAAAAATACAAACTCCTACGGGTAAAACTAAAGCCAGTAACACTATTAATAAACAAAAAATGAAAGCCGGCCATTTCCAAGGGCCCAACTTCACCTTCATCAGTTTACCCTTAGTCCCCCGACCAACACTATGATAACGAGCTTTACCTCTAGTCCACATCTCAGCACTAACTATCAGCATAGTTAAGACCACTAGTACTAAAGCTAAAACAGCAGCATAAATACGATTAAAAGAACCTCGATATTGAAGAAAGATCACCCGGGTAAAAGAATCAAACTGTAATAAGGAAACTGCTGCAAAATCGCTTAAGGTATAAAGAGCCACTAAAAGTCCTCCGGCTCCAATAGCAGGTCGGAGCTTAGGTAGAGTTACCTTCCAAAATGTTTGCCAAGGAGTTTGACCTAAAGTCCGAGCCGCCTCCTCCTGCGAAGGTTCCATTCCTAATAGAGCACTTCGTACTGATAATAAGACATAAGGATAACTCAATAAAGTAAGTACGGCCCAAGCCCCAAAAAAGCCATAAATACCAGGAGTATAAGTTATATTCAAAAGATCACTAATGAAGTTATGAACTATTCCTCCGTAGCCAAAAGCACTTACAAAGGCAAAACCACCTACTAAGGATGGAATTACCAACGGCACCATAGTTAAAATGGACCAGATTCTCCGTCCCGGCAGATCAGTCCGCACCGTCAGCCAAGCTAAAGGAACAGCAATCACAATAGTAGCTACCGTCACAGCTCCAGCTAAAGCTAAAGTATTTAATAAAACAGTTAAGGTCTGTTCCCGCAACAATAAAGATAAAAAATCCTCCGCTCCCCAAACGCGAATAATTAAATAAAAAAGAGGTAAAGACATAGCTAAGGCTATAATTATTACCGGAATCAATATAAATGCTGGAGCCGAAAAAGGCCAAGTTAACTGTCCATTTTTAATTAAGTTCATTTTATTTCCCAAGGTACTAAGTTTAGATTGCATTATAATCTCCCTACCTTTAGTAGTAACTTTAATTTAAGCTTAATTTTAGTTTCGATTTCCAACTATAAAAGCCTGTTTATATTATAATGAAATTAATTATCATTGTCAAAAATAAATAAGCAAACGATTGTGTCAAGTTTTTATAGGTAAAAGTTTTTGACTCCTCTTTCGATAAATTAAATTAGTGACTTAACAGCTCTA
>NZ_JALKBZ010000098.1 GCF_023227765.1 Fuchsiella alkaliacetigena
ATTAGCGAGTAAATTAGAGCAATTTTCTGTTAGAAAAGCATAGTTTTTTCTTGTCCAAAATATAGGGGGCAAGGACATAAATTTATATTTGTATTTGTTGATTTATTAGCATTAAGCTCATTATTTTTACATTGATGTTTTTTTGATATTTCAAAATAAAAAAGGTTTGTAAGGGGATCCCCTTACAAACCTTTACGATAATAAATTTGGTTATAAAATACCTTTTTTTAAAGCTAATTGAACAATTTTTGAACGCTTGCTAAGTTTAAGTTTTCTTCTCATTCTAGATTTATGGGTTTCCACCGTTTTAACACTAATTACTAATTTATCAGCTATTCCTTGGTTAGTATATCCGCGAGCAAACAACTCAAATACTTCTTTTTCTCTTTTACTTAATAAATCATAATTATCAACTAAATTCTCATCTCCCTCTTTTTTATCCTTATCCTTCAGAGATTGCTTTGTATTATCATCTTCTTTTAAATTATCTAGATAATCATCCAATAGTATCTTAGCCATTTTCGGATAAATAAATGCTTCCCCTTGATAAACTGCTCTAATAGCAGATAAAAGCTCTACATCAGCTGCTTTTTTGAGTATATAACCTGAACTTCCAGACTTTAAAGCTTTTTTAAAATATTCTTCATCGTCGTGTACAGTTAAGATAAGGACTTTAATTTCTGGATTATCATTAGTTATCTTTCGGGTTGCTTCCATACCATCAATTCCGGGCATAGAGAGATCCATTAAAATAATATCAGGATTTAATTCTTTAGCTAGATTTAATGATTCTTGACCATTAATCGCTTCTCCTACTACTTCAACATCATCTTCATTTTCAAGCAGATTTTTCAAGCCTCTTCTAACTAAAGAATGATCATCAACTATTAAGACATCAATCATCAATTATCACTCCTATTTTTTAAAAATTATCCACAATAGGTATTTTTACATAAATAGTAGTTCCTATATTTTTTTCAGTTTCAATGATTAATTCACCATCTAATAGTTCAGCTCTTTCCTGCATGCCAAAGAGACCTAAGCTTTTCTTATTCTGTTTATTTGACATAGCTTCATTTAAATTAAAACCACAACCATCATCTTCAATTATAATGTTTAGCTCTTTATTTCTAACTTCAATAATCACACTGATATTAGCAGCATTCGAATGCCTGAAAGCATTAGTTAAAGCTTCCTGTATAATTCTATACACTGCAATCTCTGTTTCTTTAGAAAGCTGTGTGTCTTCTAAACCATCAATATGGAGCCCAATCTCTTGTTTCCACCATTGGGAGGAAGTCTTTACGTAATTTTTAATTGCTGCACTCAAACCTAAATCATCTAATACATCCGGTCTAAGTTGCTTAGCTAATTGATTTAATTGATTAAATAGTTCAGATATAATATCTTTCATCATAGCTATATAATCGTTGAATTCTTCTGTTTTTCTAACCTTTTTTAAAGTACTTAATGAGAGATTAAGGCTAGTTAAGGCCTGGCTAGTTTCATCATGTAGTTCTCTGGCAATTCTTTTTCTTTCTTCTTCCTGTGCATTTATCAACTTATTTAAAAGTTCTTGTCGCTTTTTTTCCTTTAATTGTATCTCTTTTAATAATTCCTTTCTTTCATTAGTAGATTTTTGGAGTTTTGCTACCATTTGATTGAAAGCCTGAGCTAACTTATTTAACTCACTATTTATAGAATCAAAAGAAATTCTATAATTTAAATCACCAGCTCCTATCTTCTTAGTAGCTCTTAATAGTTCTTCAATAGGTTTAAGAGAATAAGTTAAAAAAGTAAAAATAATTATAGCGATTAATATAGCACTAACTATTCCTAAGGTGTACATATTCTGCTTAGCATTAGCAATTAGACTTATACAATCCCTACCGACACTGACTGCTTTTATATAACCCTGTACTTTACCACTATAATCACGAAAAGGGAGTGCCAATATCCAGCAATGGTCTTTATCGGTAGATATTCTTGTTACTGTAAAGCCCGAGTTAACTTTAGCTAATTCTTCATCACTTAACTGCCAGTCATCTCTCGGAGTGGTAGCTGCTATTATACAGTCTATCTCTTTACTATCTAGACTATAAAGAAAATAATGGCTATAAAAATCTTCTCTTAAAACTTGTAAAAACTTTTTATCAAATTCAGAACCAAGCTCCATAGAACCAACATGTTCATCACTCTTATTATTGAGCTCTTCTGTTAAATCTTTTAAAAATAATTCACAGTACTTCTTTTCATCTTCCCAAGTCTCTATATATTGCTGATAACATTCTTCACCCTTATAAGTTTTAAATACTGTAACAGCTTCGTGCTGTCTGCCCCAAGCGTTTTTACTAAAGTTTGGTGAACCATTAAAAACTAAGAAACCGTCTTCGTCTTTCTTCTTTAATATATAGCATTTATTATGTATCTTTACTGGAGTGCTTTCTTTAAGAGTGTAAATTAAAAGTTTACCTTCTTCTTTCAATTTTTCTAATTTATCAGCTAGCTTTGTTTTGCCTATTAGATTTTCTCTATGATCAACATCTTTTCCTACTATAATCTCTAATTTATCTAAATTTAACAAATCAAAGGTTTCCTTGATTTTCTCAGGTGAGGCACAAAAACAAATTATTTTAGCTTCACTACAACCTTTGAAGAGCTTTTTAAAGTTATTATAGCTTTTCAATTGAAGTAAGTGGTGAACTATTTCCGTTTTTTTAGAATTAGAATTATTAAATGATATTTGATCCTGCAATTTTATAACACCTTTTTCTCATTATTTGATATATATTATACCCGAGTTCGACACTTACTAGGTAAACAGACCCCACGCAAACACTTATTATAGCAGTGTTTACGAAGGATTAGA
>NZ_JALKBZ010000099.1 GCF_023227765.1 Fuchsiella alkaliacetigena
ATTGGCGGTTCTTCCGGTAACTCTTCATCCTCTGGTGGCTCTTCCATTGGTGGTTCTTCCGGTAACTCTTCATCCTCCGGTGGTTCTTCCATTGGCGGCTCTTCCGGTAACCCTTCATCCTCCGGTGGCTCTTCCATTGGCGGTTCTTCCGGTAACCCTTCATCCTCCGGTGGCTCTTCCATTGGTGGTTCTTCCGGTAACTCTTCATCCTCTGGTGGTTCTTCCATTGGCGGCTCTTCCGGTAACTCTTCATCCTCCGGTGGCTCTTCCATTGGCGGTTCTTCCGGTAACCCTTCATCCTCCGGTGGCTCTTCCATTGGTGGTTCTTCCGGTAACTCTTCATCCTCTGGTGCTTCTTCTTCAGGTGCTTCCTCTGGTAACTCTCCTCCCATTAAAGATTCCTCTACTACTACCTCTTGTGCAGCTGCCTGAACAGGATTATAATTAAAAAAAGTAAAACTTAGCATAAAGACTCCTAAAATCAGAATAAAAATTTTTTTCATTTTACCCCTCCAAAAGATTCTAGTTTATATTAATTTTAAAAGGCAATTTTGATATTTTTATAAGAAAATTTTTATAAGAAAAACATTAATTTATCTACCGGCTATTAAAATTATCTAAAGTTATAAAGTGTACACAAAAATAAAGTCTCTCCATATTATGGAGAGACTGCTCAAAGCTATTTATTTGAAATAATCCTCTACTAACTCTTTAGCCAACTCTGAAAGATGGTCATTTAGCTCATCTTTTCCTAGATCGCTATCAAATCTATGCGTATATTCTATTTCTTCAATTAAATCTCTATTTTCCACCTGATAAAGCTCCAAGTTAATATCAATCCTTGGGCTCCTTCGACCTTCATAAACATCAGTAATTTCTCCTATTAAAATTTCATCAGCTCCTATAATCTGACCCAAATCAATAGCTAAGCTCTTATCTCGAGTATCACTTAAGGCAGCTGCCTGTTCATCCATTGTGTCTTGAACTTGGGCCCGACTCAACATATAGAAATCCGAAGAAACTACTCCTTCTAGTTCCGACTGTAAGGCATTTAGCAAAGGTCTTTCTAAATCCACATTACCACTTTGATCAACAATAAATATCAGGGCCCGCATAGGCAGATCATCATCTACCCTAGCTTTAGCTCTATAATAACGATCATTTAAGTCTTCATAACTTAAATTATACTGATAGGCTTTTTGGTACTCTTGATAGGCTTCTTCCCATCTATTCTGCACCTCGTATTGATAACCGCGCCGATAATGAACCCCCACCAAATCTTGTGCTAAAGTGTCTAATCTATCTTGAGCCTCTATTGAATCAGATTGATAATGTAAAGCCTGCTGATAATAATCAATAGCCTCTTCGTATCTTTCCGCCTCTTTCTCTTCATCTCCCTGATTAATAAACATTTTGGCTGCTTCATCACGAGCTTCAGCCAGCCTTTCTTCAGCATCTTCATAACCATCTCTAGCCTCTAAGGAACTCTGATAGGCTTCTACAGCTTTATCCCATTCTCCAGCTTCAGCATGTTGTTGAGCAGCATCATAATAACTGCTAGCTTGAGATCTTCTATACAGATAACGACCTAGAAAAAAAGTACCTGTAACTACCGCTGCTGCCCCAGCTGCTTTAATACGTCGATCAGAACTATCATCATCAGCTATAGCAGGAGCTGGCAAAACCATGGTTGCTAACATAGCAATAACTAAAAAGAGTACTAAGTATTTCTTCATTTCTAATTCTCCTTTCTAATCAATAATAAAAGCAACTGCTTGCTGATCAACAATTCCACTATTACCATCAGCCTCTAAAAAATACTGAGCACTTTCCTTATCAAGAATTACATCAACCGGCTCTCTTTCTTCTCCACTGACTACACTAGTAGCCTCCACTACCAAAGGATTATCACCTACTCTACCCATCTCCTCAGCCTCCGTTTGTGAGCGAGAGTAAGCAACCAAAGAAGAAGTGCTAGGTTCATCTAAGTCAACTGTAGTAGGGCCATAGAGCAAATGTCCTGCGGAATCAAATACCTGTGGATAAAGAGCCGTATTCACTTCTAGACCTCGAGTATCAATAATTAAACCAGTATACTCCTCAGCAGGCTCCTCTTCTATTTCTATATCCTCTTCCTCATACTGCTCTAAATCGGGCTCAGGATGAGTTGTTACCTCATCTTCCCGGTCTGGATGAGCAGGAGCATCTTCCTTAGCTGTACCTTCTAAAAAAGAGGTCAGACCTTGTTCTCCCGCTAGAGGCACCTTTAGCTTTAAATTACAAACATCATCGGGCCCGTACTCTACGGAAATAACCTCCGCCCCCTCAATTAACCCCTCTACTTCAGTAGCTATCTTATCACTAGTAACTACATACTCTTCCACAGTAGTAGTACTACTAACATTAACTCCCTCCATAAACTCAGCAGCATTTCGATAAGCATCAGCTCTAGCTGCCCGCTGAGCTAACAGCTGAGCTTGAGCTCCTCTAGCATCTTCTGGAGGAGCTCCAAAGCCTTCGATAATAATTACCCCTTCATCCCAGTCAATTTCTCCTTCTTCACCAGGTTCTAAGGCTTGAGTATTAACTACCAATAAAGAAGTTAAAAGTAGCATTATAATCAAGGCTGAAAGTATCTTGAAATCGAAACTTTTATTCATAAATTCTCCCTGCTTATAAAAATCTATACAAAACTAACTATAGACCACAATTTCACAGGATTACAATTGTGTAGGATGCAATC